>JBKPML010000019.1:0-32078 GCA_046732135.1 Actinomycetota bacterium
AGGACCGTCGCCAGAGTTTCATCGTCGGTGGCCTCTGAACGTACGACTTCCACCAGGGGCAACACGGCGACGGGGTTGAAGAAGTGAAAGCCAACGAGCCGCTCGGAATGCTCCAGATCCGCAGCCATCGCCGAGACCGAGAGGGAGGACGTGTTAGTTGCCAGCACACACGTCGGGGAGACGTGCTTCTCCAGGTCCGCAAACACCGATTTCTTGATCGCCAATTCCTCAAAGACAGCCTCGATCACCAAGTCGCAATCGGCGAAATCGGCGAGATCCGTGGTCCCAGAGACGAGGGCCCGAAGTCGATTCACACCGTCGGAGTTCAACCGCCCCTTATCGAAGAGCCGGCCGATCTCAGCGTGGACCGAGCCAAGCCCCTTGTCGACCTTTTCCTGATCAAGATCAGAGATCACCACGGGCACCTGGAGCCGTCGGAGGAAGAGCACCGCCAACTGACTGGCCATCAAGCCGGCGCCGACGATGCCTACCTTGGTGACCGGACGGGCAAGCCAGGTGTCTGGTGCACCAGCAGGCTTCCTAGCCCGCTTCCGGGTCAAATCGAAGGCGTACAGGCTGGCTCGGAGTTCCGGACTCATGATCAAATCCGCGAGGCCCTCGTCCTCGGCTGCGTACGCGGACCAGCGGTCGTCGGTCTTTGCCGCTGCAATCAACTCCAGCGCGCGGTACGGACCAGGGGCTGCACCGCCGACCTTCCCATCTGCAAATGCCTGCCCGCGGCTGACGGCTTCATCCCAAGCTTGGCCGCGGTCGATCTCAGGCCGGATAACGTTCTCGGTGCCCGCCACGACCCGGCCAGCCCAGTCCATGGACTGGGCCAGGAAGTCCGCACCCTCAAAGACTGCATCAGCGATACCCAGCGCGCGCACTTGGGCACCGGTCATCATCTTGTTCTGGCTCAGCGCGTTCTCGATGATCACTTCAACAGCTCGATCGGCACCGACGAGATTCGGCAACAGATAGCAACCACCCCAAGCAGGGAACAATCCCAGGAAGCACTCCGAAAACGCGATGGCGGTTGCCGAGGCCGAAACGGTCCGGTAGTGGCAGTGCAGGGCGATCTCCAGGCCACCACCGAGGGCCATGCCATTGACAAAGGCAAAGGTCGGTACTGCTGATGTGTGCAGCTTGTCGAAGACCGCATGGCCGATCCGGGCGATGGCCAGGCCCTGCTCGCGCTCGGTGATCTTGGCGAAGGCCGTGAGATCCGCACCGGCAGCCAGCATGAACGGCTTGCCGGTGATGGCGATCGCGGATATGTCGGTACGCCCCAACGCGGCATCAAGAGCCTGGTTGAGCGACGCCAGTCCGCGCGGACCCAAGGTTGTTGGGCGTGTGTGATCGTGACCGTTGTCCAGCGTGATCAAGACCGCGGGCTGGTCCGCGTGCGGCAAGATCACCTCCCGGCTGAGTGCCCGTGTGATGACCTCCGAGTCGGCGATTTCGGCGGCCTGATCCAGAAGCAGCTGTAGTTCCTGCGGATTCATGCCACTTCCTCGACCGAGAAGTGAGGGTTTTCCCAGATGACCGATCCCCCCATGCCGAGTCCGACGCACATCGTGGTAAGGCCATAACGAACCTCGGGGTGGTCACGGAAGTTGCGTGCCAGCTGGATCATCAGCCGAACGCCGGAGCTGGCGAGCGGATGGCCGAACGCTATTGCCCCGCCGTAGGGGTTCACCCGGGAATCAGCGGCGTCGATGCCGAAGTGGTCCAAGAAAGCGAGAACCTGGACGGCGAACGCCTCGTTGATCTCGAACGCGCCAAGGTCGTCGATGGCCAGGCCTGCCTTCGTCAGCACCTTCTCGGTGGCTGGGATCGGCCCGACGCCCATCAGCTCCGGCTCCACGCCGGCAAATGCGTAGGACACCAGCCGCATGCCAACTGGCAGGCCGAGTTCCTCCGCCACCTCCTCCGCAGCGACGATGCATGCCGTCGCACCATCGTTGAGTCCCGCTGCGTTCCCGGCGGTGACGCGCCCGTGCGGCCGGAAGGGGGTACGCAGCTCAGCCAGCACCTCAACAGTGGTGCCAGGACGTGGCGGCTCGTCGATGGTCGCCAGACCCCAGCCAAGCTGAGAGCTGCGGGTCGCGACCGGAACAAGCGACTCCTGGATGACCCCGGCTTGATATGCCTGCTGCACCCGCTGCTGGCTCGACGCGGCAAATGCGTCGGCTCGCTCACGGGTCAGCGCAGGGAACCGATCGTGAATATTCTCCGCGGTCGAGCCCATCACCAGGGCAGACTCGTCGACGAGCTTCTCCGCCACTATGCGCGGATTGGGGTCAATGCCTTCGCCCATTGGGTGGTGGCCCATGTGCTCCACGCCACCGGCGATCGCCACGTCGTACGCGCCGAATGCGATTCCTGACGCCATGGTGGTGACGGCCGTCATGGCGCCGGCGCACATCCGATCGATGGCGAAGCCTGGCACGCTGGGCGGGAGCCCTGCCAGCAGGGCAGCGGCGCGACCGATGGTGAGGCCCTGGTCGCCGATCTGGGTCGTGGCCGCGATAGCGACGTCGTCGATTCGGTCCGGGGGCAGCTCGGGATGGCGGCGCATCAGCTCACGGATGCAGAAGATCACGAGGTCATCGGCGCGCGTTTCGGCGTACATCGAGCCGGCTTTGCCGAACGGAGTGCGAACGCCGTCTACGAACACTACGTCTCGGAGGTGAGAAGGCACGTTTCCCACATTACTCGTCAGTAACTAGGCGTCCGAACCGTCGGACTGAAAAGCCTTTACCAGCGCTTCCGCGGTCAGTTCACGTTGCCAGCGACGGGCGCCGAGTGCAGCGAGGGCCGCATCGACCTTTTGCGATGTTGGTGGCACGGGAGGCTGCCACGCGAGGCGACGTAGGTAGTCGGGGGCGAGGAGGTTCTCGACTGGGAGACCCAGCTGGGCTGCCTGCACCGTCAATGCCTCTCGGGCCCGGGCGAGCCGTCCTGCCGCCTTGGGATTCTTGTTTGCCCAAAGCCGGGGATGCGGGGGGCCCTCCCCGGGTATGTGCAAGGGCGGAAGGTCAGCCTCTCGCAGGCTGGCGGCGGCATTGACGGCCTTCAGCCAGTCACGCTCGAAGCGTTTTGCTTGCCGGCGCTGGAATGCAGACATCTTGCGCATGGCCGTTCGTGCCGCTGCGGCACCTGCTGACTCGGCTCCGGCGGCCGCCAGGTCGCTGATGGCAACGTCGGGCAGTATCCTGCCGGGCGCGCGATCAAGGCGTTGGGCGATGTCGTCACGGGTTTGCCAGAGCTCTGCCACATAGGCAAGCCCGCGCCGGGTTCGTACCTTGTGGATGCCAGAGGTGCGTCGCCACGGGTCCGGACGGGGATCAATGGTGCGGCTGGCGCTCGCGATAAGTGCGGCGAACTCTTCCTGGGCCCATTCCCATTTGCCGGCCGAGGTGAGATCGTCGGCCAGCCGGTCACGCAACTCGAGCAGTAGTTCGACGTCCAACGCTGCATAGCTCAGCCATTCCGTTGGGAGCGGGCGCACGGACCAATCCGCGGCGGAGTGTTCCTTTCGCAGGCGCACGCCGAAAAACTCCTCCAGCATCGTGCCCAGCGCCACCCTCGGATGCCCGAGCAGCCGGGCCGCTAGCTCGGTGTCGAACAGGTTGTGGGGGACCAGCTTTAGCTCGCTGAGGCAGGGCAAGTCTTGGCTGGCGGCGTGGATAACCCATTCGGCATCGGCAAGGGCGGCTGCCAACGGGAAGAGATCGGCCGGTTGCCCAAAGGCGATCGGGTCTATCAAGTGGGTCCCCGCACCCTCCCGGCGGAACTGGACCAGGTAAGCCCGCTGGCTGTAGCGAAAGCCGTGGGCGCGCTCAGCATCGACAGCCACTGGGCCGCGGCCCGAGGTCAGTCGTTCGATGGCGTCCGCCAGGCCTGCAGGAGTGTTGACGACAGCTGGTACGCCCTCCGCCGGCTCAATTAGCGGTGCCACATCTGAGTCGGCGATGCGCGGTGGTAGGTGCGGTTCTGTCAACGTCTCCGCGGGTTTCGGGTCGGTGGCTTACGCCGGGACGGCATCAAGACCACTCCTGGAGGGACAGGGGGAAGTCCAGCCGCCGTACAGAGTAGTTCAGCCCAAGCTGCAACGTGGGCAGAGAGACCCTCACCACCGGTTAGCAGTGGCGTCCATGAGGCGCGCACCTCAACTTCGGCCTGCGGCGCTTCACCGGACATGCCACCGAACGACTCGCTCGAAACCGACGTCACCGTGCCGCTCGGCGCAAGGTAATCCGCCGCGTGCGCGCCAAGAGCGTCGATCAACCAGGACCAGCCGACGCTGCCGAGTAACGGGTCGGTGACCATCTCAGGATCAATATCGGCGCGGGCGAAACTCACGCAGCGGAATGTGCCCTGCCAGGCGGCGTTGCCCGCTGGGTCATGTAGCAAGACGAGCCGGCCGCTGCCGATCTCAGAATCGTTCGCGATCACATCGGCGGCTATGGCGGCGGAGAATGGAGCGATCCGCTGCGGCGCCGGGATTTCCTCGACGACAAGCTCCGGTCGCCAGGTCGCGGACAGCAGATCGTGGGCAGCGCGCCGGAAGGCGTCCGGAATCGGCGCCGCATCGGAGTTGGCTTCCACCAGATGAGCGTATGGTGCGTTCACTGCGGTCCCGCACCGACGCGCCGATTTCGAACTTCATGTCAGGATTTCGGGGTGACCACCTCCGGCTTCTTCCTCGCTGCCTGTCGGTGCGAGCAGCTCGACGATCGCGTGCCGGTCTGGTTCATGCGTCAGGCGGGGCGTTCATTGCCCGAGTATCGAAAGGCTCGGGCCGGGCTTTCGATGTTGGAAAGCTGCAGTCGGCCTGACCTGGTCGCTGAGATCACCTTGCAGCCCGTACGCCGTTATGGAGTCGATGCGGCCGTTCTGTACTCCGACATCATGTTGCCGCTGAAGGCCGTCGGGGTCGATTTGGACATCGTTGCGGGAGTGGGCCCCGTTATCGCACGGTCGATCCGGACGACCGCCGACCTTGTCGTGCTGCGTGATCTACAGCCTGCCGACGTTGACGAGGTTCGCCAAGCCGTGGGGTTGGCCGTTGCGGAGTTGGGCGGGCTGCCGCTGATCGGATTCGCCGGGGCTCCATTCACGCTTGCGAGCTACCTGGTCGAGGGTGGGCCGAGCCGGGATTATGCCAAGACCAAAACGCTGATGGTTGCGGAGCCGGCATTGTGGCACCAGTTGTGCAACCGGCTTGCCGATATTTCAGCGGCTTTCCTGCGGGTGCAGATCGAGGCTGGCGCCTCGGCAGTCCAGGTCTTTGATTCGTGGGCCGGCTCGCTAAGCCGCGCCGACTACGTCCGATTCGCACAGCCGTACTCGAGCCGCTTGCTGCAAATGCTCGGTCCGGCCGCCGTTCCACGGATCCATTTCGGCGTTGGCACAGGCGAGTTGCTCGCTTCCATGGCGTCCGCCGGGGCCGATGTGGTGGGGGTCGACTGGCGAGTGACATTGGCGGAGGCCAGCCGCCGAATAGGGAACGGATACGCCGTACAGGGCAACCTGGATCCGGCACTGCTCGGCGCTCCGTGGTCCGTGCTGGCCGAGCGGGTGCGGGACGTCATCAGATCGGGAGCCGCGGCTCCGGGCCACATCTTCAACCTTGGCCATGGGGTGCCACCCCAGACCGATCCGGATGTGTTGGCGCGGATAGTCGATCTGGTCCACGCCGAGGGCGCCGCGCTGCGCGCCGAGGCAAGGGCTGAGGGGATGGTGGCTTAGTGACGAGCGTGGTCGTCATCGGCGGTGGGATCTCAGGTCTTGTCGCCGCTCGTGCGCTGGCCTGCGCGGGCCTGGAGGTCACCGTGCTCGAAGCGGCCGGTCGGTGGGGCGGCAAGATCGACTTCACAGTGATGGACGGTGTCCGGTTAGACACCGGGGCTGAGTCGCTGCTGGCGCGCCGTCCGGAGGGCATTGCGCTGATCGAGTCGCTCGGCCTAGGTGATCAGCTGGTACATCCCAGTGATGCCAAACCGGAACTTCTGATCGGCGACCGGCTGCACCCGATGCCCCAATCGGTGATGGGCGTCCCCACTGATCTGGCACAGTTGGCCGGTTTATTGTCGGCCGACGGTCTGGCCCGGGCATGGTCCGAACCCATGGAGTCGACGGTGATCGAAGACGACGTGGCCATCGGACGCCTTGTCGACCATCGATTGGGGCCGGAGGTGACGGACCGCCTGGTCGAGCCGCTGCTAGAAGGCATCTACGCCGGCCACGCCCGCGACCTGTCGCTTGCCGCAGTGCATCCGGAGCTCTACCGCCGAGCGCGGCAGGGCGGTTCGCTGGTCGCGCACGCGAAAGCCTTGGTTGATAGCGCACCCCGTGGAGCGGTATTCGCAGGTCTGGTAGGCGGGGTTTCGACGATCATCGACACTCTGCTCAACGACCTTGCGCGTCGAGGCGTTGAGCTGAGGTCTGCGACGACCGTACGGTCACTGCGTCGAACCGACCGGGGCTACGTGGTTGACCATGGACCGACGATGTCGACGGATCAAACCAAGGCCGACGCGGTAATCATCGCGACACCTTGGCAACCCGCGGCGCGGTTGCTGAAGGATCAGAAGACCATTGCCCTTGAACTGGTAGCCGTGCCGTATGCATCCATGGCAATTGTGACCATGATTCTTCGAGGGCTCCGGACAGCGGCATCGGGATTGTTAGTGCCGCCTGGGGAGCTCCCCACGATCAAAGCTGTGACGTGTTCCTCGGTCAAATGGCCATGGCTGGCAGAACTCGCATGCCACGTATGGGGGAGTGACGCGACAGTCGTCCGCGCCAGCGTCGGTCGTCTTGGGGAGGAACACCTGCTGCAGTTAGACGATGCGAGTCTGCTACGACGAACGTTTGCTGAAGCTGCCAGTATTCCTGGCTGGGAACGGATCGGGCTGGTCAGCGGTCACGTGCAGCGCTGGGGCGGCGCGCTGCCGCAATATCTTGTCGGTCATCGAGATCGGGTAGCGAGGGTTCATCGACAGGTCGACGAAATCCCCGGCCTGGCATTGTGCGGTGCGGCGCTGGATGGCATCGGAATCGCTGCTTGCGTCGGCTCGGCGACCGGCGCTGCGACCAAGATCATCTCTGACCTCGGCGGGGTCACTACTTAGCGATTGCAATAACAGGAGAGCCATGAACAAGCCGCGGGAGATCAACGAGACGATCCGCTACACCATGTGGTCGGTGTTCCGGCGATCCAACATCGATCCTGTGTCTGGTGAGGATGCGGATGCCGTGCTCAAGGCCGTCGAGGCTGCTACCGCCGAGTCCGATCTGATCATTCGCGGCTGGTACGACGTCGCCGGCCTTCGAGCGGACGCCGATCTGATGGTTTGGTGGCATGCCTCGGAGCCGGAAACCCTTCAGGCTGCATACGCCGCGGTACGTCGGTCCGAGATCGGACGCCAGTTTTTGGAGCCGAGATGGTCGGTTATGGGCTTGCACCGGCCCGCCGAGTTCAACAAGGGCCACGTTCCCGCATTCATGGCAGAAGAGGAACCCAGGAGCTACCTGTGCGTCTACCCCTTCGTCCGCTCGTACGAGTGGTATCTGCTCCCAGAGGAAGAGCGGCGCGCCATGCTGGTCGAGCACGGCATGCTGGCCCGACCCTATCCCGATGTCCGGGCCAACACGGTGTCGGCATTCGCATTGGGCGACTACGAATGGATCCTGGCTTTTGAGGCAGATGAACTTCACCGCATTGTCGACCTGATGAGGGCGCTGCGAGCGGCGGCCGCCCGCAGGCACACCCGCGAAGAGGTCCCCTTCTACACTGGCCGCCGCCGGGAGCTGGGCGAGATTCTGGCCTCGTGGTGAATGCCGTTGGGGGTGGTCGGTTTCCCATGTTTACGTGGGAATCTGGCACTTCACCTATGAAATTTCATGGGTAAAGCGCAGGTTTCCCACGTAAACATGGGAAACCGACAGGACGCTTACTTCCCGTCGGGCTCCAGGGTCAGCGAGATGGAGTTGATGCAGTAGCGCAGGTCCGTCGGGGTGGGGTAGCCCTCACCGGAGAAGACGTGGCCAAGGTGTGAATCGCAGGTGGCGCAGCGGACCTCGACGCGCTTCATGAACAGCGAGCCGTCCTCGATGTAACGGACCCGGTCTTCGGCGAGCGGTGCGAAGAAGGATGGCCAGCCGCAATGCGACTCGAACTTCGTATCACTGCGGAACAGCTCGGCGCCGCAGGCTCGGCAGCGGTAGACCCCTTTGGTCTTGGTGTCGGTGTATTCACCTGTGAACGGTCGTTCGGTGCCCGCCTCACGCAACACGTGATATTCCTTGGGGGTCAATTGCGCCCGCCACTCCGCCTCCGACTTGATCACTTTGCCGACTTGGGTGGCGGGATTGTTCTGATCTTCAGTGCGAGCCGAATGCCTCATGCTCACCAGGCTAACCGCCTAAGCTGACGCCATGCCCGTACCGGCGGTCGAACTCAGCGTTGGTAATCGCACGGTAAGGGTGACTAGCCCGGACAAGGTGTACTTTCCCGCCGTCGGATTGGCCAAGCTCGACATCGTGCAGTACGTGCTCGCCGTGGGCGACGGGATCTTCGCGGCGTTGCAGGACCGTCCCGTGACGATGGAACGATGGCCCGGCGGCTATCGGCCCGACGTCAAACTGAGCACCCGCGCCGACTCGCACGGCGACGCCTTCTATCAGAAGCGAGCCCCGACAAAGGGAATGCCCGATTGGGTCGAGACGGTGACGATCACCTTCCCCTCTGGCCGGACCGCCGACGAGGTGTGCCCGACCGAGCTGGCGGTGGTCGCCTGGATGGCCAATCTCGGCACGCTCCGCTATCACCCATGGCCGGTTAAGCGGTTCAGTGCTGACAAGGTCGATCAACTTCGGATTGATCTTGATCCACAGCCGGGTACCGACTTCGTCGATGCGATACGGGCAGCGCGGGAGCTTCGTGGCGTGCTCGCCGATGCCAACTTGGTCGGTTATCCCAAGACAAGCGGCGGAAGGGGCGTGCACGTCTTTGTGCCGGTTGAGCCCGCGTACGGCTTCATCGAGGCTCGGCATGCGGTTATCGCCCTCGGGAGGGAGCTTTCACGACGAATGCCCGACCACGTGACGATCAGCTGGTGGAAGGAGGAGCGCGGCAAGCGAATCTTCGTCGACTTCAACCAGATGGCGCGCGACCGCACAATTGCCTCCGCCTACTCGATCCGGCCGACACCCAACGCCCAAGTCTCCGCGCCGTTGGGCTGGGACGAGCTGGACGACGTCGAGCCGGAAGACTTCACCGTCATCAGCATGCGTGACCGGTTCGCCGACCGAGGCGATGTCTGGAGCGATTTTTATGCCACCGAGCCGGCCAAGCTTGACGCAGCGCTGGAGATGTTCGAGCGTGACGTTCGCGAACTTGGCTCCGGAAAGTACGGCGGTGCCGAGATGCCATATCCGCCCGACTATCCGAAAATGCCAGGTGAGCCCGCCAGAGTCCAACCAAGCCGAATGACCCCTGAAACAAGGGAAATTGAGGGCTTGAGCTGAGTGTGGCGAGCACTCCAGCCCGGCTCGCCCGATAACTGAACAGCTGGGTTAAAAGCGCGCCCGTGGGGTACGGCTAATTGCTCGCTTCGTCGGCAGGCGTGCAGCTTGTATGGATCACACCGACGGCGCAGAGACCCGCGTTCTTGTCCGATTCTCCTTGACCGTATCCCGTCGTGATCGTTTCGGTAATTGGTTGCCCTCCCACAACAAGAGTGACAGAAACCATAACTCCGCGGTCTTGAGGGGTGGCGTTCACGTCGATCGGAGCCGCGCTGGCAGAAGCGGTCCCGGCCGTAATAGCGAGTAGAGCACCAATCAAGATGAGGGCGACCCTTTTCATCTACGCAACCTTTCCCGTCGGGACCGGCCGCTTCGGCCGGCAGCGTATTCGTCACTGTCGCAGCCGTGACACTGACTGTCAACGGCCCAGCAGAAGCCTGGCCGTCTCGCTATCTCATAGCGTTATGGCAACACTGGTGGCGACGAGATTCGAATGCCTTCTAGCCCGAGCCTTGTTTCTCCAGCCAGTGTCATGCTCGGTGGTAACTGATGAAGAGCGCGCCGTCCTCGGCATAGATCGCACGCTGCAGCGTGTAATGGCTCGGTGCATCCAGCCCGGGCCCGCTGGTCGTGCGTAGTCCTTCACCGCCGACGACCATTGGCGCCATGGTCAAGGACAGCTCATTCACTAACCCCGCGCCGATCAAGCCGTTGTGCAGGCGTGGCCCGCCCTCACACAACAGTCTCGGCCAGCCGCCACCGGCCAATTGATCGACGACCTGGGCAAGATCGACAGTTGGTCCCGGTGTCTCGATTACCCGTACGCCAGAAGCACGCAAAGCCTCCAACTCTTGTGCCGGCTTTCCCGAAGTCGTAATGATCATCACCGGGCCGCCCTCACCTTCGGCCGGCTGAGCGATGGATGGATCGATTTCGGCGCTGGCCGAAATGATCACCAGCATGGGATACGGAGCGAGCCCCTCGTTCTGGCGCAGCTCCAGCTGCCAGGGCTGAAGGTCAATGGCTCGATAGCCTTCCCGCCGGACGGTATTGGCGCCGACCAGAACTGCGTCGGTCAGAGCCCGGTGCAATGCGAAGATGCGGTGGTCGCTTGGGGTATTGATGCTGCTCGAACGACCGTCTGGTCCCTGTGCTGAGCCGTCAAGGGTCATCACGAAATTGGTACGAAGCCAGGCTCGATCAGAGGGCGCCGGATGCCGATAGAGCTCCAGCAGATCCGTGTCGGCGATCGGCCCAGGTGCCCGACCGTCGCGGTCGAAGATCAACTGCATCGCGCCATCCTGCCACGCTGCGACGCTCCCACAGCGCAAGATTAGGGGCGTACGGAAGAATCTCGCGCATGGCTCCCGGCAAAAAGACAGAGAACGACGTTGCTGCCGCCCAACTTCAGCCCGTGGTCCAGCCGCTGACAGAGCTCCTCCGGCTTCCGGCTGGTCCAGTTGATATTGGTTCGCTCGAGACCAGGAGCACACCCGGCTTCCCGGGGACAAAGTCGGATGCGCCACATCTGACCGAGGCCCTAGGGCCCGAGTTGAGCGACCTGCAGGAGCGGCTGTTCGCGAATGGGCGTGTCGCCGAACCGGACGCGAGAAGGGTTCTGGTGATCCTGCAGGGGATGGATACGTCAGGCAAGGGAGGCGTCATCCGGCATGCCATTGGCATGGTCGATCCGCAGGGTATCAAGATCAAGGCCTTCCGGGCGCCCACGGATGACGAGCGGTCGCATCCTTTCCTTTGGCGGATCGAGCGGGAGCTGCCACCGCCCGGCTTGATCGGAATCTTCGACCGCTCACACTATGAGGACGTACTGGTCGTCCGGGTGCACAACCTTGTGAAGGAGTCAGTCTGGAGCACCCGCTACGACGAGATCAACGCCTGGGAGAAAACCCTTGTAGAGTCAGGCATCGTCTTGATCAAGTGCTTTCTGCACATCTCTAGCGCCGAACAGAAGGATCGACTGCTGGCTCGTCTCGAGGACCCCACCAAGCACTGGAAGTACAACCCCGGTGACATCGAGGAGCGGGCGCACTGGCTCGACTACGCCGAGGCCTATCAGACGGTTTTAGAGAAGTGCAGCACTCAGTACGCGCCGTGGTATGTGATTCCCTCCGACCGGAAGTGGTATCGCAACTGGGCCGTCGCCCATTTGCTGGTGGAGCACCTGCGCGCCCTCGATCTGAAGTGGCCTATCACCGAGTTGGACGTCGAAACGGAGAAGAGGCGCCTCGCGGCCAGTTGATCGTGTCTTCTCACTCGCGCCCCGATCGTCCGCTAAAGCTGCTGTCTTGCTCGCTCGACTCGCCGGCCGCGCCCGCTCGCTCACTCGTCCAGACAGCACCGTCGCATGATCTACTTGACGCTCGCGAGTTTTAGCCGACGCTGGAGAGGTGCCGCACCGGCGGCAGCTCGAGTTCATGCTCCTCGTGGGCGACAGGTGCGTCGACATCGACCAAGTCGATGGCGGCAACCACATAGCGCTGTAGGGCGACTTCGCTGATCTCTGGCTCGGCACCCATCGGCTCAGAGACCGCAACCGCTCCATGGTCGACGGCGAGCTCGGCCTGGCGACTGTAGAGCAAGCCAGGGGAGAGGAACCAGCTGCCGACGGCGATGTGCCGACGTCCCTGTGCCCGCAACGTACGGATGGCTTCAGCTGTGGTTGGCCCCGAACCGGTGGCAAACGACGTGACGCACGGCAGCCGGTGGTGAGTCGACCACTGCCGAGCCCGCCGGGCCACGATGGCGTTGCTCCGGACATCGGGACTGCCGGCGGCGGCGAACACCAGCCCGTCCAACTCGGTGACCCGACGAGCTCGCAGGGCATCGCGCAGCCGGCGGTCAATGACGCCCAGCAGCTGGGCCTCGGGACCGATCGGTCGCGCCGCGATCACTCGGATCCCCGGATGACCCGCCCGCACCTGTGCCACCAACGCCGGCACTTCGGCATGAGCCTGAAAGGCATCGGACAGCAGCAGCGGTATGAACACGACCTCGGTGACGCCGCGCTTTACCAGCTGATTGACGACTTGCAGGCCGCTCGGTGGGCAATGATCAAGAAAGGCAATCGAGATGTCCAGGTCGGCTCGGATCTCGAGGATCCCAGCGCGGATCTCATGGCTGATCTGAGCAACCCGCGGGTCGTTGCTTCCGTAGCCGAGCAGGATGAGTGAGGGAGCGGTCATGATCGCCTTACTTTGATGGTGCAGGTGGGAAATCGGGGCGGTTGATATGGGCTGCCGAGGCAGGGCGTGCAGAAAATGGCGTGGATCCAGTCATTCCGGCCCCAAGGGTCCAGCCATCGGCCTCGTCCACGAGAATGAAAGCGCCGGTTGTCCGGTGTTCGCGATAGGAGTCAATCGGAAGCGGCGACGCGAGGGCTAGCCTCACCCGACCGATGTCATTCAGCCGCAGTACATCGACAGGGGTCCACCCGGGCACATCGCCCACCCGGAAATCGAGGTCGAGCGAGCCCTCGATTGCCTTGACGATGGCCTTAGTAATCGAGGTGCCGTGCTGTACGAGCAGCCGTGCTCCTACCCGAAGCTCCCGCTCAGCCAGCCAGCAGACGGTCCCTGTGACCTCGCGCACGGGCGCGGGGGGAGCGTCGGTCGCCGCCAAGATGTCACCACGTGACACATCGATATCGCTGTCCAGCCGAAGCACGACAGACTGCCCGGCTGCCGCGAGGTCCAGTGGCCCGTCCGGTGTGTCGATGGCCTCGACCCGCGCATGCGATGATCGCGGCAGCACGACGACTTCGTCGCCGACCCGCACCCGGCCCGATTCGATCTTCCCCGCATAGCCGCGGTAGTCGCCATCAATGTCCGGCGTGGAAGCGGCCCATGGCGCCAGTTGTGCGCTCTGAGGCCGCAGAACGGTCTGGACGGGGAACCGGAACTCCGATCCAACGGCCAGCGGCGTGTCGTCGACACGCTCCAGATATCCCAGCACGGTCGGACCGTCGTACCACGGCGTGCGGTGGGAGCGGACCACCACGTTGTCACCCTCGGTCGCTGACACCGGAATGCAGTGGCTGTCCAAGACCCCGAGGCTGCGAGCCAGCAGCGCAAAATCCGTGGCGATCTTGGTGAACACTTCCTCCGAGTAATCGACCAAGTCGATCTTGTTGACCACCAAGATCACGTGTGGCACTCGGAGAAGTGAGGCAACGGCCAGATGGCGGCGGGTCTGCTCGAGCACTCCGTTACGTGCGTCAACCAGCAGCACGATCACGTCGGCGGTGGACGAGCCGGTCACGGTGTTGCGGGTGTATTGCACATGCCCTGGGCAGTCGGCCAGGATGAATTTTCGCGCCGGGGTGGCGAAGTATCGATAGGCAACATCGATGGTGATGCCCTGCTCGCGTTCTGCCCGCAACCCATCGGTGAGCAGCGCAAGATCGGCCCGGGCCAGACCTTTGCGCCTGCTCACCTGCTCGACGTGATCAAGAGTGTCGCTCAACACCGAGTTGGTGTCGAACAAGAGCCGCCCCACGAGCGTTGACTTGCCGTCGTCCACCGAGCCAGCGGTGGCCAGACGCAGCAACGTACGGCCCTGCTGAACAGTGTCTCGATTGGTGTACGTCGCGGTGGCCATCAGAAGTAGCCCTCCCGCTTGCGATCTTCCATGGCTGCCTCGGTCAGCCGATCGTCTGCCCGCGTCGCGCCTCGCTCGGTCAGCGAACTCAGCCCGACCTCGGTGATGACGTCGTGGACGGTGCTGGCGTTGGAGAGCACAGCGGCCGTGCAGGACATGTCGCCGACTGTCCGATACCGGACCGACCGGATGCTGATCTGTTCGCCGTCCCTGGCTGGCGTGACACTGGTGACAGCGATCCACATGCCGTCGCGTTGCACAACTTCACGCTCGTGCGCGTAGTAGATCGACGGAAGGTTGATCTTCTCCGCCGCGATGTAGTCCCACACGTCAAGCTCGGTCCAGTTGGAGAGGGGGAAGACCCGTACGTGCTCACCCGGCAGGTGTCGCCCGTTGTAGAGCGACCAGAGCTCCGGCCGCTGATTGCGGGGGTCCCACTGGCCAAACTCGTCCCGCATGCTGAAGACGCGTTCCTTTGCCCGGGAGCGCTCCTCGTCGCGGCGCCCACCGCCGAAGACCGCGTCGTGCTTGCCAACGCTGATCGCATCCAGCAGCGGCACTGTCTGCAACGGGTTGCGGGTTCCGTCCGGCCGTTCACGGAGTCGTCCGTCGTCTAGATATTGCTGTACTGATGCGACCTTCAGCTTGGCGCCGTAAAAGGCCACCGCCTCATCGCGGAACTTTAGAACTTCTTCGAAGTTATGACCCGTGTCGACGTGCAGCACGCCGAACGGAATCGGCGCCGGCCAGAAGGCCTTGGCGGCTAGGTGGAGCATCACGACCGAGTCCTTACCGCCCGAGAACAGCATGATGGGGGACGCGAAGGTGGCCGCGACTTCACGGATGATGTGGATGGACTCCGACTCCAGCGCCTGAAGCTCGCTCAGCGGGCGAAGGAGGACTGAGGCGCTCATACCAAGTCCCTTTCCATGATCGCCGCGAGCAGCGCCACGGACATCTCGACCGAGGTCTCAAGATCGACTTCGGCGGTGTCCAGCACGAGTTCGGCCGAACGGGGCTCCTCGTAGGGGTCATCCAGGCCGGTCATCGCCGTGATCTCGCCGCGGCGTGCCTTGGCATAGAGGCCCTTGACATCGCGCTCTTCGGCAACCCGGAGCGGGGTCGAAACGTAGATTTCCGCGAACGGCACTCCGGCGGCTACATGGTCATCACGGACGCTTTGCCGGGACTCGGCATAGGGTGCGATCACCGGGACCAGGACGACGACGCCGTGAGATGCCAGGAGCCTTGCCACCCAGCCGATTCGACGGACGTTGATGTCCCGGTCATGGTGGCTATAACCCAGACCCGCGGAAAGGAACGGCCGGACCTCGTCGCCATCCAGTACCTGAACTCTGCTGCTGCTTTCCTCATTCAGTCGGCGAGCCAGCGCGTGGGCGATGGTTGACTTGCCCGCTGATGGCAGTCCGGTGAACCACAGGGTTGCACCGTGCGGGTATCCAGTGACGGCTTCGTGCAGCCGGCCATTGGCGCGCTGGGCGGTCGGCGCCGCGATGGTCGAATTCGGGGCGCTCATAAGTTGATTCCGCATTCGGTCTTGGCCAGTCCGGCCCAGCGGCCGGACCTGGGGTCACCGGTCAGGGGACGTGACGTGCATGGTGCGCAGCCGATCGATGTATATCCGTCGTCGAGCAATGGATTGATCATCAGTGAGTTCTGCTCGATGTAGTCAGCAACGTCCTGATCGGTCCACTTGGCGATCGGGTGGACCTTGATCAACTGCCTTCGTGAGTCCCAAGACACGATTGGGGTTTTGGCCCGGGCGGGGGAGTCGGCGCGCCGGACACCGCTGGCCCATGCGGTGTAGTCCTTCAGTGCCCGGTCCAGGGGTCGAGTCTTGCGCAGATTGCAGCACATGTCTGGATCACGTGCGAAGAGATCCTTGCCCCAGGCGGCGTCCTGCTCCGCGACGGTCTGGTCAGGGGTGACGCTGATCAGGTTCACCTTGTGGACGGCGGCAACCGCGTCTCGGGTGCCGATCGTCTCGACGAAGTGGTAGCCGGTGTCGAGGAAGATCACATCAATTCCCGGCGCCGCCTGCTCTGCCAGATGGATCAGCACGGTGTCTGCGAGTGAGGAGGCGATCACCAAGCCGCTGCCGAACTCCGAGACTGCCCAGGTGATGATCTCTTGCGCGGTGGCGTTCTCGAGCTCTCGGCTGGCGTCTCGAGCCAAGGCGCGTTGATCAACTGTGGTGGTCATGACAGCTCCCGCTCAGCACTTCGGCTGGCAGAAGCCAGCCCGAGAAACGTCACGGAGAACGCACGCAGGCAACTGCGACATTCCCAGCCACCACCCTCGATCGGAAACAGGGTCTCTTCGGCGCAATACGGGCAGTAGATAACCGACTGGCGGGTCTGCGACACCTCGCTCATACGAGTACGGCCTCGTCCGCTCGGGCGACCCACTGCGCAAAACGCTCGTTGGAGGCGCGGTCCGCCAGGTACGCGCGGGCTACCCGCTCGACGTAGTCGGGAAGTTCGGCCGCGGTGACCTTGTGGCCGCGGAGCTTGCGACCAAAGCCTGCATCGAGGCCGAGGCCACCGCCCAGATGCACCTGGTAGCCCTCGACCTGCTTGCCGTCCGGTCCCGTGACGATCTGGCCCTTCAGCCCGATATCAGCCACCTGGATCCGTGCGCAGGAGTTAGGGCAGCCGTTGAGGTGAACCGTGATCGGCGAATCAAGATCGCCGAGCCGCCGCTCCAACTCGTCGACCACTCGGGCGGCCTGTCGCTTGGTTTCCACGATCGCCAGCTTGCAGAACTCGATTCCCGTGCAGGCCATCACTGATCGGCGCCAGGCAGCAGGCTTGGCGGACAGCCCGATCTCGTCCGCATCGGAAATCAAAGAGTCGACCTTGTCCTCAGCCAGGTCGAGTACCAGCAACTTTTGCAGCGGCGTGGTGCGCAGCCGGTATGAGCCATGAGCCTCGGCGATGTCCGCCAGTCGCAGCAGGGTCTTTCCGCCCGTACGGCCCGCGACAGCGGCCAGTCCGACGAAGTAGTTCCCATCCTTCTGACGGTTGATCCCGACATGATCACCAGGCGTCGCCGGCACCGGTGGAGCAGGTCCGTCGATGAGCTTGCGCTTGAGGTACTCCGTCTCCAGCACCTCACGGAATTTTTCGATGCCCCAATCGGCAACCAGGAACTTCAGCCGCGCTCGGGACCTCAACCGGCGGTAACCGTAGTCGCGGAAGACGCCTACCACGCCAGCCCAGACCTCGGCGACTTCCTCGCGCGGCACCCAGGTGCCGACGCGCTGGGCCAGCATCGGGTTGGTGGACAACCCCCCGCCGACCCACAGATCAAAGCCAGGTCCGTACTCCGGGTGAACCACACCGACGAAGGCGACGTCATTCACCTCCGGCGCCACGTCGTGGTCGGGCATCCCGGTCAGCGCCGACTTGAACTTTCGCGGCAGATTGGAGAACTGGGGATCCCCGATGTAGCGCTCGGCAATGTCGCGAATCGCTGGGCTCGGGTCGATGATCTCGTCCGCGGCGATACCGGCGACCGGGGAGCCGATGATCACTCGCGGACAATCGCCACACGCCTCAGTGGTGTGCAAGCCGACTGCTTCGAGCCGTCGCCAGATCTCGGGTACATCCTCAACCCGAATCCAATGCAGCTGCACGTTCTGCCGGTCAGTGATATCGGCGGTATCGCGCGCGAATTCCACCGAGATTTCACCAATGACTCGAAGCTGTTCGGTGGTGAGCGCGCCGCCGTCGATCCGGATGCGGAGCATGAAGTACTCGTCGTCCAGTTCCCACGGCTCGAGGGTCGCTGTTTTGCCGCCGTCAATGCCGGGCCGCCGCTGCGTGTAGAGCCCGTACCAGCGGAATCGCCCCCGCAGATCAGCCGGGTCTATGGAGGCGAAGCCCTGCTTGGCATAGATGTTTTCGATCCGGGCCCGCACCAGCAGGGGATCGTTGTCCTTCTTGGACTGCTCGTTCTGATTGAGTGGCTCACGGTAGCCGAGTGCCCACTGACCTTCACCCTTCTTGCGGCGCGCAGCCGGAGCTGGTCGGGCGGCGCGTGCCGGGCTGCTCGCCCTGCTGGCGGGAGTCTGGGTAGTAGTCATCGTGTCCTCGAGAGATGGCAGCCGCCGTTCAGAGTTTCGGCTCGGCGGCGCAGCACCAAACGGCGCGGGCGGATTAGCCGGAATGGCGAGAACACATCATGGACTCCGTACGACCTAAATCGACGAAGCGGCGCGCAGTCAACCGAGCGGCCGAATGGTGCCGGCGCGGTGGGCACAAGCTGGCCTGCTCAAGCTCAGGAACGACGCGCATGGGACCAACCCTGAGCCAGACCAAGCGGTCAATCCAAATCGTATTCTCAGGAACTGAGAAAGATGTCCAGATTATGAGATTTGCCGCGGGAGCGAATTCTGTTGGTGGAGTCGTCGGTGGTCGATCCCCGACACGTCCGGCCACACCTTGTCGAGGGCAGCGTTGAAAGCGGCACCGATCAACATGGCGATCGAGGTGACGTAGAGCCAGATCAGCACCGCAATCGGAGCCGCCAATGGGCCGTAAATCGTCGAGCTGCCTGTGGACAGACCGAGCACCCAGCGCAGCACCGCGCTGCCGGCAATCCAGATCAAAAAGGTGAGGGCGGCGCCGGGCAGCTCGGCACGCCAACGGCTGCGCACCGGAACTGAAAGGTGGTACAAGGTGGCCAGGATGCAGACTGAGCCGATCAGCACGATTGGCCAGTACAGACTGGCGATCACGTCCATCCGGTTCGGCAAGATCCGGTCGACAAGGCTGGGTCCTGCCAGCACCAGCGGAAGGAGCACAACGCCGGCAAGAAGGAAGACCAGATAGAGCGAGAACGACAATGCGCGGGTTCGGACGATACCCCGCCGGCCGCCCAGACCGTACATGATCGTGATCGTGTCGACGAGGACGTTGAGCGCTCGGGACCCAGACCAAAGCGCGAGCACGAATCCGATGGAGATGACTTCAAAACGCCCGCCCGACAAGACATCGTCGAGTGTGGGCGCTATTACCGAGGTCACCGCATCGGGAGTGAGTGCACGGGATGCCAGCTCAAGGACTTCGCTACGGAAGTTGGCGATCGTGCGCACGTCGAAACGATCGGCGACGAAACCGATCGCGCCGGCAAGACCAAAGATCAGCGGCGGAAGGGAGAGGATGGCGAAGAAGGCGGCCTCGGCAGCCAGCCCAGTGACTCGGTAGCGCAAACAGGCACCCACAGTCTGGGCGATGACCTGCCAGCCGGGTCGGGCAATTTGTCCGGCACGTTTCAGCGCTCCTGCCGTCCGGGCCTTGGAGCGTTCAGCCTGATCGGGAGCGCTCACTCATCCAGCCTAAATCGGCCGCTTGACAGTTATCCCGAGATCGACACGCGGCCCGACCGGTCAGCCCTCGGTCGTGGTTTCGTGTCGCACCAGATTGCTGGTCGCCGGACCCTCCAGAACCGTGCCGTCCGCCGCAAAGCGTGAGCCATGCAGCGGACAATCCCAGGAACGTTCAAAATCATTCCATCGGACGATGCCGCCGAGATGAGTGCAGACCGCCGATACCGCGCACACTGTGCCATCAACCGTTGATATTGCGACTGGTCGGCCGAGCGCACTGCCGACTCGACCCCGGCCTTCCTCCGGCTGGGTGTTCTGCACCGAGATCGGCCGGAGTTCGGTGGCGACCCAATCCTTGGTATCGGTAAGCCCGACGCCGGCATTAAAGCGGACGCCCTCGACCACGGCAGGCGGTTTGGTGATTCGAGTGCCGAGGGTCCGGGCCCACTCGGGGCGCTGGCCCAAGATGTCGCCGGTGATGATCAAGGCCGCCATGGCTGCGCTGGCCATGCCCCACTTGCCATAACCGGTGGCAAGCTGCACCCGCCCACCGCCTCTGGGCAGCTTTCCGATGAATGGCACGTAGTTATGGGACTGATAGTCCTGGGCGGACCAGGTGTGGGTGACCTCAGCGCCGGGAAAATACTCGGAGGCCCAGTTCACCAGGCCTTCAACCAGCCGCGACGGCGGCTCGGGGAAGTGTCCGCCCTGATGACCATTCCCGCCGACTAGGAGCAGCTCCTCATCGCCGCGCATTGCGGTACGCAGCGAACGGGTGGGAGAGTCCGCCGAGAGGTACATCCCCCGCGGAAGTCTCCCTGGCACTCGGAATGCGACGGCGTACGAGCGCTGCGGCACAACTTTCGCGAAGTAGAGTCCACGATCGAGGAAGGGCACGCCGGTAGCGAGCAGGACGTGATCGGCGAGCATCTGTCCGCTGTCCGTCTCGACAGTTGCCTTCTTGTCATCTACCGATACCTGTCGGACGCGAACCCCCTGAACCAGTAGCCCATTGAGCGCGCGCAGCTCGGTAGCCAGCGCGAGGAGCAGATCCACCGGGTAGAGCTGGGCTTGATCGGCCAGCCGAATTGCGCCGTACGTCCGGTACGGCAGTTCGAGAGCGTCCTCCAGAGACAGGTCCAACCCGACACGACGACCCGCGTCGAACTCGCGCAGGATGGCATTGCGACCGTCAAGGGATCCGGCGTAGGTCCACGCATCGCGGCGCTCCATCGGGACACCATGCTCGTTGCAATAGTCCAGCACCCATGTCTGCCCGGCTCGGTTGCCCTCGACATAGGCAGCCGCAACCTTCTCGCTATGGGAACGAACGATGTGGGACAGACGCGTGCCTTGGAGCAAGCTCAGCTTGCCAGTGGTGTTGCCAGTGGTCACCGCTCCAAGCCGTCTCGCCTCGAGCACGGCAACCCTGCGACCGGCACGGGCAAACAGCACAGCGGTGATCAACCCGGTGAGGCCGGCGCCGATGATCACATCGTCGTACTCGCTGTCAGGTATGAACGCATCACTATCGGGCAGATCAGCCCGGTCTAGCCACAACGACGTCATCTCACCCCTCTCTGCCAGACCCCTTGCTCCGGGCTGCCGACTGCCCACTAAGGTAGCGTTCGACCTAGGAGGCGTGCGGTGAAAACGCTGATCATCGTGATCGTTATCGTGCTTGTGGTGTTGGCGATTGTGTTCGCATTGGTACTGCCAAGAATGCGGCGAAGGACCAATGAGAAAAGGCAGGTTGAGGCCCGCGATACCCGCCAGGAGGCGCAACGACTCGCGACCCAAGCGGAGTCCACCCAGGCGGCAGCCGACGAACGAGCCGCTGCGGCCAGGCGGGAGCGTGCGGAAGCGGAGCTGCGCGCTGCCGATAGCGAGCGGGACGCTCAGCAAAGCCTCGCGGAGGCCGAGCGTCAGCGCGCGGAGGCGCAGCGGCTGGAGGACAAAGCCAACAGGCTCGATTCAAAGCTTGGCATTATCCAGGACGAGCCGGTTGCCCGTCGTGCGGATACCGGCATTACGAGTGACGAAGTCGTAGATGACCGGACCCGGCAGGGGTCGTACGAGACGCAGCCCGGTCCATATGAGACACAGCCAGGGCCATATGACACCGACGCCGAGATGCGACGCGACACCGACACCGAGATGCGACGCGACACCGACACCGACGCCGAGATGCGACGCGACACCGACACCGACGCCGAGATGCGACGCGACATTGGTCAGACCGATCGTGTGGATGACGATATGAACGTCCGAGACGAGTCCGTCCGAGACGACCCACGGCTCCAAGATCGTCGTGACGAGGCTGGCCCTGGCCGCTAGAAACGCTGGCAACCGAATCGTTATCTAATTCTCGGGTTAGCTGGACCTGGTTGATATTCATTCGTTAACCAGTAAGGGCAGCGTCGGCCAAAGTGGAGGTCTATGCTCCGCCTCAAGCCGGACTGACTGCGATCTGCTGTCACCGCCGTCACGTCCGTGATGATCTTCGTGCGGGGGGCGGGCGATCATGAATTTCCTGCATATATCAGGGGCCAGTGGGAAATCTTCGAACAATCCATCCGCTAGATCAGGTGGCTCAAGATCACAGCGCAAGCTGCATGCGCTGTTGGTCAGCTTGATCTTGGTAATCGGCTCCGGGATTTTGACGCTCAGTCCGCCGACCGCCGCACACGCCGCCACGCTTCCAGCGGGCTTTGCAGAGTCGGTGGCTTTCAGCGGCCTGCAAAACCCAACCGTTGTGCGCTTCGCGCGTGACGGGCGGGTGTTTGTCGCCGAGAAACGCGGCGTCATCAAGGTCTTCGACTCGATAAGCGATCCGACGCCAGATATCTTCGCCGACCTCAATGCCAACGTGTACAACTTCTGGGACCGCGGGTTGCTTGGGATGGCACTCGATCCGGAGTTCCCAGTCAAGCCTTACGTGTACGTGCTTTACACCTACGATCACGAGCTCGACCCAACCTCGACGCGTGTACCGCGGTGGGGCACGCCAGGTGTCTACTCAGATCCGTGCCCGACACCTCCTGGCGCAACCACGGACGGTTGTGTTGTCAGTGGGCGGCTCTCCCGCCTTACTGCCAGCGGAAATACCATCACGGGCGAACAGCCTCTGATCGAGGATTGGTGTCAGCAGTACCCGAGCCATTCCATCGGCACCCTCGAGTTCGGTCCAGACGGTGCTCTTTATGCCAGCGGTGGTGACGGAGCAAGCTTCAACTTCGCTGACTACGGTCAGGATGGCGCACCGCTCAATCCGTGCGGAGATCCGCCGGGCGGCGTAGGAGCCGCCCTGACTCCGCCGACTGCTGAGGGTGGTGCCTTGCGGAGTCAAGACTTGCGAACGACAGGCGACCCCGTGTCATTGGACGGCACACTGATTCGGATCGACCCGAGCACGGGAGCTGGACGGTCGGATAACCCGTTGGCCACTTCCACCGATGCCAATGCTCGCCGGATCATCTCCTACGGCTTCCGGAATCCGTTCCGCTTCACGACACGGCCTCAAACGAATGAACTTTGGGTGGGCGATGTCGGCTGGAATGACTGGGAAGAAATCAACCGGCTTGACGTGGCTGCCTCCATCCAGAACAAGACGGTTCGAAACTTCGGCTGGCCCTGCTACGAAGGTCAGGGCCGCCAGCCGGGCTATGACGCGGCGAACCTGAACATCTGCGAGAACCTCTACGCGGCATCTGGCGCCGTCACAGCGCCATTCTTTGCGTACCGCCACACCGATAACGTCGTTCCGAGCGAAGGTTGTCCAACGGGCAGCTCGTCGATCGCCGGGCTCCAGTTCAAGTTCGCAGCTGCCCAAAACTCGTACCCAGCGGAGTACGACGGTGGCCTCTTCTTCGCCGACTATTCCCGCGATTGCATTTGGGCGATGCTAAAGGATGCCAACGGCTTGCCCGCGCCTGGCTTAGTGCGAACCTTCGTGGCAGGTGCGGCAAACCCGGTCAACCTGGAGACCGGCCCGGGTGGCGATCTGTTCTATGTTGATTTCGACGGCGGCACCATCCGGCGGATTTCGTACACACCTGCCAACCAGCCTCCGACCGCGATAGCGGCAGCGACACCGACCACGGGTGCAGCGCCTCTCACGGTCAGCTTTGACGGATCCGGATCCAGCGACCCGGACGATGGCGACACCCTCAGCTATGCCTGGGATCTAGACGGGGATGGCGAGTTTGATGACGCCACGGCCGCGCAGACGAGCTACACCTATACGACGAACGGAAGTGTGATCACAGCAAGCCTGAGGGTGTCCGATCAACGTGGTGCCTCAGACACCGACTCGGTGAAGATCACGATCGGAAACACGGCGCCCACTGCAGTGATCACTTCGCCGGCCGCTGGAACGACGTGGAAGGTCGGGGACGAGATCACCTTTTCCGGGTCGGCGACGGATGCTCAGGACGGCACCCTGCCCGCGTCGGCACTGTCTTGGAGTCTGGTCCTCCAGCACTGCCCATCGAACTGCCACGAGCACCCTTTGCAGTCCTTCGAGGGGGTGACAAGTGGTTCCTTTGTGGCTCCGGATCACGAATATCCGTCATACCTTGAACTCAGATTGACAGCCACCGACTCGGGCGGTCTGACTAACACCAAGTCGCTGCGCCTCGATCCCAAGACGGTCCCGCTGACATTCCAGACAACACCTGGGGGATTGTCGCTGGTGGTCAACGGCACAACTGCCAAGGCGGCTTTCAGTCGCACGGTAATCGTCGGCTCGACCAACAGCGTCAGTGCGACGACCCCACAGATCAAGGGCCCGAAGACGTATGCCTTCCAATCGTGGTCCGACGGGGCAGCACAGACCCATAACATCATCGCCCCCGCGGTTGCCACCACCTACACGGCGCGGTTCAAATAGGTGATCCGTGCGTCAACGCCAGAAACCAGGAGGCGGGCTTTTCCGGTTATTGGGGAACTGATGTTCGCGAAGCGCCAAGGACACCGCGGAAACTCAGCACTGCCATCGTCGCGATCAGCACGATGAATGACAGCGGTCCCACGGCGTCCAGTGGACCGCGACTCTTGCCGGCCGCCTCGAGTAGCAAACGGGCCAGACAGGCGACGGCGACGACCAACGCCAGGACGCCAAGGGCTGGGATCCTTCTGCCGAGCCGAAGGGCGACCGCAGCGGCGAAGACAACGATTCCAATAAACAAGAGATCGTCACCCCGCGGCTCGAGCAAGTTCCACCGAGCGGCCGGCGCCGGATTGGCCGGATCCGCGACTATCGCCAAAACCAAGGTGATGAGGCCGGGCGCAAGGGCACAGACCGCCATGACCAATCCGGCCGTTCCCACGATTCGGTCGACCGAACGAAGTCTCCAGGCGTAGGCAGCGAGCAGTGCGGCATCCAGAAATCCCAGCACTTGCAGCGTGATGATGAACGTTCGATGGTCTGCGTAGAACTGGGCGACGAACGACTCACTGTCGGTCACATCTGGAAGCGTTAGCACCAACTCAGTTGCTAACAGAAGCACGATGAATGCTGCGGCCAGCGCGGCGCCCAGACGATCGGGCGTGCGGCCGGAGTGGCCGTCACGTCTAGCTTTGTCCACCTGCCCTCCACTCGCCGATGAACATTACTGGTTGACATACTTTCGCTTTCGGAGCCGGTCTAGCATGCCCGAGTGCATGCCGTGGTGTTGTCCGAACCTGGACCGGTAGAGAACTTGGTGATTCGGGAGCTGCCGGTGCCGCCTGCGCGAGACGGCTGGGTGCGCATCCGCGTCGAGGCCTTCGGGCTCAACCGCTCCGAACTGATGACCCGGCTCGGTCTGTCCGGGGACGCTGTCACGTATCCACGGGTTCTCGGCATCGAGTGCTCGGGTGTGGTCGATGCCGCGCCTGACAGCAGTGGCCTCCGACAGGGCCAACAAGCGGTGGCCATGATGGGTGGAATGGGCCGGACCTACGACGGCAGCTATGCGGAATACACCTCGGTTCCTCTGTCCCAGGTCATTCCGATCAGCACTGAGCTGCCTTGGGACGTGGTCGGTGCGCTGCCGGAAATGATCCAAACCGCCAACGGTTCCCTGACCATCGGGCTCGACCTGAAACCGGGTCAGACCTTACTGATCCGCGGTGGCACCTCATCGGTCGGGCTTGCGGTCGCTGCGCTCGCCAAGCAGCTGGGCGCCACGACCTTGGCGACGACTCGGAGGCCAGATCGCGTCGACATGCTGACAAAGCGCGGAATCGATCACCCGATCGTGGATACAGGCAAGATCGCCGGTGTGGTGCGGAGACTGTTTCCGGATGGCGTGGACGCCGCCATCGAACTCGTCGGCACCCGGACTCTGCCCGACACGCTGCACTGCGTTCGAGTCCATGGCACTGTTTGCTTCACTGGCATGCTCTCCAACCAGTGGACGGTCAGGGACTTTTACCCAATTGACTACATTCCGGCCGGCGTGTGCCTCACCGCGTACGAAGGGACCGCCTCGGACCTTCCTCGCCACGCCCTACAGCGCGTCCTCGACGCCGTCGCCAACGGCAGTCTGCAGGTTGCCGTGCACAAGGTGTACGACGGCCTCGAGCAGGTCAGACAAGCACACGAAGATATGGAAACCAACTCGGCCGCCGGCAAGCTGGTCGTCCGAGTCCACCACTGACTCGACACTGCGTACTTCAGAATCAAGGTGCAGCGCTCAACGGCTACGCGCTACCGATTCCCGCACCGCTGGGGCGACCTCGTCGGCGAATCGTCGGGCTTGGCGGACTGGATCTTGTGCCGGACCGAAGATGAACGTGTCCATGCCCTGCTCGAGAACCAGCGAAGTGAGCTCAGCTACCCATTGCTCCGCCGGTCCGTTCAGGAATTCTTTCGACCGGTCGATGGCGCCGTAGACGTTGTAAAGCCGCCGGATGTCAGCGGGGTTCCGGCCGGCTGCTTCTGCGGCGTCGTCGATTCGCCGATTCATCTCGGGCAGTTTGTCGGGGGTTGCCCAAGAGCTCGACGGAATCCAGCCGTCGGCTGTTCGGCCTAGCAGGCCCAGCATGCGTGGACCACCTGCCCCGAGCCAGATGCTGATGGGGTGCGCCGGCGGGGGACCAGGCTTGACGCCAGCCAGCCGGTAGTGCTGACCGGAAAAGCGGACTGACCGCTCATCAGACCACAGCAACCGGATCAGGGTGATCGCTTCCTCGGTGGCGGTGACTGCCTCGCCCGGTGAGCGGCGCTGACCGCCCATCGCCTCCACTGCATCCCAAAAGGCGCCAGCGCCCAGGCCGAGCTCGAAGCGACCGCCGGACATGACGTCCAGGCTTGCTGCGGCCTTGGCGATCAGCGCCGGTGGGCGCAGCGGCAAGTTGGCTACGTCTGGGAAGACCCGCACCCGTTGCGTGCGGGCCAAGATGGTCGCCATCAACATCCACGTATCGAGGAAACGGCGCTGATACGGATGATCTTGGATGCCGATGAGATCCAGACCGCTATCGTCCGCGATCCTCGCCATCTCCAGGTTGTCCTCGAACGCCGCCGCCTCCGGTGAAGGGAAAATCCCGAACTCCGGCGCTCGCCCATAGTCCGTCACACCCCAATCTTCCGACGGGCTGTGCCAGCTCGTGCGGCTATTGCGGCCGTACGCGCGTCCGCGAACTCACTACAGAGGGGGGCCCTCCTGCGTGACAGTTGCGGTGATGGGTACGACGAAGGTTCGACCGGCAACGAGGATTCGCATCGAAGTCCTGTACAGTCCCGGCGAGGTCCCGCCGAAGAATGTGACAGGCAGCCGGAGTTCCCCATTGCCGGGCAATATGAAATCGCCGGACGGGTAGTCAAAGTCACCGGTGTCCGGACCCGCCTCGACATGTACCTGCTGGTCGGCCAGGTCCAGGTTGACGACGACCGTCGAACCACGGGCGATGATCCCGATCGAGCGAGCAGTCATCGAGACGCGGTCGGGGTGAAGTTCAATTCCCACCTCCGACGGCCAATCCGGCGGGAAGCCGACCGGCCAGGCGTCGGTGAGGTAGTTCTGGCAACCTTCGCCGGCAGTGATCAGGTCGGCGAAGCGGGCGCGGCCCCACTGAGCGCGGCAGAGAGACGCGACGCGCTCGGGCTGCTGGGAGTGCCAACCCCATTCGTACTCATCGAGGTAGTCGTCATTGCGATCGGAATCCTGATCTACCTGGACGACCTCGCAAGGCGCGCTGACCGACATGTAGTAGTGGGAGTCGATCACCGCAGCCTCGAAATCGCGGCCGGTCGTGGAGATCTCGCTGCCCATCGACCAGTAGCCGAAGAACGTGCTCCGTCTCCAGGCGTGGAACCGCAATTTCCCGTTCGGTGTGCGGTATTCGACGACCGAGCCATTAGGGGACGCCCAGCGCTCGGCACCGTTGACGATCCCAGTCATCTCCAGCTTGTCGCCCGCCGCGAGGGGCAATGAGTCAGCCACCGGGTGCTGCGCAGCGCCTCTCCGGCTCGCTGTACCGCGTACGCCATCGCCTTCCCGCCTGGCCCCCGGTACCTGTATCAGGTGCTCCGTGAGCTCGGTCTCGTCATCGGTCGTCAAAGCGTCGTCCGCAGTTTGAATTGTGTGCTGGTGGATCATCCGGTCCTCCTTGGTGGTGTTTGACTGCAAGAGGCCGACCGCCGTCGGGCAATACACCGCTTCTGGCTAGCGTGGAGCAGTGACGCGTTACGTGATCCTCGGCGCTGGCGCAGTGGGGGGCACCCTCGGTGGCCGGCTGGCCCAGGCGGGCCGCGAAGTGGTTCTAGTGGCTCGCGGCGATCACTTGGCGGCGATGCGACGCGACGGTCTCCGGCTGCGCACGCCGGAAGAGGACATCACGGTGCCGGTGACGGTGGCCGGCGTGCCCGAGGAAGTGGACCTTAGATCCGACGACGTGCTGGTTGCGGCGGCGAAGACCCAGCAGCTGGGCGCGCTGTTGCCCGCCTGGGCAGACGTTCCTGTCCACAACGCCGGCCAGGTGGTGGGCAATGCCGGTGACTCGCTGCCAATCCTGATCGCGACGAACGGAGTGGCCGCTGAGGAGGTAGCCCTGCGCTACTTCGCCCTGGTTTACGGCGTCTGCGTATGGCTACCGGCGGCGAGACTGGTCCCCGGCGAGGTGGTGGCCCGCGGCACTCCGGTATCCGGCATGCTGCATGTCGGCCGCGTGCCGTCGAAGCCCGCCAGGCGTGATGACGAGACGCTGACCCAGATCACGGCGGACTGGACGGCAGCGCGTTTCACGGTCCACTGCCCCGACGACGTGATGGCGTGGAAGTACCGCAAGTTGATCAGCAGCCTAAGCAACGTTTTCGAAGCGCTGGTCGGGCGCACCAAGGAGGTTCGGCCTCTGTATGAAGCTGCTGAGCGAGAAGCACGGGCCGTACTGGACGTAGCCGGCATCGCCTATACCGGCGATGAAGAAGAGTCTGCGGCGCGGGCCGGTGCGTTCTTCGTACGCCCCGTGGCAGGGGTAGAGAAGTATCTCGGCGGGTCGACCTGGCAGTCGCTGACCCGGGGGACTGGGGACATCGAAACGGACTACCTTAATGGCGAGATCGTCCTCTTGGCCCATCGCCACGGGTTACGGGCACCAATCAACGCGCGACTGGCTGCCCTGGGTCGACAGGCGGCCGCAGCGGGACGGCGGCCCGGTGAAATGAGCGTGGCCGAGCTTGCTACCGCCCTCGCTCCTGCACAGGCAGCCACTCCTCTTGTTGGGCAGTTCACCCGCGGTTAGCTTCGAAAGTAGAAATAGGCCCCTCGAGGAGGCGGGCGATGGCACGACCACGAGCTAGAACGTCAAGGATTGTGGCGCCGCTAATCCTTGCGCTTGCCCTGTTGCTGTCCGGCTGCCCGGGCGGTGGAGACGGGGGCAGCTCGGGCGGTGGTTACAGCGTTTCCGCGGGATCGGTCAGTACCCACCCATAGCTGAGGAGGTCGAGGCATCCCCTCATGGATGCGACGGCCAACCCTTACCTGGCCTTTGTAGAGCACAGGGGCATTGCCGGGCGTCCCGTGCGGTCAGGCGGCCAGCCGCCTGCAGATCGGGTCGAGGTTAGTTACGTGTGGCTCATTGATCATTCTGGTCTTGCCGGTCTCAAGGTCGGTCTTCAGCTGCAGGCCGGTGAACTCAACTGAATGGCCTGCGATCCTGGTAACGACCGTGCCGTCAGGGCCGACTGATGTGATCTCGATCGCGGCCGTCTGGAACGGCACCTGCTTGGTATCCGCGCTGAAGACGCCTGCGATATTGGTCACCACCAGGTCCTGTGGGCCGACCGGTTTTTGGGGTGCAGTCAAGACCCTGACAGTACCGGTGATGGTGAAGGTGACCTCAAACCCGCAGTGATCGCTCAGAATCTTGCTTCGGAACGTATCGGAGACGGGGATTTCTTCCGCTATCATCCGCCCTCCTCACCTGATCTCGGCGTCTAGTCGGATGCCTCTTCAATCGACGGTACTCGAGAACGGGGGCACGCGGAAGGCGTCGTTGAGCTAGCGGCCAGCGTTCCGAACTTCGGTGCCCCAGCGCGGGTCAGCGCGTCAACGCGCGGCCGCTGAACTGGGCCGCGCTGTGAGTCCGGGTCGCCCTCGTGACGTTCTGCTTTCCCGAAGCAGTACGACGTTCAGGTGATCGCTTGGGCCGTTCGAAGCCCGGTTGGGTCCGCTTGCGACGACGGCTCGAGTGAGGGCCGGCGAACGGCTTGGCGGGAATGGCGGCGCTCGCCGGTGGGATCAGGAGGCGCTCGCCGGGTGCCAATTCCCGCAGGATGGGGTCGGCCACGTTTTCGACCCGCGTCGTGATAGGTCCAATTCCGGCAGCACGGGTGAGCGCGCGAACGTCAGGCAGCTGCGCGCCGGTCGTAAGAATGATCACCGTCCCGGCCTTGCCAGCACGCCCGGTCCGACCGGAGCGATGAACGTACGCCTTCTGCTCGACCGGCGGGTCGGCGTGTACGACCAGCGCAACGTCGTCGACGTGGATCCCCCTGGCGGCGATGTCGGTGGCGACGAGCGTGCCGACGCGCCCCGCATGGAAGGCCGCCAAGTTGCGGGTACGGGCACTCTGGTTAAGGTCGCCGTGCAGTTCCACAGCCGGGATGCCCTGCGCTTTGAGCTGGCTGGTCAGGGCCTTGGCTCGGTGCTTCGTTCGGGTGAAGACCAGCGCCTGACCCGGGGCGCTGGTGAGCTCCGCCAGGACCGGAAACCGCTGCTCCTGCTCGAGGTGCAGCACGTAGTGAGCCGTCGAACCCGCCGACGGCTCGACGGAGTCGGTTTCGTGGGTGATTGGGTTGCATAGGAACCGGTTCACCAGGACGCCGACGTCGGCATCGAGGGTGGCCGAAAAGAGCATCCGCTGACCGCTGGACGGCGTCTGCGCCAGAAGGCGTTTTACCGGCGGCAGGAACCCGAGATCCGCCATGTGGTCGGCCTCGTCCAAAACCGTGATTTCGACGCCGGCCAGGCTGCAGTGACCCTGCTCGATCAGGTCCTCCAGCCGGCCGGGACACGCCAGAACAATGTCCACTCCGGATCGCAGCGCCCGTACCTGGGGCTGCTGGCTCACCCCGCCGAAGACTGAGACGCTGGATAGGCCGGCAACTTGCGCCAGGGAGTGAAGGACTGCCTCGATCTGGCGGACGAGCTCACGGGTGGGAGCGAGCACGAGTGCTCGCGGAGCACGAGGACGCGACCGGATTTTCGAGGCGGACAGCCGAGCCACCAGCGGCAGCAGGAAGGCATACGTCTTTCCCGAGCCGGTGCGGCCGCGGCCGAGGACGTCACGGCCGGCGAGGGTGTCGGCCAGCGTGGCGGCCTGGATGGGTGTCGGGACAGTGATATCCCGGCGGGCCAGCACGCCCGCGAGGGAGGCGGGAAGGCCAAGATCGAGAAAAGAGAGAGCAGGCACAGGTGGTCAGATTCTTGTTGGGCGGCCCCCGGGCAGATCCCGAGCGCAGCATGCGTCCCGCACAAGAGCTGTTTTGGAGGGATGAGCAACGCTCGACATCACCGGTGACTCGGGCGAGACTGGCCGAACCACGTTGCCGCAACTCTACCCGAGGACTGGACGAGCACCTATTCGGCATGGTCGTCGTCCTCGCTTTTACCTGCCTGGTGCCGGACGGCCATTGGGTATCTGAACCGCGCCGGGCCCGCAGCACGCGCCCCCTTCGACTGTCCGCACTCTGTCACGGTCCGCAAACCACCCATGATGATCAAGGCGGCGTATGCGGTGCCGTAGTTCACGCAAACGCCGCGCCGCCCTCGAAACTGAGGTGCTCCGGCATCGGCATGACAGTCTTGGGCGCCTGGCGCGCATTCGGTACCGGGCAGGCGTGGTACTCGTGGGCACGAACGTCGGCAACCTGGGCCCGAAGGTGCGACCTTATCGATGCCGTTTCCGCACGGGACTTGGGAGTGGGTGTGGAGGCAGGGCGGCTAGAGTGCCCGACTGTGGCAATGTTCGATCTCAGCCTGGGTGAGCTTTGGGAGTACCGGCCGGAGGTGTATGAGCCGTCGGACTTCGATGACTTTTGGCGGGACACGATTGAAGTGGCGCGCGGCTTTGATGT
>JBKPML010000020.1:0-71747 GCA_046732135.1 Actinomycetota bacterium
GCCGGCTCGGGTGATGTCCTCGGTGGCCTCTGCGCCGCACTGTTGGCGAGCGGACGCCCCGCGGCGGAGGCGGCCGTACTGGCGGCATCTGTTCAAGCCCTGACAGCCCGCCGGCACCGTGGGCCGGTGCCGCCTCAGCGGTTGGCCGAACTCATCGCCGGTGAGATCGGCGCCCTGGAAAAGCAACGGCGGGCCGGTCTCAATGAGATCAGGCGGATTCGCGAGTGACTATTCACCCGTCCACAGCGCGCGCCGAGATCGACCTAGCGGCATTTCGCGCGAACCTGACGGCAATTTCGCGGCACGTCGGCAACGTGAAGCTCATGGTGATCGTCAAGGCGGATGGTTACGGCCACGGCATGCTGGCCTGCGCTCGTGAAGCCCGGATCGCGGGGGCCGAATGGTTAGGAGTCGCCACTGCCGCCGAGGCGCTCGCCCTGCGGGACGCCGGCGACAGCGGTCGGATGCTCGCCTGGCTGTACGGCGAAGATGAAGATCTCAGCCCCCTCGTGGCAGCCGAGGTCGACGTTTCAGCGCAGTCAATCGATCAGCTATCCCGGTTGGTGGCGGCCGCTGCAACGGCCGAGCGCCGAGCTCGGGTGCATCTGAAGATCGACACCGGATTGTCCCGCAACGGCGCCTGCCCGGCCGATTGGCCGCAGTTGTGCGCGATCGCTGCCGAGGCCGAGCAAGCAGGGGCTTTGGAGATCGTGGCAATTTGGTCGCACTTCGCAGCAGCCGACGAGCCGGGTCACCCCGCGACCTCCCATCAGCTCAAGGCTTTTCTTTCCGCCGAGGATGAGGCTCGCGCTGCTGGACTTCGGCCGACGCTGCGGCATCTCGGCAACTCGGCCGGCGCACTGGTGGTTCAGGAAGCGCATTTCGATCTTGTCCGCATCGGCATCGCGGCCTACGGCATCGACCCAGCCCCAGGGATTGCCGCGCTGGCAGGAGTCGAGCTGCGGCCGGTGATGACGCTTCGAGCGCAATTGATCAATGTCAAGCAGCTGGCCCCGGGCAGTGGCGTTTCGTACGGCTGGACCTGGATCGCCCCGGAGCCGACAGGGGTCGGTCTGGTTCCACTGGGCTATGCCGACGGCATTCCACGGCACGCTGGCAACATTGCGAGTGTGGGGTGGCGGGGCGGCCGGGCACCCATTCGGGGGCGGATCTGCATGGACCAGTTTGTGGTCGAGCTCGGGCTGGGGCAGGGAGCAGTGGGGGATGAGGTGATCATTTTCGGATCTGGTGATTCCGGCGAGCCGACCGCGGAGGACTGGGCGAAGTGGTGTGGCACGATCGGCTACGAGATCGTTACAAGGATCGGTACTCGGGTGCCACGTGTTCTGATCAACGCCACCGAATTCCGCGACCCGGGGACTTCGTCAAGCTGATGGCGAGCCGGATCGCTTCAGGCCTCGGACTGCTCACCGGCGCTGCGGCCGTGGCGGCCGCCGGCATCGCTGCCGGGGTTGAACTCGAGCGGCGGATCGTCACCAAGCGGATTTTGCGCCGGACAAGCGATGAGCCCGAAGACTTCTTCGGCTTGCGATCCGACGGCCCCAAGATCGTCACACCGGATGGGGTGGTGTTGCATACCGAGATCGACGAGGCCGCTCAGCGGGGTGAGAGCGATCCGACCCTGGTGCTAGTCCACGGCTTTGCGCTGAGCATGGATTGCTGGCACTTCCAGCGTCAGCACTTCCGCGGCCGGCTCCGGCAGGTTTTGTTCGACCAGCGCTCGCACGGCCGCTCCACCAGGTCGAAGCGTCGGTTCTGCCGGATCCCGCAATTGGCTGATGATCTTGCGCAGGTCCTGGACGAGGTCGTGGGTGAGCGGCCGGTGATCTTGGTCGGGCATTCTCTGGGCGGTATGGCGATCATGCGTCTGGTGCATACTCAGCCGAACCGGTTCGGCAGCCAGGTCCGCGGTGTCGCGTTGTTCTCTACCTCGGCCGGCGGGATGGCCGAGCATTCACCGATCCGAGGGCTTCCAGGACGTACCTTCGCTCGGGTCGCTGAGCCGCTCCTGGCTGCGCTCAACCGCGTTCCCGAGCTGATTGAGAGCGGCCGTCGCGCCGGATCAGACCTCGGTTATGTCGTCACCCGCCGGTTCGCCTTTGCCTCGGATGTGCCACCAAGTTACGTTGAGTTCGTCAGCGAGATGCTTGCCGAGACGCCGCTGGAAGTGATCGCTGACTTCTATCCCGCGTTCGCCGAGCTCGACGAATACCGGGCCTTCGAGGTGCTCAGCCGGATTCCGACCGCTGTGATCGGTGGCGAGGATGACTTGTTCACTCCGGTGACGCACACCGATCGCATCCTCGAGCTGCTGCCCGACACCGATGCACGGCGGTTGCCCCGCTGTGGGCACTTGCCGATTATCGAGCACGCGGAAATCTGCAACGAGATCTTGGACGCGTTGGTGGCGCGTGCCAGCAACTAGATTGAGGTGCTAGTGAGCGTTTCTGTTGAAGATCTTGTGGTGTCCGTGGCGGACGGCAGCGACGCCGACGGCATGGCCGACGTCATCCAGACGGCATTCGCCGCCCGCCCCGTGCTGGATCCGCCCTCGACGGCGCTCGATGAGACTCCGGAGTCCATCCGAGGCCTCCTATCCCGCGGCGGCAGCGCCGTCTACGCCTCAGTTGCCGGCCGCCCTGCTGGCGTGATCTTGATATCGGAGGCGGCTCCGACGCTCGCTCGGTTTTCCCGGGTGTCGGTTCACCCGACTTTTCAAGGGCATGGCATCGCGTCAGCCCTCGTCGTCGCGGCTGAGGATCACGCTGCCGAGCTGGGCTTTCGCACAGCAGAGCTCTTCGCCAGGGAGGAGCTGGCGGAGCTGATCTCGTTCTGGCGCCGGCGCGGCTATGGCTTGGCCCGATCGGTACCGCACGGCGTGATGCTGGCCAAGAGCTTGCCGCTGGCCATCTCAGTGCCGACAGCTGCTGACATGCTGCGATTGGGCGTCCGGCTTGCTGATGTCCTCGAGCGGGGTGACCTTGTCGTCGCCGCTGGGGAACTCGGCGCCGGCAAGACGACGTTGGCTCAAGGGATCGGGCAGGGGTTGGACAGTGCAGGCCCCATCATTTCTCCGACATTCGTCCTGTCCAGGTTGCACCGCTCCACCAGCGGTAAACCGGATCTGTTGCATGTCGACGCCTACCGGCTGTCCAGCACGGCGGAACTGGATGATCTCGATCTTGACAGCCACACCGCCGACGCGATCACGTTCGTCGAATGGGGCACTGGGCTGGCGGAGGGGCTCGCCGAGGATCGGCTGGAGATCGATATCCATCCGAACGCCGATGGCCGTCTGGTGCTAATTCGTCCGCTGGGCCGGCGTTGGCAGCATGCCGACCTTGACATGCTGAGGCGAACTCGCCCTGAGCTTGTCGAAGGGCGCAAGGAATGAACCTCGAAGGCGAACCACACCTTGTACTCGGCATTGACACTGCCACGGTGGTCAACGTTGGACTGGCCAGGGGTGGCGATGTCTTAGCGGTCGGCACTGTGTTCGATGCGCGTGCACATGCCGAGCAGCTGGTCCCTCTGGTGAACCGCTGCCTGTCCGATGGTGGTCGCCGGTTCGCCGAGGTTGATCATCTCGTGGTCGGCATGGGACCGGGTCCTTTCACCGGTCTGCGGGTCGGCATCGCCACGGCGCAAATCCTGGCCGCGGTCGGCTCTCTTCCATTGCACGGCGTCTGCTCACTCGACGTGATAGCCGCCCACTACGTCGACCAGTGGGGCCCAGGCGACGACTTCATCGTTGCTACGGATGCTCGGCGGCGCGAGGTGTACTGGGCGCGTTATGCGGCGTCCAGTGCACGTCTGGACGGTCCTCACGTCGGCTCGCCAACCGACCTGCCAGACCTTCCCGTCGTCGGTCCGGCCGCCGAACTCTATCGAGATCGACTGTCGGTTACTCCGGGCCCTCGTGCACTTGACCCCGGTGTCCTGGCAAGAGTCGGTCTTGGCTTGCCATCGGTCGGCAATCAACCGCTCTATCTGCGCCGGGCAGACGTCACCGAACCAACCCGGCGCAAATCGGTGCTGGTCCGACGCCCGGCCCGGCTCGCACAATGAGCGCCGAGTTTTCTATAGCGCCGGCTCACCGCGACGATCTGGCCGCAATCATGGCGCTGGAACGGCTGGGTTTTCCCGAGCCGGAAAGATGGAGCGAACGCAGTTGGCTTGGAGAGCTCCTCGGTACGGGGCGGACCGTCCTGATAGCTCGCGGCAAGTCCGCGGTCGGAGTGATCACTATGCAGACGCTAGGTGAGTTGTCCGACCTGCACCGCTTGGTCGTGGCTCCCGCTCACCGCCGGACAGGGGTCGGAACGGCTTTGGTCGTCGAAGCTCTCACCGCTGTCCGCCACCTTGGCGCCCGGGCAGTGATCTTGGAAGTGGACTATTCCAATGACCCTGCGATCGCGCTTTACTCCGGGCTTGGGTTCGAGCAGCTGGCGGCTCGACAGAACTACTACGGTCCCGGCCGACACGCGCTGATCTTGAAACTCTACGACCTGGACAGTTGGCCCACCTGGGAGCAGTCGCGATGAGTGGCCCGCTCATCATGGGAATCGAGTCCTCATGCGATGAAACCGGCGTCGGTGTCGTGCGCCGACATGAGCTGCTCGCCAATGAGGTTGCCAGTAGCGTCGAGCTCCACGCACGGTACGGCGGTGTGGTGCCAGAGGTGGCCAGCCGGGCGCATCTGGAGGCGATGGTCCCGACGTTGCAACGGGCCTGCGCGACGGCCGATATCGATCTGACCGAGCTTGACGGCATTGCAGCCACAGCCGGCCCTGGGCTGATGGGTGCTCTGGTAGTCGGGTTGGCCAGTGCCAAAGCGCTCGCGTACGCACTGGACAAACCGCTCTACGGAGTCAACCACCTTGCGGGTCATGTGGCTGTGGACCTCCTCGAGCATGGTCCGCTGCCAACGCCCTGCGTGGCGCTGCTCGTGTCGGGTGGCCACACCTCATTGCTTCTAGTGGACGATATGTCAAGCAAGATCACCGAACTCGGCTCGACGATCGACGACGCGGCCGGTGAGGCGTACGACAAGGTCGCCCGCCTCCTCGGCCTGCCCTACCCAGGTGGTCCAGCGATCGATCGCGCGGCGACGGGCGACCCACGATTCCTTTCATTTCCCCGGGGGCTCACTGCCGCCAAGGACCAGGCCAAGCACCGCTTCGACTTCTCTTTCTCCGGCCTCAAGACAGCCGTTGCCCGTTGGGTCGAGGAACGGGAACGCTACGGCGACGAGATACCGGTCGCGAACGTGGCGGCCAGCTTTCAGGAGGCGGTCTGCGACGTACTAAGTGCCAAAGCGATCGATGCCTGCGCCATGACGGGGGCCACGGACCTGTTGATCGGTGGGGGAGTCGCAGCCAATAGCCGACTGCGCGCACTGCTTGCGGAGCGAGCCGTGGAGCAGGGCATTCAGCTCCGCAGTCCGCGGCCCGGGCTGTGCACGGACAACGGCGCCATGATCGCGGCGCTGGGTGCCGAGATCGTGATGGCGGGCGGCCGCCCATCATCACTGGACATCGGCGCGGACTCTGCGTTGCCGGTCTCTAGCATCCTCCGCTAACGATCAGTGAGTCGCGTCCGCTGGCCGGTCCGCCACCTGGCCGGCAGGTACCGGCAGCGCCTCAGGCATAGCCAGCAGAACCCGACTGTGCCCCTGATGCGCATCGGCTGCAGCCCGGTGATAGTCCTCGAGCAGGCTGGCGAAATTCGGATCGCCATAGGGCCTGCCGTCCACGGCCGGACCCTGTCGGCATTCGAGTACTGCCTCGACGTCCTCGCCGGTCATCGTCCGATGGATCTCCAGGGCGTGCGCGAGTGCCAGTATCTGATGCCGGTTCTCCTTCAACAAGGACTCCACGTTGTTCAGCATCTCCGCGAGCTTGTCCTCGATCCGATCGGCGAGGGCTTGGCGCATGATCGCCTCGGGATCCTCACCCTTTTTACCTGAACGCCCTCCGGGCGCCCCGACCTCCATCTTTTTGGCGGTGGAGTACGACGAAACGGTCGAGCCCATCCCCCAGTAGCCCTCCATCAGCGACGCGACCGACGTTGCAGACTCGAGGTCGCCGGAGACGCCCGAGGAGCTGTCGCCGCCGAAGAACATCCGCTCACCCGACAGGGATGCAAGCGAAACGAGGATGTCCGACTCGTACTCGGTCCGCCATCGAGTGAACTGATCTTCAGGAGGGATGCTCGCGACCATTCCGAGATAGTCGCTCCCCTTCTCGATCGTGGCGACGTCGATTTCCATGTGCCTGCGGGTCCGATACGCCACGATGGCATGACAGGCCTCGTGCACGGCCACCGCGTGCCGCTCGCGTTCGATGTACTCAACGTCCTCGGGTGGTCCCAACTCGCGCAGTTGCTTGGCCTTCATGACGTCTTTCCACATGATCACATCGCGACCGTCGCGGATCGCGGTGATCAACGACTCGTTGACCAGATCCTTGATGGTGGCGCCGGTCGCGTACGGCGTAATGGTCGCCAGCTTGTCCAGGTGATCCAGAGTCAGCTCGTGGTTTACCTTGTTGAAATATCCCTCGTAGGTACGGATCCGGCCCGCCTTGCTGGGGTAACCGACCTTGTAGATCCGGTCGATCCGGCCCGGTCGTAGCAGCGCCTCGTCCAAAGCCTCGGGCATGTTGGTCGCCATCATGACGAGGATCCGATACTTCGGCGGGGGCTTCGGTCGCATTCCGAGTGCTCGGCGTACGTACCGGTTGATCAGGCCGCGCGGCTTCTTCAGGCCGGACAGCTCGGTCAACAGCGCCTGGAGGGTTCCCATGCCACCGCCGCCACCACCCATGCCGGCCCCAGCGACGAATCGGCTGCGACGGACACGTGGCATCTCCTCCTCGTTGGCATCGGTATGACTCATCGCCTTGCGCGCCAGGAGTAGTTGGGTGTCGGCCGAGAGGTAGGAGAATCCATGGCAGCCAGCCGCTCGGAACGCCGCCGGTGAGGTGCGGCCTTGTCCTCCGGGGCCGATCTGGCCGACGGCGCCTCGGTTGCCCAAGGAATCCGCCTCGTCGAAGAAGACAATCACGCCGCCATATCGCAAGGCGAGCTTGCGCAACTTGCGGAACAGTGATTTCACCTTCAGGATCCCGACGCCAAAGAACATGTTGATGAATGCACCAGGGTCAACGAAGACGTATGGTTTTCCGGTCTCACCCGCGACCGCTTCGGCCATTAGCGTCTTGCCGGTGCCCGGAGGCCCCCACAACAAGAGCCCGCCGGGTACGTAACCACCCTTCTGCTCGATCTCGTCGGGGTGCTCGAGGAAGAGGATGTTCTCCTTGACGCGAGCGAGCACATGGTCTTGTCCCCAAACGTCGGAGAACCGTGTCTTGATGTCGTCCGGGTAGTAAACGTCGATGCCGCCACGTGACAACAACCAGAACAGGCCGATGAACTGAAAGGCGATGAAGAAGAAGGCAAATGCCAGCTGGAGGACGAACGGCATCAACTGCCACAGGATCGCGGGCGCCCGGAAAATCGCCAGCGCCGGTGACGTGTCGAGGATCTTGCCGGCGACCAGGGCGTAGAACACGATCCACAGCAGGATCTTCAGAACGCGGCCGATACGGAATCGTGTCCAGTCCGAGAACCGTCGCCGGATGGCACGATCGAAGCCGCCGAAGACCTTCTTCGTCCAGAATGTGTGGTACGCGGCCGAGTGCTCGCTGATTAGAAAATGAAGTTGGCGGATCAGCTCGAGATCGAACAGCGCCAGCAGCCACCACCCGCTGCGCAGCTGCAGCCGGATGGCGTCCGACAACGGCAGGATCGGATTGTTCGCCACCGAAGCCCAGACCAGAAGCCACCAGACGAGTGCAAGCAGCAGCAGGAACTTGACGCGATCCCATAACGAGAGCCGCTTGCGGGTCGTCCCCGCCGGCTCCGACACATCTTGCTCGCCAGGGGACGGTAGACCCTCAGGAGGAGGACTCCACCTCGGGTCAACCATTGTGCTACCGCTTATGTTCGATGGCTGATTCGAGCCGCCCGCTGGCGGCGCACTTCTGCTCATTAACCCTCCTGGACGGTGAACGAGGCCGCCACGCCCTCTAGTTCAGCACGCCGCGCCTGATAACACTCACTCGAACAACGTACGAGCATGACGTACACCTTGCTGGCGTCGTTATTCACGTACGCGGTTTGGTTGAACGTTTGCAACGGCCCTTTGCTGAGCCGGTACTGAAAAACCTCGTGCACGCCTCGAATCCCCGGTTCCGGGTTCAATACTTCATCTGCGACCAACGTGAAATCACTGAAGGTCTCCGAGCTGGTCGTCGCACCCTCGCGGGCGCTCGAAGTCACTGGAAGCAGCAGGTCGCGGAGGCTGTCGAGCGAGATCTGCCCGCGTGCCGTGGTCGGCACTGGTTGAACGCTGGCATAGACGATCGGCTGTGACGTGTCGCTGTCCACCAGATGCGCTGGCGATGGGGCGTCTGCAGCGTCGTAGGCGACGGCCCAGGTGCTGTCCTTCCCGGAACTGGCGCTGTCTTTGTTCATGATCTGTTTGAGGGCGTTCTCGTCAATTACACGCCATGAGGCCGGAACCTTGAAATATGTCCGGTGTGTGGTGTTCTGCACATAGGTGTACTCAGGAGCGCTGCACCCGGCAACAGCGCCAAGAGCCGCGCATTCGAAGATCACGGCCGAGAGTGCCGCGGCCACTCGTGCCATGCTCAGCATCGTGCGCCTCCCAGCCCCTGTCGGCAGCAGCCTGGTGCTTCCAGTATGCGGCAGGGTCCCGCGAAACAATATCGAACGTCCGAGCTAATAGTGCCGACGATGCCCTTTGATCTGACGAACGAGGCGCTCGCTGCTGCCGAGGCGGAAACCGATCCTGGCTCGCTCGCGGCAGCCACCCGCCTGAGAGCCCGGTTCGGTCCTGAGCTGGCTGCTGCGGCCGCCGCGCAGGTTGAGCTTCGGCGCCGAGCCCGGACCAAGTTCGGGGATGCGGCAAAGCGAATGTTCTTCACTCGCGACGGCCTCGAGCAGGCAAGCCGTCCAGAAGTCGCCGACTACCACGCCCAGCGCTTCGTCGACGAGGGCGTACGGCGCGTTGTCGATGTTGGTTGTGGCATCGGATCGGATTCCCTGGGCTTCGCCCGCGCCGGGCTCGAGGTGCTTGCCATCGAACTCGACCAGCAGACGGCCGGCGCGGCTGCTGCGAACCTGGCAGGTGTTGCCGAGGTGGTGTGCGCTGATGTCGAGCTGGATGCTGATCGGTTCCTTACTCGTGATTCCGCGGTCTTCTGCGACCCGGCGCGCCGTACGGCATCGGGCCGGGTCTGGCGCGTTGAGGACCTCCGCCCTTCCTGGTCATTTGTCAAGCGGGTGCTTGATCGAACCCGCGTCGCCGTAGTCAAGCTCGGACCGGCGCTCCCTCAAAAGTTGATCCCGGCCGGCGTTGAAGCCGAATGGATCAGCCACCGGGGCGAGACCGTAGAAGTCTGCCTGTGCGGCAGTCCGAGCTCGACTCCAAGACGGTCGGCGTTGATCTTGCCTCACCACCGACTCATCGCGCCGCCTGTATCAGCAAAGCTGAGTATCTCCCGGCCACTGAGTTACATCTACGAGCCGGACGGAGCGGTCATTCGGGCCGGAGCTGTTGCCGTCCTAGGTCAGATGCTCGGCGCTGCGCTCCTCGATCCCTCGATCGCCTACCTAACCAGCGCTCAGTTGACATCAACCCCCTACGCGTCGGCCTTCGCCGTCGAGCGCGTCCTGCCGTACGACCCAAAGGTTCTTCGCTCCTGGGTCACCGATGAGAAGATCGGGATTCTGGAGATCAAGAAGCGTGGCATCGACGTTGATCCGGCTCGACTTCGGCGGCAGCTGCGCCCCCGCGGGCCGGCAAACGCGACGCTCATTTTGAGCCGGACCAACGATGGCGCTCGAGCGATAGTCGCGCGCCGGATCCCTGCTGGCACTCCCTGATTGAGAGTGCTAATGTCGGATTAGCACTCGAATGCCGAGTGTGCTAGCTCGCTCTGGGTCGGCACCCGCGACGACGTCCCGGTGCGAGTGGATCGCAGACCAAGTCACCAACACATGTGAAAGGGGTTTGAACGTGGCAACGATCAAACCGCTCGAGGATCGCATCCTCGTTGAGCCGCTCGAAGCAGAGCAGACCACGGCCTCCGGCCTGGTCATCCCGGACACCGCCAAGGAGAAGCCGCAAGAGGGCAAGGTTCTTGCGACCGGCCCAGGTCGGATCGACGACAACGGCAACCGGGTTCCGCTGGACGTCGCCGAGGGTGATGTCGTGATCTTCAGTAAGTACGGCGGCACCGAGGTCAAGTACGACGGCAAGGAGCTGTTGCTGCTCAACGCCCGCGACATCCTCGCAGTCGTCAACAAATAACGGATAAGGGGACGACATATGGCAAAGATCCTTCAGTTTGACGAGGAGGCGCGGCAATCGCTGGAGCGCGGTGTCGACACCCTCGCCAACACCGTGAAGGTCACCCTCGGCCCCAAGGGCCGCTACGTCGTGCTCGACAAGAAGTGGGGCGCGCCGACGATCACCAATGACGGCGTCACGGTCGCCCGGGAGGTAGAGCTGGACGACCCGTACGAAAATCTGGGTGCTCAGCTGGCCAAAGAGGTGGCCACCAAGACCAACGACATCGCTGGAGACGGCACCACCACGGCCACCGTGCTGGCCCAGGCCCTGGTTCATGAGGGCCTCAGGGCTGTGGCAGCCGGTGCCAGCCCCGTTTCCCTCAAGCGGGGCATCGATGCAGCAGTCGCGGCGGTCGAGGAGCGGCTGCGGCAGAACTCCCGGGAAGTCCAGACCACTCAAGACATGGCGAACATCGCCACCATCTCGGCTCGAGACGACCAAATCGGTTCGCTGATAGCCGAGGCCTTCGACAAGGTCGGCAAGGACGGCGTGATCACGGTCGACGAGTCGCAGACCTTGGGCACCGAGCTCGAGTTCACCGAGGGCATGCAGTTCGACAAGGGCTACTTGTCGCCCTACTTCGTCACCGATCCGGATCGGATGGAGGCCGTCCTGGAGGACCCCTACATCTTGATCAACTCCGGCAAGATCTCATCGATGTCAGATCTGCTGCCGCTGTTGGAGAAGGTGATAGGCGCCTCCGGCACGCTGTTCTTGGTTGCCGAGGATGTCGACGGCGAAGCCCTGTCCACCCTGGTGGTGAACAAGATCCGCGGTACTTTCAGCTCGGCTGCGGTCAAGGCCCCGGCCTTTGGCGACCGCCGTAAGGCCATGCTGGAGGACATCGCCATCCTGACCGGTGGCAAGGTCGTCGCGCCCGAGGTCGGGCTGAAGCTCGATCAGGTTGGTCTGGACGTGCTTGGCCGCGCTCGCCGGGTGGTGGTGACCAAGGACAACACGACACTCGTCGACGGTGCCGGCGCTGCCGAGGATGTCAAGGGCCGGGTTGCGCAGCTGCAGGCCGAGATCGAGCGTACGGACTCGGACTGGGATCGCGAAAAGCTTCAGGAGCGCGTCGCGAAACTTGCCGGCGGCGTCTGCGTGATCAAGGTCGGTGCAGCCACCGAGGTTGAGCTAAAGGAGAAGAAACATCGGATCGAGGACGCGGTCTCGGCGACGCGCGCGGCGATCGAGGAAGGCATCGTTGCCGGTGGTGGCTCGGCTCTGATCCACGCTGGCGAAGCGCTTCAGGGCGATCTTGGACTCAACGGCGACGAGAAGGCCGGGGTCAACATTGTCCGCAAGGCACTGGTCGAGCCGACCCGCTGGATCGCCGAAAACGGTGGCGACCAGGGTTATGTCGTGACCTCGAAGGTTGCCGAGCTCAAGCCCGGCAACGGCTACAACGCGGTCACTGGCGAGTACGGCGATTTGATCGGCGCCGGGGTCATCGACCCGGTGAAGGTCACTCGGTCGGCGCTAGCCAACGCAGCATCCATCGCGTCGTTGCTCTTGACCACTGAGACCTTGGTGGTCGAGAAGCCGGAGGAAGAGGATTCTGCGCCGGCCGGGCACGGTCACACGCACTGAGCCGACTGTTTCGCTCATCTGTTTGAGGGCCTCCCGATGCATCCGGGAGGCCCTCATTTTTCTGGTCCGCTGAGAATCGCCTGCTGGGGACACCCACGTTTCGGCGTGTCGGCTCGCGGTGAAGAGATCTTCGGCGAGAGCATTTCGCATGACCGACAGCGCGGTACTGGACACAGTTCTGGGGCTGATCTTCCTCTTCTATGCCCTTGCGCTGCTCTGCGGCGGTGTGGTCGAAATGATCTCCAACTGGGTCAAGAAGCGAGCCAAATACCTGCTGCGCGGCATCCGGGACCTGCTCGAGGGCTCCACGGGCAGGAACGGCATGGAACTCAAGCCCATGCGCAACAGCATGAACGAACGAGATCGGTACTCGAAGGCCCTCAGTGCAACGCCCCTCGGTAGGACCGATCAGATGGCTGCAATGACGAAGATCACAGTCGAAGACGTCATGGGACATGGCTTGGTTCAGCCCTTCAAGCACGCCACGTCGCTAGGCAAGGCAAGACGAAACCCGTCCTATCTGCCAGCCCCGGTTTTCGCCAAGGTTCTTGTGGATCTTCTTTCGCCCGGCTCAGCGCCGGTGACCAGCAATTCGCTCAAAGCAGGTTTGGACGGGCTTGAGTCGCCGTCCTTGCGCGAAGCGCTTGAAGGCTTGTTCCAGACCGTTGAGGGCGATCTGCAAAGGTTCATGAGCGGTCTCGAAGATTGGTTCGACCAGCAGATGGACCGAGTCACCGGCTCATACAAGCGCTGGGCGAAGCGCTGGGTCATTGTGATTGCCACGGTCGTGGTAGTCGCCGGGGGCATCGACAGCGTGGCGATCGCACGATCGCTCTACGCCAACGAGGCCGTCCGGACGGCTGCGGTCTCCCAGGCAACGAGTGACAAGTTGTGTCAGCCAAGCGACGATCCAGCCGTCTGTACGGACAAGTCCAGGCAGTTCCTCGAGCAGACCGGATTTCCGCTCGGCTGGTCCAAGCCGGATGCGCAGGACGGCGTGTGGGGCTGGCCGCTGAAGGGTCTCGGTCTACTTATCTCAATCGCCGCCGCATCACTCGGCGCTCCTTTCTGGTATCGGTTGCTGGATCGGGTCGGCACATTGCGCAACACCGGGGAGCGGCCCTAGCGGGATAGCATGTGATCTCCACCGGCCCGGGAAAGGTCTGCTCTTGTCGCTACCCTCTGATCTGACGGCGACGGGCGTTCCGGAGCCGTTCGCCACGCTCGGCCTCACCTTTGACGACGTCCTGCTTCAGCCCGCGCAGAGCGACATCATTCCGTCCGAGGTGGACACTTCGTCTCGGGTCTCGAAGCGGATCTGGGTGAAGGTTCCGCTGACCAGCTCCCCGATGGACACCGTTACCGAAGCCCGGATGGCAGTCGCCATGGCCCGCCAGGGCGGCCTGGGCATCATTCATCGGAACCTCTCGATCGAGGATCAGGCGCGTCAGGTGGATGTGGTCAAACGCTCCGAGGCGGGGATGGTGGACGAACCGATCACTATCTCGCCCGATGCCACGATCGGGGAGGCCGACGCGATATGCGCTCGGTATCACATCTCGGGCGTTCCCGTGGTTGACATGGACATGCGACTGCTTGGCATTGTGACCAACCGGGATATGCGCTTCGAACACGACCCCTCGAGGCTCGTGCAGGACGTGATGACTCGGATGCCGCTGGTCACCGGCCACGAAGGTATTCGCAGCCCCGATGCGATGCAGCTGCTGGCTCAGCACAAGATCGAGAAGTTGCCGCTGGTCGACGACCATGGCCGGCTCAAGGGCCTGATCACCTTGAAGGACTTCGTCAAGTCAGACCTCTATCCCAACGCATCCAAAGATGATCAAGGCCGGTTGCGGGTCGGCGCCGCTGTGGGCTACTTCGGAGATGCCTGGAAGCGTGCCATGGCCTTGATCGAGGAAGGCGTTGACCTGCTGATCGTCGACACAGCACATGGTCACTCTTCTGGCGTTCTGGACATGGTGCACAAGCTGAAAGCAGAACCCGCCGCGAGCGAGGTGGACATCATCGGCGGCAACGTCGCCACGTACGAGGGTGCCCAGGCTCTTGTCGAGGCAGGCGCTGACGGAGTGAAAGTTGGCGTCGGGCCGGGTTCGATCTGCACCACCCGGGTGGTTGCGGGCGTCGGCGTGCCCCAAGTTACCGCAATCCACAACGCTTCTCGGGCGTGCCGACCAGCCGGAGTGCCGCTGATCGGTGACGGCGGGCTGCAGTATTCCGGGGACATCGCCAAGGCGCTGGTGGCGGGGGCGGACACGGTCATGCTTGGTTCGCTGCTGGCTGGTTGCGAGGAGAGTCCCGGCGAGTTGATCTTGGTCAATGGCAAGCAGTTCAAGACCTATCGCGGCATGGGCTCGTTTTCTGCCATGGCTTCTCGGGGGCGCAACGCCTCCTACTCGAAGGACCGCTATTTCCAGAGCGATGTGAACAATGACTCGATGCTGATCGCCGAGGGCATCGAAGGCCATGTGCCCTTCCGTGGACCGCTTGCCGCTGTGGCATATCAGCTCGTCGGTGGGCTGCGGCAGTCCATGTTCTACACCGGTGCATCGAACATCGCCGAACTGCAGGAGCGCGGTTCCTTCGTACGGATCACCTCCGCGGGCCTTCGGGAGTCGCACCCGCACGACATCCAGATGACGGTCGAGGCCCCGAACTACTCGGGTGAGGGCTGACTGTGTTTGAGATCGGCCGCAGCAAGCGTGCTCAACAGGCGTTCGCCTTCGATGACATCAGCATTGTCCCGTCGCGGCGGACCCGTGGCGAGGAGGAGGTCTCGCTGCAGTGGCGGATCGACGCCTACACCTTCGACTTTCCCTTGATCGCTGCCCCGATGGACTCGGTGGTCTCCCCGTCCACCGCCATCAAGATCGGCGAGCTAGGCGGTCTTGGGGTGTTGAACCTCGAGGGGCTGTGGACCCGGTACGAAGACCCGGAGCCGATGATCGAGCAAATCATTGGCGTTGGGGACCCCATCGAGGCGACCCGGCTGATGCAGCGCATTTACGCCGAGCCGATCAAGTCTGAGCTCATCGGCAAGCGGATTGCCGAAATCCGCGGGGCCGGCGTCCCAGCAGCCGGCTCGCTTTCGCCGCAGAACACCCAGGCCCTTGCCGGCGCGGTTGTTGACGCCGGAGTCGACTTCTTCGTTATTCGAGGTACGACTGTCTCGGCCGAGCATGTTTCGTCAGACCTGACACCGCTGAATCTCAAGCAGTTCATCTACGAGCTCGACGTGCCAGTCATCGTCGGCGGCTGTGCCACCTACCAGGCGGCTCTGCATCTGATGCGCACTGGCGCGGCTGGCGTGCTGGTCGGCTTCGGGGGCGGCGCCGCATCGACCAGTAGGTCGGTGCTCGGGGTGGCCGTGCCCATGGCCTCGGCAGTGTCGGATGTCGCCGAAGCGCGCCGGGATTACCTGGACGAGTCCGGCGGGCGGTACGTCCATGTGATTGCCGACGGATCCGTCGGGAGATCCGGTGACATCGCCAAGGCGATCGCCTGCGGCGCCGATGCGGTCATGGTCGGCTCACCGCTCGCCAAGGCGGCTGAAGCGCCGGGCGCCGGCTACCACTGGGGTCCCGAGGCTTGGCATGTCAACCTGCCACGGGGTGAGCGCATGCATTTCGGCACTGTGGGCAGCCTGCAGGAAATCCTGCTTGGCCCGTCGACCGTGCCGGATGGAACCATGAACCTGGTCGGCGGCCTACGCAAGGCGATGTCTACGACCGGCTACACCGATATCAAGGAGTTTCAGCGGGTCGAGGTCGTGGTCGGCTGACTAGGCTGACGTCCGTGGAGGACCCGGTGGCGAGAGAGCTTCGCCGGTTGCGCGACAGCATCGACAACATGGACGCCGCCTTGGTCCACTTGCTCGCCGAGCGTTTCAAGATCACCCAGCAGGTCGGTGCACTCAAGGCTCGGCATGGCCTGCCGCCCGCCGATCCGGACCGGGAAGCGGATCAGATTGCCCGGCTTCGGGCACTTGCCGCCGACGCCAAGCTGGACCCGGAGTTTGCCGAAAAGTTCTTGAACTTCGTCGTGGCCGAAGTCGTCCGCCATCACCAGGCCGCGCTTCGCAACTCAAGCACAGCGCCCTAGCTGAGCACAGCGCCCTAGCCGAGCGCAGCGGCGAGCGCTCGGCCGGCCGTACGTCCGCTTAACAGGCAGCCACCGAGGAAGGTCCCCTCCAGGGCGCGATAGCCATGCATCCCGCCGCCGCCGAAGCCGGCTGCCTCGCCGACTGCGTATACGCCGGGCAGCGGCGAACCGTCATCACGCAAGACACGGCAGTCCAGATCAGTTTCCAGGCCGCCGAGCGTCTTACGAGTCAACACGTGCAGCCGTACGGCGATCAGTGGACCACTGGGACCGGCCCGCCCGGCAGCTGGGTCGCGCGGGTCCAGCAGCTCATGTGGCGTTACAACCCGGATCAGGCGGTCGCCCAGGAATCGTCGCGTGGCAGCGGTAGCGACGATCTGCGGGTCCTTGCCGAGTTCGCACCTGACCTGGAGGTCGCGTGCTGAGATGACCCGCTGGAGCTGCCCCGGTTCGATTCGCAGCGCACCGACCAGTTCGTTCATCTTCGCGGCAAGCTCGGCCACGGTATCCGCGGTCAGGAAGTCCATGCCGTGTTCCAGAAAGGCCTTCACCTCTGGCGTCGGTCCCGGCCGCAGGCGAGCGGTGAGCAGTCGCAGATCCTTGCCGGTCAGGTCGGCGTTCTGCTCTGAGCCGGAAAGCGCGAACTCCTTCTCCGCCGTCGCCTGATCGAGCACGAACCAGGAGTAGCTGTAGCCGCTCGCGCCGATGTGTCGAAGGGCGCCCAACGAGTCGAAGCCGGGGAAGAGCGGTGCCGGAAGCCGGTGCCCGTTTGCGTCCAGCCACAACGAGGACGGGCCGGGCAGAATGCGGATGCCGTGGTTAGTCCAGATCGGGGTGTGGTTGACCACCCCTTCGGGGTAGTGCCACATGCGATCCGGATTGATCAACCGACCGCCGGCTCGCGAAGTCGCCTCCACCATCAAGCCATCGACGTAGTCCGGCACGCCGGCGATCATGTCGTTGGGCGGCTCGCCGAACTCACGTGGCCAGTTGCGGCGCACCTGCTCGAAGTTTCCGCCGATTCCGCCGCTTGCCACCACGGCCGCTTGCGCTTCGAAGTGGAACTCACCCGTCTCGGTCCGGCTGGCCGGGGCGCCACGCGGAACATCCGTCGGCTCGAGTACCGAGCCCGAGACAAGCACCCCGGATGAGCTCACTTCCAGCGTGCTGACTCTGTGCCGACCGCGAATGCGCACCCGGCTTGACTGCAGCACAGGTGCGAGGAACGGTTCGACCAAGGCCGGTCCTGTTCCCCACGTCAGGTGGAATCGAGGTACCGAATTGCCGTGCCCCGGTGCTGGATAGCCGCCGCGTTCAGCCCACTGGACCACGGGAAACCAGCGGATGCCAAGATCATGAAGCCAACGTCGCTTCTCTCCGCTCGCGAAGTGAACGTACGCTTCGGCCCATCGCCTCGGCCAGTGATCTTCCGGTCGGTCGAAACCCGCGCTGCCGAGCCAGTCAGCCAGGGCGAGTTCCTCGAAATCCCTGATTCGGAGCCGACGCTGCTCGGCTGAATTCACCAGGAACAGGCCGCCGAGGGACCAGTGCGCCTGCCCGCCCAGTGATTGCTCAGGCTCACCGTCGACCAAGATCACAGAGCGGCCTGCCTTGGCGAGTTCGCCGGCCGCGACTAGGCCGGAAAGGCCCGCGCCGATCACCACGACGTCAGAATCCATGGACCAATCCTGCATAATCAGTCGATGCCGGTGACCCATCTGCCCGCGTCTACCCAAGCCGATGTCGCAGCGGCGGCCGCCCGCGCTCGAGAGCTGCAGGCCGACTGGGCCCAAAGCCGGATTGAAGACCGTGCCGCTGTACTGCTCCGATTTCATGATCGGTTGATCGATCGGCGCGATATCTTCCTCGACATCTTGCAGCGCGACGCTGGCAAGGCGCGGTTGAGCGCCACCGAAGAGGTGCTTCACTGCGCGTTAACGGCGCGCTATTACGCGCGTCGTGCGCACCGCTACCTTCGCTCGGAACGGGGCCACGGTGTCTATCCGGTGCTGACGCGGATTGACCGGCATTACCAGCCCAAAGGTCTGGTCGGCATCATCTCTCCCTGGAACTACCCGCTTACCATGGCGATCTCTGACGGGTTGGCGGCGTTAGTGGCAGGAAATGCGTTGATCGCTAAACCCGATGATCAGGTCCCGCTCCCATGTCTGGCCGCAGTCGAACTGTTGGAGGAATGCGGCATGCCCCGCGGTCTCTGGCAGGTTGTGCACGGCCCAGGTGATGTGGTGGGCCCGCTACTGATCGACGTCAGCGACTACGTGTGCTTCACCGGTTCCACCGCGATTGGGAAGGTGGTCGCCAGCCGATGCGCGGAGCGGCTTATCAGTTACTCACTGGAGCTAGGTGGCAAGAACCCGCTGCTCGTGTTGGCAAACGCCGATGTGGAGCGTGCGGCCGAGGGGGCTGTTCGCGCCTGCTTCTCCAATGGCGGCCAGGCGTGCGTCTCGACCGAGCGCATCTATGTCAACCGGACTGTACTGGAGGATTTCTGTCGTGCGTTCGTTGCCCGGACCGAAGCGCTGCGGCTCGGCGGCGCATGGGACTACGACAACGACGTCGGCCGCTTGATCAACCATCGTCACCTGCGAAGAGTCAGTGATCATGTCGAAGACGCTCGCGCCAAGGGTGCGCTTGTCCTCACCGGCGGCCGGCGCCGCCCGGATCTTGGCGAGTTGTTTTATGAACCGACCGTGCTAGCCGATGTGACGCACGACATGGCCTGCTACGCGGAGGAAACCTTCGGACCGGTGGTCGCCATTCATCCCGTCGACAGCGACGACGAGGCCATCGCCAAGGCCAACGAGTCTGAGTATGGACTTAATGCCAGCATCTGGACTTCCGATCCGGCATATGGCCGTCGATTGGCGCGGAAGATCAAGTGCGGCACGGTCAACATCAACGAGGGATTCGCGGCTACGTTCGGCAGCATCGACGCGCCGATGGGCGGTATGAAGCAGTCCGGGCTTGGGCGGCGCCAAGGTCAGGATGGGATCCGGCGTTTCGTCGACGTGCAGTCTGTGGCTACACAGCGGGGACTGCCGATCGGGCCGAGTCACGGCTTGAGTGGGGAGCAGTTCGCGTCCGCCATCGTGGGCGGGTTCCGCGTGCTGAGGAAACTCGGGCGCGCCTAGGCAGGTGCCGTCTACCTCTAGACTTCAGGTTCGACCGCAGGAGGGCCGTCAGTGACCGACCACGACACGGTGATCGTCGTCGATTTCGGGGCCCAGTACGCCCAATTGATCGCACGCCGGGTCCGCGAGGCCAAGGTGTACTCCGAGATCGTTCCGCACACTGCCTCAGTGGGCGAGATCGTCGCCCGCCGGCCGAAGGCGATCATCCTCTCTGGCGGGCCGCAGTCGGTGTACGCGCCGGGAGCACCCCAGGTCGACCCAGAGTTGTTCGACGCCGGCGTGCCGACCTTCGGCATCTGCTACGGCTTCCAGGCAATGGCGCGGGCGTTGGGCGGTGACGTCGCCCGCACCGGTCTAAGCGAGTTCGGGCGTACCGAGGCAACTATTGCGGAGCCGGGCATCCTGCTGGCCGAACTGCCGGCAGCGCTGCGGGTCTGGATGAGCCACGGTGATTCCGTTGTTGCAGCGCCTGCGGGCTTTCGTTCGCTCGCCGGCACTCCCGGTGCTCCCATTGCCGCCTTCGAAAACGCCGACCGTGGGCTGGCCGGTGTTCAGTGGCATCCCGAAGTGCTGCACACCCAAGCCGGCCAGCTTGTGCTCGAGCGGTTTCTGTACGACATCGCGGGCTGCACTCCCGACTGGACCGCGGCCAACATCGTCGAGGACGCGGTGCTGGCGGTCCAACAAGAGGTCGGCGACAAGCATCTGATCTGCGGACTCTCCGGTGGGGTCGACTCGGCCGTAGCCGCGGCCCTGGTACACCGAGCGGTGGGCACTCAACTGACCTGCGTCTTCGTCGATCATGGTCTGCTTCGCAAGGGTGAGGCCGAGCAGGTCGAACGCGACTACGTGGCTGCCACTGGCGTGGACCTGAAGGTCGTGAACGCTTCTGACCAGTTTCTTTCCGCTCTGGCCGGTGTTGTCGATCCGGAGGCAAAGCGCAAGATCATCGGCCGCGAGTTCATCCGCACCTTCAAGGCCGCCGCCCGCGAGGTGATGGGTGAGGCCGGTGATGTGGAGTTCTTGGTTCAGGGCACGCTCTATCCAGACGTGGTCGAATCCGGTGGCGGCGAGGGCGCGGCCAACATCAAGAGTCACCACAACGTGGGCGGCCTGCCAGAGGACCTGCAGTTCCGTTTGGTCGAGCCACTGCGGACGCTATTCAAGGACGAGGTTCGGGCGGTGGGTGAGCAGTTGGGGTTGCCGCCCGGCATTGTTTGGCGGCATCCGTTCCCCGGGCCAGGGCTGGCCATCCGCATCATCGGCGAGGTGACTTCTGACCGGCTCGCGGTGCTGCGGGAGGCCGATGCGATTGCCCGGGCGGAGCTCACTGCCGCCGGTTTGGATCGTGACATCTGGCAATTTCCCGTGGTGTTGCTCGCCGATGTTCGTTCGGTCGGTGTCCAGGGTGACGGCCGGACCTACGGCCACCCCATCGTGCTGCGGCCGGTGACAAGCGAGGACGCCATGACAGCAGACTGGGGGCGGCTGCCATATGAGGTGCTGGAGAAGATCAGTACTCGGATCACCAACGAGGTCCGGGAGGTCAATCGGGTGGTGTTGGACATCACCAGCAAACCTCCCGGCACCATCGAGTGGGAATGAAACCTGTCGGACTACCCCCTGGCGAGGCCTTGGCGAAGCACTGAACAGCCCACCCCGCACGAGATCACAAAGCCGATCCAGTTGACTGCCGCCCGCCAGCCGCCGGATATCTGAGTTGAACTCGTCAGCTGATCAGAAAGGAGTCGGCCGCGCCGGGTCAACGACCTAGGATTGCTTCGGCTTGGTCGTCAGAGAGGTCAACGAACGCGTATGTCTGACAACATCACCCAGACCGGCACAGCGCGCGTCAAGCGCGGGATGGCTGAGATGCTCAAGGGTGGCGTGATCATGGATGTGGTCACGCCTGAGCAGGCGAAGATCGCCGAGGATGCCGGCGCCGTTGCCGTGATGGCCCTCGAGCGGGTGCCTGCAGATATCCGGGCCCAGGGTGGTGTTTCCCGGATGAGCGACCCGGACATGATCGACGGAATCATCTCGGCGGTGTCCATTCCGGTTATGGCGAAGGCCCGGATCGGCCACTTCGTCGAGGCGCAGGTGCTGCAGGCGCTGGGCGTGGATTACATCGACGAGTCCGAGGTTCTCACGCCCGCCGACTACGCCAATCACATCGACAAGTGGCAGTTCCGAGTGCCGTTCGTGTGCGGCGCCACAAACCTCGGTGAGGCGCTTCGCCGCATCACCGAGGGTGCCGCCATGATCAGGTCAAAGGGCGAAGCCGGCACCGGTGATGTGTCGAACGCCACCACCCATATGCGGCAGATTCGCGCCGAGATCAGGCGGCTGGCAGGCGTGGCGGCCGAGGAACTCTATGTGGCGGCGAAGGAACTGCAGGCACCGTACGAGCTGGTCGCCGAAGTGGCTCAGCTCGGCAAGCTGCCGGTGGTTTTGTTCACCGCTGGCGGCATTGCCACGCCAGCTGACGCGGCAATGATGATGCAGCTCGGCGCGGAGGGCGTCTTCGTTGGTTCTGGGATCTTCAAGTCAGGCAATCCCGCAGTACGCGCCGCCGCCATCGTTCAGGCCACAACCTTCTATGACGATCCGGATGTGATCGCCAAGGTCTCCCGCGGTCTCGGCGAGGCAATGGTCGGAATCAATGTTGAGGACGTTCCGCAGCCACATCGGCTCGCCGAACGAGGTTGGTGAGCCCGCCCACCGTCGGCGTCCTCGCGCTTCAAGGTGATGTGCGTGAGCACCTGGCCGCGTTAACGGCGTGCGGTGTCGAAGTGCGGCCGGTACGGCGTCCCGCTGAGCTCGGCGGCCTGGATGGGATCGTCCTGCCGGGTGGCGAGTCGACGACCATCGACAAACTCGCGACGATCGTGCAGCTTCGAGAGCCGCTGATAGCCGCATTGCAGGATGGGCTGCCGGCCTATGGGTCCTGCGCGGGAATGATCTTGCTGGCGAATGATGTGCTGGACGGTACTGCCGACCAGCAAACCTTCGGCGGTCTGGACATTACTGTCCGACGGAACGCATTCGGCAGGCAGGTGGACTCCTTTGAAACCGATGTCGAGCTTGCTGGCATTCCTGGCTCGATGCATGCAGTGTTCATTCGCGCGCCTTGGGTGGAGCGGACTGGCGAGGCGGTAGAAGTGGTTGGCGAGGTGCAGGTTCCCGGTGCGGGGAGCAAGATCATCGCGGTGCAGCAAGGCGCTATCCTAGCCACCAGCTTCCACCCCGAGATGACCGGTGATCTACGGGTTCACCGGTATTTCGTGGACCTGATTCAGCGCAACGGGTTTCCGTCTGGCCGGCCGTCCGGCTGACCAGACTCCGCCTCCGGCCTCGGAGGTTGGGCAGGCTGCGCCGGCGGCTGCGTTGGGGCGGGCTGCTCCCAGGGAGCACCCGCGGAGCCCCAGACGGGATCTGTCGCCCGCGGTCCAGTCGGCGGAAGCGATGTCGGCTCCTGCTCCTCGGGCACTACGAAGAGCAACACTATATAGATCACGATCGGCACGCCGGTGAACAACGACAAGACCACTGTCAGCACCCGGACCAACGTGGGATCCATGTTGAGGTAATTGGCGATGCCGCCGCATACGCCGCCGACAACACGGTTGGAGCGACTGCGTTCCAGCTTCTTCGGAGCCGGCCGCGGAATGGGACTGGTCATGAGCTGCCTTCCTGTCTAGACGGTTCAAGATCGATTTCGGGATAGGGCCAGGCCGACCACCCCCAGGCTCACAAGGCCGAACGGAGCGGCCATTCGGACGATGCCCCAATTGATCGAGCCGACGAAACTTACCCAGAGGACCAGTCCGGCGACTGCACTGAACACAACCCCGAGCACGAGAGCGAGAACATCAACGCTTTTCATCGGCGGACAACCACCCTGCCCATGTCGGCGGAAAGGTCGAGGGTCAGGACGGGGGTTCCCGGACCGGCTCTCTCAGGCTCGTAGACATCATGGAGTTCGTTGCCGGCCGCGACGACAGTGTCGTAAACCTCGACAGCGCCGGAATCGACTGCGTAGTTGACGCGTACCTGAGCCTCCGGCGGCACTATGACGGTAAGTGTCCCCATGTCGACATGGGCCTGGTAGGTCACATCACCGGTCATGGTCAGTGCGCTCAGATCTGTGGTCAGCCCGCCGATGTCACGGCTGTCCCCGCCTGGTGGAAGATCGGCGACCGTCGTGTAGCCGTGGATCGTCCGAGTCCAATCATCGTACTGGGTGGCGGCTGGGATGGCAGACGTTGCCAGCGCGCCGATCAGCAAGATGATGCCCAGCGGAAGCATCCCCCGCGCCCGGCCGAGCCAGGCAGCGGCGATCAGGCCCAGCCCCACGACAAGCAGCGCTGCGCCGAAGTAGGCGGCGATCGGGAGCGATGCGCCGAGATACTCGGCGATGCCCAATCCAGCGATAGTCAACCCGAGGACGATCAGGGCTACTAGACGCAACCTTTTTGCCGAGTGGCTATCTGCACGCCGCTGGGGCAGCGCGGACTTCGACGACGCAACCTCGGCGGCGGAGTAGATGCCCACCGGGTCAGGTTCGGCAAGGAACGCTTGACGGTGGCCCAGCTCCTCGGCCGTTGAGCTGGGCGGGGGTGTCACGTTGTTGGGCGGAGGTGCGGGCCAGATCGCAGGGTTTTGGGTCGAACTCTGCCGAGTGTTCTCCTCGATCCGCGAACGCCAGGCCGTCGCCGCTTCGGTGAAGGGCGTGGCGGGACCTGAGTAGGTGATGAACTCGTACTCCGGCTTCTGTGGAGCTGATAGGGGCTGCGTAATCTCCGGATTTGATTGCCGCGGTTTTCGATCCCGATAAAAACCGAAATACCAGATCGCTGCCAGCAGGATTGCCGGACCGACGCCGAACGGGGTCAGTGCACCGAAGATCGCAAAGGCAATGATGCACGCAGCCGCGACGATCCCAACCCAGATTTCTTTCGACCACCTGGGCGCCTGTGCCCCCAACAGATCATCAATGGCGGCATTGGTCTTGCCTTCCACAGGCACCAGGAGCCAGCCGGCCAGGTAGAGCACCAGGCCGACGCCTCCGCTCAGCGCCAACAACGCCATGCCCACTCGAATCAGCGTCGGATCGATGCCCCAGTACCGCGCAACCCCGCCGCACAGGCCGGTCACCTTGATGTCAGTCGCGCTCCGGCGAATCGTCCAGATCGAGCTCACCGCTCAATCCTGCCGACCGAGCTAGGATCACACCATCAGGGACGACCCCCATAGCTCCCGGCCGATCGGGGGTCGACTCCGGGTCCCCCCGGCTGGTCAGGCGTCCCGGCCAGTGTGAGGCTAGAGGAGCAATGTCTTCGACCAAGTCGTCCGGCCTTCATACTGTCACCAGCCCCGAGTTTGTCGAAGGGCCGGAGCGGATAACGCCCTCTGAGCCCCTCGAAGGGCCCCAGCAGACGCGCCCTGAGACTGTCGAGGCGCGGCCGCGCGCTACCAGGGTCGCTGAGGGAGCGATGCTCGGCGGCGTCTGCACGGGGTTGGCTCGTCACCTGGGCCTGCCGGTGATCGTCATTCGAGCTGCCTTCGTGGCGCTGCTGATCTTCCAATTTCTCGGTGTGATCGCCTATGGCGCGCTTTGGCTGTTACTGCCGCCCGAACCAATCACTGCGGCTCCGGGAATCGAGGCTGCGAGCCGCAAGGGGCTCCGCGATCAGACTCGGCCAAAGCGGCGGTTGGACTGGGGCATGCTGGTCGCACTGATCGCCTTCGGCAGTGGCCTGCTCTGGCTAGTCCAGAGCAGTGGTTTCGGCATTAGCCAGCAACTGTTCTGGCCGGTCGCCTTCGCCTGCGCGGGCGCGGCCCTGGTATGGCGTCAGGCCGACTCCGAACAGCAAAAGAAGTGGCGCGCCGAGGCGGGCGGCAGAGTCTGGCTGGCACCGTTTGTGGCACGCGGGGGCTGGCCTGCGCTGATTCGGGTGATCGTGGGGCTCGGCCTGGTTGGCGCCGCATTCGGCATCGTCATCGCTCAGGAGGGGCACATTGACCAGCTGCCCGAGGTGATAGCGATGACCACGCTCGCCTTGGCCGGCCTGGCTGTTGTGATGGCACCGTGGCTCCACAGGTCCCGAACTGCACTGAACCAGGCGAGGGCCGACAAGGTACGGGCGGACGCGCGCGCCGACATGGCCGCCCACCTGCATGATTCGGTCCTGCAGACGCTGGCGATGATCCAGCGCCAGGCCGATGATCCCAAAGCGGTTCAACAACTCGCCCGGCGACAAGAACGGGAACTACGCACCTGGCTCTATGGCGAGCAGTTGTCGGAGGCCACCTTGAAGGCTGCGCTCATCGCGGCTGCGGCGGAAGTGGAGGATGAGCGAGGCGTTCCAGTCGAGGTCGTCGTGGTTGGTGACTGCGAGACCTCCGATGCTGTCCGGGCCCTTGTCAAAGCTGCCCGCGAGGCGATGGTGAATGCGGCCAAGCACTCAGGCGCGGAGCAGATCGACGTTTACGCCGAAGTCGACGAAGAACACATCGAAGTCTTTGTTCGTGATCGGGGCTCCGGCTTCGACCTGAAGGCGGTGGGCGACGACCGGATGGGTGTGAAGGGCAGCATCTTGGATCGGATGGAACGGCATGGCGGTAAGGCCACCGTTCGTTCAAGCCCGGGCGAAGGCACGGAAGTACGACTGGAGATCATGCAATGAGCGCAGCGGCAGTTCCCTATCGGGTGGTGGTCGTCGATGACCACGCCATGTTCCGCAGTGGGGTAAAGGCGGAGATCGGTCGTGCCGTCGCTGTCGTGGGTGAGGCCGCGGACGCCGAAACGGCGATCAAAGTGATCTTGGCTGTCCGGCCTGACGTGGTGCTGCTGGATGTCCACCTGCCCGGCGGTGGCGGTGTGGAAGTGTTGCGCAAGGTGCACGAGGTGAATCCGGACCAGAAGTTCCTTGCTCTGTCGGTTTCCGATGCCGCCGAGGACGTTATCGGTGTGATCCGCGCCGGCGCCCGGGGTTATGTCACCAAGTCGATCAGCGGTACCGAGCTTGTCGACGCCATACGACGGGTCGCGGAAGGTGACGCTGTGTTCTCGCCGCGCCTCGCCGGCTTCGTCCTGGATGCATTCTCCGGCAGCATCGACCTCGCCACGGTCGATGAGGACTTGGACCGGCTCTCACAGCGGGAGCGCGAGGTCCTGCGGCTGATCGCTCGGGGTTATGCGTACAAGGAAGTAGCCAAGGAGCTCTTCATCTCGATCAAGACTGTAGAGACCCATGTCAGCAGCGTGCTTCGCAAGCTGCAGCTGTCCAATCGCCATCAGCTCACGCGGTGGGCAACCGACCGCCGACTGGTCTAGACCAGCGAGCTGACACAGGTAGTGTCGAGTCGATGAGGTTGTCGGCGCGGGTCGACTACGCCCTGCGAGCTGCTTCGGAACTGGCAGCTGCGGATGGACCCCGTACGGTTGAACAGCTGTCGGCTGCCCAGCGGATACCCAACAAATACCTGGAAAGCATCCTGGGCGAGCTGCGGCGAAGCGGCTTGCTGCGCAGCCAGCGCGGACCCGAGGGCGGCTACCGACTCGCTCGCCCGGCTGCTGAGATCAGTATCGCGGACGTCATCCGGTCGCTCGACGGTGAACTTGCCAACGTTCGCGGCAGCCGTCCGGAACACCTCGCGTACGACGGCGCAGCGTCGGCCCTGCAGGAGGTCTGGATCGCGTTGCGTGCCTCCGAGCGGTCAATCCTGGAAGGCGTCACCTTGGCCAACGTGGCATCCGGTGAGCTGCCAGAGTTCGTGGCCTCGCTGGTGGCTAATCCAGCAGCCTGGAGCTAGCGCAGAGGGTTACAGCAGCGGGCGCAGCGGAGTCAGCACCATCTCAGAGAACTTGACCATGGCATGCCGCCGTTCCCACGTGGCCAACGTCAACTCGATCGTGTTGGTGGAATCAACACGGAAGATGTCCTCCATCTGGCGGGCCACGTCGGCGTTGAAGACCTCGAGGTTGATCTCGTAATTGCCTAGCAGGCTGAGCCGGTCGATATTCGCCGTGCCGATCGTCGACCACTGCCCGTCGATCGTTGCCGTCTTGGCGTGGACCATTGCCCCCTGATACAGGAACAACCGGATGCCGTTACGCAGCAGGTAGCCGTAGAGGCCCCGGGCCAGCCAGTCGGCCAGTATGTGGTTGGACTCAGCCGGCACGATAATCCGGACGTCCACCCCTCGGGCAGCGGCTTCAACCAAGGCCCGCAGCATGTCTTCGTCCGGAATCAGATAGGCGTGGGTGAGATAGATGTGGTGCGCCGCCCGGTCAAACGCCTCCAGGTACATCCCACGAATTGGATAGACCAGGTGGCGGGGGATGTTTCGGTGAATCTTGATGTTCGGCTGCCAGCTTCGAGTGCCGAAGTTCGGCAGCGACGCCCGGCGCCTGCCGACGAACATGTTCCAGTAGTCGATGAAGGCGTTCTGCACGTCCCACACGATGTCCCCGGTTAGCCGGGCGTGGGTGTCGCGCCAATCGGTGGCGTAGAGAGAACCAATGTTGTAGCCGCCGAGGAAGGCCACCAGGTCGTCCACAACGAGCAGCTTCCGGTGATCCCGGCCACTGTTACGTGGGAACCGTAACGGGCTGGCGATCAGGGGATGGCGGCGGACAGCGATGTTCCTCGGTAGCTTGAAGAAGGACTGGGGCACGACCAGATTGGCGAACTGGTCGTAGACGACGTACACCTTGACGCCCCGATCCGCAGCCTCGATCAGGGCAGTCTTGAACGCCTGGCCGACAGCGTCTGCCTTCCAAATGAAGGTTTCGAAGAAGATCAGCGACTTTGCCTGGCGAATGGCGTCCAACATGTCGGCGTAGAGATCTTCACCGTAGGTGTAGACGGTGACCTCCGAATCACCGGCTGTTACCGACCGAGGCGGAATCTTGGGAAACCTGGCCGGTACCCGGTTGCGCTTCCGCCGATAGTCGACCACGGCAAGGGCGGCAAGCGTTATTCCCTGGACGGCAAGGAAGGCAAGCAGGAGGCGCCCGATGATCTTGCGCAAGGGCATGCCAACGCCCAACATGCGACCAATGTAGCCCTGCTGCGTCTAGGGTGGATCAGCAATGAAAAAGCGGGAGCGAAGCGGCCTTAGACCCCGGCAGGGGGCCGGGACATGACGGCACCCGACGTCGAGCTGGCTCGTTCACGTTCGAGGTCTTCTCGGCTTAGCGCTGAGAAGCTGTTCGAGGGACTCAATCCGCCGCAGCGTGAGGCGGTGGTGCATGAGGGCCCACCCGTCTTGGTGGTGGCTGGTGCCGGATCTGGCAAAACCAGGGTGTTGACCCGCAGAATCGCCTACCTGGTGAATGAGCGGCGAGTTCATCCGGGCTCGATTCTCGCCATCACTTTCACGAACAAGGCTGCGGCTGAAATGCGCGGCCGAGTGATGGACCTGGTCGGCAATCGTGCCAAATTGATGTGGGTCTCGACGTTCCACTCCGCATGCGTTCGGATCCTGCGCTCCGAAATCAGTCGCTTCGGCATGTCGCGGACCTTCTCCATCTACGACGACGCTGACTCTAAGCGGCTGATGCAGCTGGTGGCCAACGACCTGGATCTAGATCCCAAACGGTTTCCGGTGCGGGCGATGCTCAACTGGGTGTCCGCCTGCAAGAACGAGCTGGTTGATCATGAGTCGGCCGGCGCCCGGGTGCGGACCACCAACGAGGAGTCGTTTGCCGAGGCATATGCGGAATACCAGCGGCGGCTGATCGCGGCAAACGCCCTCGATTTCGACGATTTGATCTCCACGACGGTGCATCTGATGCAGGCCTTTCCCGAGCTGCGAGAGCAGTATCGACGGCGGTTTCGGCACGTCCTGGTGGACGAGTACCAGGACACCAATCACGCCCAGTACGCGCTGATCCGGGAACTGTGCTCAGCCGAACCTAAGAGATCTCTAGATGCGCCATCGGCCACACCGCCCGAGTTGATGGTCGTCGGTGACTCCGACCAGTCGATCTACGCCTTCCGCGGCGCGACGATCCGCAACATCAACGACTTCGACACTGACTTCCCGGGTGCCAGGGTGATCTTGCTCGAGCAGAACTACCGCTCCACCCAGACGATCTTGAGCGCGGCGAACGCGGTCATTGTGCAAAACCCCGGTCGGAAGCCGAAGAACTTGTGGTCAGATGCCGGCGACGGCGACCAGATCATTGGCTATGTCGCGGACTCCGAGCACGATGAGGCACAGTTCGTCGGCGGCGAAATCGACCGGCTGAGCGACAGCGGTGGCGGTCGCTATCGAGACGCCGCCGTGTTCTATCGGACCAACGCCCAATCCCGTGCCTTCGAGGAAGTCTTCATCCGAGTCGGCCTGCCGTACAAGGTCGTCGGTGGGGTCCGCTTCTACGAGCGCCGGGAAGTCCGGGACGCGATCGCCTACCTGCGGGCAATCTCCAACCGCACCGACGATGTATCGGTGCGCCGGATCCTGAACGTGCCGAAGCGCGGAATCGGCGACCGGGCGGAGGCAGCGGTCGCCGAGATGGCCACCCGCCTTCGGATCAGCTTCGGGGAGGCCCTGCGCAGGGTGGATGAGATCGCCGGTCTGGCCAGTCGCTCACTGCGGCAGCTGCAGAGCTTTGTGGATCTGCTGGACGAGCACGAGGGAATGGTTGCTGCGGAGGTTCCAGCCGATCAGATCTTGACCAGCGTGCTGGAGAAGTCCGGCTACTTAAATGAGCTCAAGACCTCGGCCGACCCACAGGATCAGACGCGGCTCGAGAATCTGGTCGAGCTGGTCGCGGTTGCCCAGGAGTTCGTGACCGGCGTGGCCGCGGCGGAAGTGGAGCCTGACGTATACGCCGAGTTCGGGCTGGACGCCGGGCAGGATCGTGACCCGGCGGAGGACGACGCAACGGCGGTACCAGCCGAGGACCACCCGAGTGCGGACTTGGACCTCGCCGCCGGCGCACCCGAGCCGGACACCTCGCTAGGTGCATTCCTGGAGCGGGTGGCGCTGGTGGCCGATTCGGATCAGATTCCCACGGCGCCCGATCCTGACGATTCAGGCGTGGTGACCTTAATGACCCTGCACACCGCCAAAGGACTCGAATTCGACACCGTCTTCCTCACCGGCTGTGAGGACGGTGTGTTCCCGCACCAGCGGGCGTTGTCGAATCCCGATGAGCTGGAGGAAGAGCGTCGACTTGCCTACGTGGGCATAACGAGGGCCCGCAAACGCCTGTACGTGACCCGGGCAGTCATGCGTGCCGCTTGGGGTGCTCCGCAGCACAACCCGCCCAGTCGCTTCCTCAATGAGATTCCTGATCGCCTCGTCGATTGGCGGCGCACCGAAAGGGCGGTCAGTACATGGCGCAACACCTCAGCGACATCTCGAGCCAATCAGACGTGGCGCAATACGGTGGGCTTCGGCGCCGGCCGACAACAGCCGCGCCACATTCCCACCCTCGTTGCGGGCGATCGGGTGCTGCATACAACTTTCGGAATGGGCAAGGTGATCACCACATCCGGCGCTGGGGACGACGCCAAGGCCGACGTGGACTTCGGCTCGGCCGGGATCAAACGGTTGTCGCTCAAGCACGCGCCGCTGGAGAAGGTCTAAGGTGCCAAGCCTCGTCCGCGCAGCCATGGCTCCGGATTGACGGCGCGGTAGACATCGCCTGGAGTGACGCCGGGCGGGTAGATCTCGAAGTGCAGGTGTGGTCCGAACGTCCGCCCGGTCATGCCGATCGCTCCGACGACTTGGCATGCGGAGATTGCCTGGCCAACGCTGACTGACACCGTCGACATGTGGGCCATGAGCGATTGGGTCCCATCGGGGTACCGAATGGCGACGTAGTTGCCAGCCCAGCCACTGGCCGGTCCGCCACCAGCATTGATCACTACCCCAGATCCGGGAGCCCGAATGGGCGTGCCGACCGGAGCGGAGAAGTCGATGCCGGTGTGGTATCGCGACCAAGGGCCAACCTGGCCGAAGCGGGCTGCGATGGTGTATCCACGGCTGACCGGAAGACAGGTGTTGCCCTTCAAATCGTCCGTGGTGGACGCGAATGCCAACCCACTGCTACTGGTCGATCTGGTTGCAACGATCAGCCTCGCCTGCCTCTGAGTTGCCTCCGAAGCCTTCTCAAGCGACTTCTCGCGGGCGTCGACCGCTCGTGACTGGGCCACTTCGGCAATCAGTTCGTTGCCCTTGGTCAGGACCTCGATTCGCTGATCGGCTCGACTGCTGATCAACGCCGGGTCCAACGCCATGTGCAACGAAATCCGGGTGGCCGCGTCCTCCGGGTCGAACGCGGAGGGTTTGGTCACACCCGGCTGGATTGAGACCTCGACCTTCGGCTGCGCTATCCGAGTGGGTTGCTGCTGGGTCGCCCCGGCCATTGCGACCGACCCGGCGACGCCTAGTCCGAAGACGGCAATGGCCAGCGCAGCGATGCTCTGCTGCGCCCAACCCTTCTTGTCGGCGCGAATTTCCTCGACCAGAGCGCGACGGGCTCCACTGTGATCAGCCCGGACAAAGGCCGAGGCCTGCCGACCTAGCCGGTCAGCAAAGCTGGTAGTAGTCGCGCGGCGCGCGGCAGCGTGCTGCGTGGCTCTTGCCAAAGCTCTCCCCCGAGATCAACGGTCAAACGCCCAAAACCATAACGGACAGATAACGGATGTCAAAATCTAGTAAGTCTGAACCCCCGCCGCGGCCAGCCAAGGCTGAGGGTTGATGGCCCGATAGACGTCGCCGTACTTGACGCCTATCGGGTAGAGCTCGAAATGGAGGTGGGCACCGAAAGCCCGACCGGACTGGCCGACGTAACCGATGATCTGGCCGGCCTGAACGGTCTGTCCGGAGCCGACCGCGATCGAGGACATGTGGGATGACATGGTCGTCATTCCGTCGGCGTGCTTGATCGCGACATGGTTGCCCGCCCAGTCACCGGAGTTCCCGGCGAACAACACGAGGCCAGATTTCACGGCTCGAATCGGCGTGCCGTACGCAGCTCGGAAGTCCAAGCCGGTGTGGTAGCGCGCCCACATACCGTACTGACCGAAGGTGGCGCCGACGACGGCGCCCGGAACCGGGGACACGGCCCCGCCGCCGGTGGGAATGTTGCTGGTGCTCTGGGCTGCCGAGGAGCTGGCGGCGTCAGGGCTGCGTGACTCCGATTGCTGCCTCCTGCTCTCAGCTGCGACGCGTGCGGCGATAGCGCGCCGAAGCTGTTCCTGGGCGAGTTGGATGGCGGCCTTCCGGATTGCCCGGTCCTCCCGAGCCAGGCTTTCGGCTCTGGCGTCGGTGCCCAAATCCCGAGCCGCTCGGCTGATGTCGTCCGCACTCTTGGAGAGATCCTCGGCGCGCTGCGCGGCCCGTTCATTCACGATCGCGGTACGGAGCTCGACGCTGCGCGTGCTGTCCTGCGCGACGCCCGACGTGATTGGGCTGAAGGCGCGCAACCCTGGCGAATTCACGACTTTTGCGGACTCCGAGGTTTTGTCCGCGGCGCCGAGTCCCAACGGCTGGTGATCACCCATCGAGACAGTGGAGTAGAGCCGGTGGTCGGCCGCGTTGGAAACCTCGGCGCTGGTGGTCAGGGCGACCGATCCTGCAACGGCCAGTCCAAGTCCCGCGACGACAAGTGCGGCCAAGCCATGAGAAAGCCAACCGTGACGCTCTTCGGTATCGATGTCGTCAGCCAAGGCCCGTCGCGCAGGACGCCTGGACTGTGCTGCCACCGACAAGCTCCTCACCGTCGACCATCTACGCGCACGGCGGAGCAAATGAAGCGGCCGCCGTGGGCCAGCTGTCTCCTAGGCAGCGGTCAAGCTGCCGAAGGATGCAGTGTGGACGTCCGCTTCGATTCCCCGAGATTCAGACGCTGAGGAAGAACATAACGGACGGATAAACAAACCTCAAACGAATCACCAAAATTTGGGACCACTATTTGCTGGCGTTACCGGATCGTCCTCTCGCAGCAACGATGCGATGTGGAACGCGATCCGCCCGTTATTGGGCAGCGAGAGGTGGCCGACACCTTGGACAGGGATATTCCGCGCGTCCAGGTCGGGGTGATCAATCCGTCCGTTCCGGCTGGGCACGACAACGTGGTCGAGCTCGCTGTAGAAGGCGAGAAACCTGGTCGTGCAGTTCCCAGCGGGTTCTGCAAGCTCAGCGAACAGTTCCGAGCCGGGATTGAGCTGTCGTACCAGCGGCAGCACCCAACCGGCGTGGGCAAGCCGTGTCCCCGAGTGTGGTGTGCCCAGTGTGATCAAGGTGTGGACGAATTGGTCGCCATGGAGACGCTGCACGTAGTAGCGCGCGATCAGCCCGCCCAGGCTGTGGCCGATGATGTGAATGCGCTCGTAGCCGGAGCTGGTGGTGAGCCTCTCGATGGCGATCCCGAGGTCGTTGGCGGTCCGGCGTACATCGCGGGTCCGAAGCCCGTAGTCGAACCAGAAGAGATTCCGGAAGCCGCGTCGACGCAGCGCGCGTTCGAGCACCGTAAAGATCGAGTGGTTGTCGACGATGCCGTGAATCAGCAAGATCGGCGTTGAGGCGATATCGATGCTTTCGTAGAGTATGCCGCGCTGCTGGGGATCTGGGGCCTCCCGCCGATACCGCCGGCTCACCTTGGGCGTCGGTTGGGACACGACACCCAGCGGATACATCAGCAGATGTGCCGTCATCCACCCAGCCTCGATCGCGACTCCTGATGCCAGCCGGGGTACTCCGCGCGTCAGCCGGGACAGCTCGCCACCGGCCTTCTTGAGCATGGCGTCAGGGTACTGCCCCACTAGGCTTGGACTGTGGCGTCCGATGGCCCTGATCTGGGCGGGATTGATCAGTCCCAGCCGCCGCTAGCAAGCTCAGGGCCGTTGCGCATCGTGGTGGCGAAGCCCGGTCTGGACGGTCATGACCGGGGCGCAAAGATCGTCGCCCGCGCGCTTCGCGATGCTGGCATGGAAGTGATCTACACCGGGCTGCATCAGACCCCCGAGCAGATCGTGCGCACAGCGCTGGCTGAGGATGCAGACGCCATCGGGTTGTCGGTCCTGTCTGGCGCACATTTGACGCTCTTCGCTCGTGTCGTGGAGCTATTGAAGGCCGAGCACGCCGAGGACATCGTGGTCTTCGGCGGCGGCATAATTCCCGAGGCCGATCGCGTGCTGCTCGCGGAAATGGGTGTAGCCGCGGTTTTCACACCCGGTGCGACTATGACCGAGGTCGTCGACTGGGTCCGCGCGAACGTAGCCCGCACCGACCACTAGGCTCAGCATCACTCTGCCGAGCACGGAGGTTCAGTGTGGATCTGTACGAGTATCAGGCGCGGGACATCTTCGAGGCGCACGGTGTGCCGGTCTTGCGGGGCATTACCGCCACCACTCCGGACGAGGCACGGGCCGCAGCCGCCAAGATCGGCGCGCCCGTTCTGGTCGTCAAAGCTCAGGTGAAGACCGGCGGCCGCGGCAAGGCTGGTGGGGTCAAGATCGCCAAGAGTCCAGAGGAGGCCGCGGCGCGCGCCGAGGAGATTCTCGGCTTGGACATCAAGGGTCACGTCGTCAAGACCGTCATGATCGCAGAGGGAGCCGATATCGCCGACGAATACTACTTCTCGCTGCTGCTGGACCGGGCCAACCGCCGTTACCTCGCCATGTGCTCCCGGGAGGGCGGAATGGACATCGAAACGCTAGCCGCTGAGCGGCCCGAGGCGCTGGCCCGAGTGCCGGTCGACCCGAATGTTGGCCTTGATGCCGCTAAGGCGCAGGAGATCGTGACGGCCGCAGGCTTGGGCGACGACGATGCCGCGGAGATTGCCCGGGTGCTGCAACTTCTCGGGGAGGTCTATATGGCTGAAGATGCCACGCTCGTCGAGGTCAATCCACTGGTCAAGACCGGCGACGGCAAGATCATCGCGCTGGACGCGAAAGTATCGCTGGACGAGAATGCGGCGTTCCGGCATACCGATCATGAAGCGCTGGCGGACAAGGCGAGCGAGGATCCGTTGGAGGCGGCGGCCAAGGAGAGGGACCTCAACTACGTCAAGCTCGACGGTTCGGTGGGGATCATCGGCAACGGCGCCGGGCTAGTGATGAGCACCCTCGATGTGGTCGCCTACGCGGGCGAGGAGTTTCGTGGTACACCGAGGCCGGCCAACTTCTTGGACATCGGCGGGGGCGCCAGCGCCGAAGTCATGGCAAACGGCTTGGAGATCATCATCGGCGATCAGCAGGTCCGGAGCGTGTTCGTCAACGTCTTCGGTGGCATCACGGCCTGTGATGCCGTCGCCAATGGCATCGTGCAGGCATTCGAGCTGCTGGCGAGTCACGACGAACATGTCGACGTGCCACTTGTCGTCCGGCTGGACGGCAACAATGCCGAACTGGGACGCAAGATCTTGTATGACGCGGGACTTCCCGGCCTGGAACAGGTGGACACGATGGATGGTGCTGCCCGCCGAGCCGCGGAGCTGGCGGCGAGCTGAGGAGGCGTACGAGGTGGCAATCTTTCTGAACTCCGACTCGCGGGTCATTGTCCAGGGGATGACCGGCTCCGAGGGACGCATCCATACTCAGCGGATGCTGAACTCCGGCACGACCATCGTCGGTGGTGTAACGCCCGGCAAAGGCGGTCAGGTCGTCGAGTTCGACAAGGGCGGCGTGTCCGTGTTCAATTCGGTCGCTGAGGCGGTGAAGTCGACGGGTGCCAATGTCAGCGTGATCTTTGTGCCGGCCAAGTTCACAAAGTCCGCTGTGGTCGAGGCGATCAACGGTGAGGTTCCGCTGGTGGTTGTGATCACCGAGGGTGTTCCGGTGAAGGACGCGGCTGAATTTTTCGCGCTGTCCCAAGGCTCGAAGACTCGGCTGATCGGACCGAACTGCCCGGGTCTCATTTCGCCGGGGCAGTCCAATGCCGGCATCATTCCCGCAGACATCACCACGGCGGGCCGGATCGGTCTGGTGTCCAAGTCGGGCACATTGACCTACCAGATGATGTACGAGCTGCGCGACATCGGCTTCTCCTCAGCGATCGGCATCGGTGGCGACCCCATCATCGGCACGACTCACATCGACGCCCTGCAGGCCTTCTCCGATGATCCCGATACCGACGCCATCGTGATGATCGGCGAAATCGGCGGAGATGCCGAGGAGCGGGCCGCTGAATTCATCACGAACCATGTGGAGAAGCCCGTCGTCGGCTATGTGGCCGGCTTCACTGCCCCGGAAGGCAAGACGATGGGTCACGCTGGAGCCATCGTGTCGGGCTCCTCCGGCACCGCCGCGGCAAAGAAGGAGGCGCTCGAGGCTGCCGGCGTGAAGGTCGGCAAGACGCCGAGCGAAACCGCGCAACTCATGCGCGACATCATGAGCAGCGCTATTTGACCTGGGTCGCCCGCTGGCCGGCCCTTACGGCGACGTCCTTCCACTGGCTATTGGTCATATCCAGCTTGCCCTTGGGACTGAGGAACGTGTAGATCACCTTGCTGCCGGCGGCAACCGCTCCGACGCGGTACTTCAGCGAACCATTGCTTACCTTCTGCGACACGGTTGCCGTCCATCCGGCGATCTTGGTGCCACTCGCCCCGACTCCGGTTACGGAGTTCGGCTTCGGGACGCTCGCGGTGAGCTTGCGCTTGGGGCAGTTCGCCACGGTCTTGCGGAGCTGGTCGAGGAAATCGCGAGCCGCCTTCTCATTGCGCATGGTCAGGATGATCTCGTCGAGGCCGAAACCCGGGTCCGCACCTTGCTCGAGCAGGTACGTCCGGGCGACCCGAGTGTTTGCCGGGGTCTTTGCCCAGTTCACGTTTTCGCATTGGGCACCGACGAATGCTTCCTGCGGAACATTGGGAGCGTCGCCGACCCACAGCGACTCGACATTGGGCGTCGGTGGCAGGTCGCCTGCCGCCAGGAAACCGGGCTCATCTCCACCCACCGGGGGCGGTGCCGCCTTTACTGCCACCGAAGTCGGGCAGGCTCCGCCAGCCTTGCCGCACTGAGTGCTGGTGGCGGCCGCCAGGGCGCTCGCCACCTTGGCGATCTGGGCCGGATCGGAGCTTTTTGCGGCGTCAGCCACGTTCATGACTTTGCCGGTGCGATTCAGCACCAGGCTGTGGTTTTCGATCTTGCCGGCCTTGCGAATCGGAACCACCACACCGACTGCTTGATCGCCGAGACCGGTCACGTTCCAGCCCGATTTCACATAGCCGCCCAATTCCAGGCAACCGCCTAGCGTCTTGGCGGCCACCGCGTACGCCTGCGCCGCCTCCTCTGGCGAGGTGAATGCTTGCGCTTCGTGCAAGATCGCGGGCGGCTGCTTGCCGGTACTGAGCACGCGAAGGATGGTTTGTGCCGCTGCCGGCTGACCTTCCACTGGGTCTCCGCCTAGGCAGGTCGGCCGTGACGATTGGTCGGAGGTTCCATGCTGGGTCAAGGCGATCTTCCAGGTCCGATCTGTCGCAACTCGCTTGGCATCCTCCGCTGTCATCATTGAGTTGTCGTCCAACAGGGCGTCAGGCTGATCGGTCGGCCCAGCGGAAGCCGGATTGGTAGGTCTACCGGTCGGGTCAGGATTGGGAGTGACCGTCTGCTGGCTGTTGGAAATAACGCTCCAGCCGATCACCAGGCCCAGAACAACAACTGCGACGACACCGCCGGTAACCAAAGCCAGCTTGATTCGGCGGTCGAGCTGGGGCCCATCCTCATCGAGGTCGGAAAAGTCATCGATGGTCTCCTGCCAGCCGTGAGTGTCGCGAGAGCCGGACGACGTCCTGGGCAGGATCGTGGTTGACTCCTCGTCGCGTGTCCTTGGCCGTTGCGCAGCCTCCGTCAGCGCCGAACGCACCCAAGTCTCCCGACCCGTGTCGGTAGTCGCAGGCCGAGGATCGGTGTCCGCCAGCTCATTCGGCGAGTCTGGAATCTCCGGCGGTGCGATCGGTGCCGGGCTGCCGTCGCGGTACAGCGGCGGCGCTATGTCGTCGTCCAGATCGGCGAAGATACTCCTGCGCAAGGCTGCCCAATCCGAGCTCGTCTCCTCGGCGGGCTGAGCGATCTCCATTGCGGCCGACGTGGGCCCGTGCTCCCCATTGGCCCGATGACCATTGGTCCCCGGCGTGGCCCCGTTTGAGCCGTGATATTCCTCATCAACCGACTCATCGGCAGTGCTATCAGGCTCGATAAGTGCTCGCCGGGGACGATATGTTTCGCGCTCCCGATCGACCATGCGTGAGCGACTCCCCCTTATGACAGGCCCGGGCCGATCGTGGTGCGGGCCAAAGATCACCGAAAACCATACTCGCTTGTTGGCGTGTCCCGTCCGTCCTGACCAAAACGCTGGGACAGCATGGAATGGCTATGGCCTCACTTCTCTCGCCTCGCCGCACTGAACGAGCGATCGCCCTTGAGGCCCAGGTTGCCAAAACGAGCCATCGTGACGGAAGACAATCAGAGGCAGAGTCGCCGCTATTCGGCTGGTTGCCGGTGGCAGTCGCCGGCGGTTTGATCAGTTCACTTGCCGGCTGGGTCCTGGTTGCCGGAGTCGTGGTGCTCGGCTGGTTATCCGCGCAGCCTGGCACATTGACCCAGTCGCTCCAGCTCGGGACGAAGTTGTGGTTGTTGAGCAACGGCGTCGGTACCCACCTTGGGTCGGCGAGGGTCACCCTGATTCCATGGGGGGCGACGGTAGTTTTCGCTTTCCTCGTCCTCCGCTCGGCCGCCTTTGCCGCCGGCCGCGTGCACAACCCAGCGCGTCCCAGGCGTGTTGCCATCTCGATATTTACCGCTGCCGCTTACTTCGTGCCAGTCGTTGTTGCCGCGACGGTGTCGGGTGGTGACGATTGGCCGGCCCGGTCCCGGTTCGTTGCCGTCGCACTTGTCGTGTTGCTATCCGCGGCTTGGGGTGCGCGCCGCGCCGGCCGCGGCGCTGCCGCCAGCTGGCCGGCATGGGTTGCCGGTTTTCCTGGCGCTGTTGTCAGTGCCCAATTGGTCATGGTGGTCGCCGGTGCGGCACTGTTGGCAACCGGGCTGATTAACCACTTCAGCCGAGTCGTCGCGCTGACCGGCGGACTGGATGCCGGTATCGCAGGCGGAATCGCCCTCGTTTTTCTTCAGTTGGCGCTCGCGCCCACCGCCGTGATGTGGGCCGGCTCGTACGCGCTGGGTCCAGGTTTTTCAGTCGGCTCAAGCTCGATTGTCGCGCCCGCGGGCACGGAACTCGGCATGCTGCCCGGCCTTCCGCTGCTGGGCGCCCTGCCGGCCGGTGGCGGTGCCGATACCAGTCAATTGTGGTGGTTGGCCGGCGGAGCGGCGGCGGGAGCAGTGGCGGCCTGGATCGCGGTCCGGCATCGCCCTGCTGCGCGCTTCGACCAGACCAGCCTGGTCGGCGGGTTCTCGGGACTGGTGGCTGGCGTGGTTTTCGTCGCCGGAGCTTGGGCTTGCAGCGGTGACATCGGCAGTGTGCGGCTAACGGCGCTAGGACCGCGACTGATCCAGCTACTGGTCATGGCCCCGACCACCATGGGGTTGGCCGGCATGGTCGTCGGTTTTGTGCTGGGACTGCTACGACCTAGCCGGGGATAGGCTTCGGCCCGTGCCGCTCCCGCGCGACCCGCTTCGACTGGTAGTTCTGGTGTCGGGCTCCGGTACCTTGCTGCAAGCCCTGCTGGATGCCGGCGCAGCTCCGGGATTCGGCGCCCGCGTTGTCGGCGTCGGTTCCGATCGTGAGGGGATCACTGCTCTGAAGCGGGCTGAGCAGGCTGGCGTTGGGACTTTTGTGCATCCCCTGGAGCGGGGTGCCGATCGTGCGGATTGGGATCGGCAGCTGACCGATCTGGTAGCCGGCTTCCATCCCGGGCTCGTTGTTCTGGCAGGCTTCATGAAACTGGTCGGGCCGAACTTCCTGGCGGCTTATGGGGGGCGCCTGATTAACTCGCACCCGGCGCTGTTGCCCTCCTTCCCTGGCACGCATAGCCCTCGTGATGCCCTCGCGTATGGGGTCAAGATCTCGGGTGCCACAGTCTTCCTCGTGGACGAGGGGGTGGACACGGGAGTGATCGTCGATCAGGTGGCCGTGCGGGTGGGGGACGACGATTCCGTGGAGGACCTGCACGAGCGCATCAAGATTGCCGAGCGGGAACTTCTGGTCAGTACGGTGCACCGGCTGGCCACCAAAAGCTGGCAGGTGACCGGCCGAACACTGCGATGGAGCGAATAGGGCATGAACCAGATCAATTCAGTTGGCCGCCTGGCGATTCGGCGGGCGATGGTGTCGGTTTACGACAAGACCGATCTCGTCTCGATCAGCCAGGCCCTCCTGGCAGCTGGAGTCGAGCTGGTCTCCACCGGATCGACGGCGCGCATGATCGCTGGGGCCGGCCTGCCGGTCATTGAGGTGGAACAGTTAACCGGCTTCCCGGAGTGTCTCGATGGGCGGGTCAAGACCCTGCATCCCAAGGTGCATGCCGGATTGCTGGCCGATGTTCGGCAGGAGTCGCACCGCAGCCAGCTCCGCGAGCTTGGGATAGCTCCTTTCGAACTGCTGATCAGCAACCTCTACCCGTTCACCGAAACGGTCGAGGCCGGTGCCGCGCCGGAAGAGTGCATCGAGCAGATCGACATCGGCGGTCCGGCGATGGTCCGCGGTGCAGCCAAGAACCATGCCTCCGTGGCGGTCGTTACCTCACCCACGCAGTATCCGCAGCTCAAAGCCGCGCTGGATGCCGGCGGGTTCACCCTGGAGGAGCGGCGGACGCTGGCGGCCGCCGCCTACGTGCACACTGCGACGTACGATGTCGCGGTCGCGAGCTGGATGACCAACATGGTCGCCGACCCCGGCGGCGGTACCAGGTTCCCGGCATGGCTCGGTGGCACCTGGAACAAGGTCAGTGGGCTTCGGTACGGCGAGAACCCGCATCAGCCGGCCGCTCTGTATCGCAACGGTTTTCGCGCCCATGGGCTTGCCACAGCAGAGCAGTTGCACGGCAAGGAGATGTCCTATAACAACTATGTCGATACCGATGCTGCGCGCCGTTCGGCGTACGACTTCGAACAGCCGGCGGTGGCCATCATCAAGCATGCCAATCCCTGTGGCGTGGCCATTGGTGATGACATCGCCGAAGCGCACCGCAAGGCGCAAGCCTGCGATCCGGTTTCCGCCTACGGCGGGGTGATCGCCACCAACCGGCCAGTCAGCGTCGCGATGGCACGTCAGGTAACCGAGGTCTTCACGGAGGTGATTGCCGCTCCTGGATACGACGATGGGGCGATCGAGGTGCTTGCGGCCAAGAAGAATCTGCGCATCCTAGTCGTTGATCCTTACGCCTCCGGTGGGGTGGAGACACGGCGGATCGAGGGCGGTCTGCTGATGCAGCTTGCCGACACCGTCGATAGTGATCATGATCAGGCCGCCAATTGGCGATTGGTTGCGGGGGAGCCGGCCAGCGCGGCCACGCTCGCCGACCTTGAGTTCGCCTGGCGTGGGGTGCGCGGGGTGAAGTCGAATGCAATCGTGCTCGCGTCTGATGGCGCGACGGTCGGTATCGGGATGGGCCAGGTGAATCGGGTCGATTCCTGCCGGCTAGCTGTGCAACGGGCAGGGGATCGAGCGGTGGGCGCCGCAGCAGCCTCAGATGCATTCTTCCCGTTCGACGACGGGCCGACGATCTTGTTTGATGCGGGCATCCGGGCCCTGGTTCAACCCGGCGGCTCAATACGCGATGAGGATGTGATTGCAGCCGCGAAGAGTGCCGGCGCAACGATGTACTTCACTGATGCCCGGCACTTCTTCCACTGACTGCGAGGAAACACAGCGATCCAGATGACAGCACAGCTTCTAGACGGCAAGGCCCTCGCGGCGACAATCAAGGCCGATCTGAATTCTCGAGTTGCGGCGCTGGTGGAGCGCGGCGTTAGGCCGGGACTCGGAACCATCCTGGTGGGATCCGACCCGGGCAGCCGCTCATATGTGGCCGGCAAGCATCGCGACTGCGCACAAGTAGGGATTGCCTCGATTGAGGTGGAACTTCCGGCATCGATCAGCGCGGACGAGCTCGCCACAAAGATCGGTGAACTGAATGCCGACCCGGCCTGCACTGGCTATCTCATTCAGCTGCCCTTGCCTGGAAGCCTCGACGATACGTGGGCGTTGAGTCTGGTGGATCCGGCGAAAGATGCCGATGGTTTGCACCCGGTGAACCTGGGGCGCTTGGTGCTGGGAGCTCCCGGACCACTGCCCTGTACGCCGCGGGCCATCGTGGAACTTCTTCGGCGCAACGGGGTGCCGATTGCCGGGGCCGAGATCTGCGTCATCGGCCGCGGCACAACGGTTGGCCGTCCGCTCGGGTTGCTGCTGACCCGAAAGAGCGAGAATGCCACTGTGACCCTCTGTCACACGGGGACCATCGATCTTGCAGGTCACACTCGATCTGCCGATATCGTCATCGCCGCCGCGGGTCGGCCTGGTCTGATCACTGCAGACATGATCAAGGCGGGAGCCGTATGCGTTGATGTCGGCATCACCCGGACCGAGAACGGACTGGTTGGTGATCTTGATCCGAGCGTTCACGAGGTGGCCAGCCGGGTGGCCCCAGTGCCCGGCGGCGTTGGACCGATGACCCGTGCGATGCTTCTCACAAACGTCGTCGAGCGGGCTGAGCAGCTCGCGATGTCGTGAGGTCGACGACTTCAGAGCCTACAAGGGCCCGAACGCGGCGCAGGTGGCCGCTGCTCGTCGTTATAGGCGGCGTGGCTGTCGGCCTCGTCGTGGCGATCGTCGGCGAAGACACGTGGCGGCTGGGCTCATTGATCGTTGGCGCCTTTCTGGGTGTTGGAGCGGTGACCCGACTTGCGCTCCCGGGCGGCGCGGCTGGACTGTTAGAGGTCCGCAGCAAAGCGTTCGATGTCGCCGCGCTCGGCCTTGCGAGCCTGGCGATCATGGCCCTGGCGATCGCGGTGCCCGGTGGGCGCTGACGGCGCGGCCCCAGCTGATCAGCTCACCGTATGCCGTTGGAAGCCGCGACAATTGCGATGATGACGAAAATGATCGTGAGTACCAGCGCAAGGATGCCAAGGAGGGTGAAGACGATGCCCAGGATCCGGCCGATGACAATGTTCTGCTCGTTGGCGTAGGTAACCCCGGATGAGCGGATTTCCTTCAGCGCCTTGCTACCCATGTACCAGGCAATCGGTGCGCAGATGGTGAAAAAGATACCGACAATGCCTAAGACCAGCACGGTGGTGCCTTGGGGATGATCCGGCGCCACCGGCGAATATCCCGGTCCGTACGGCGCGGGACTGTATCCTCCAGCACCCTGACCGGGTGGGACGGCGTTCGGATCGTATGGATTGCTCATGTTGTTCATTGTTCCGCAGCGCGCGGAAATCGGCGCGCTGCCGGGAGCGCTTGGATGGGCCTCAGCTGCTTAGAGCGCCGGCCACCCCGAGCACGATAAGCAAGATCAACAGCACTGTCACAACGATCGAGATAATGCCGAGGACGAATCCCGCAGTCGCCATCCCCCGCCCGGAAAACCGGCCGGGGGACGCATCGATTTCCTTGCGGGCCTTGTTGCCGAGGATGAGTGCGGCGATCCCGATCAACGGGCAGACGGCTAAGCCAAGAATGCCGAGGACCATGGCGATGATCGCTTGCGGATGCTGAACAGCGGGGACACCGTAAGAATTGGGGCCGCCGTACTCGGGCTGGTACGGGGTGGCACTGCCAAAGCTCGACTGGTAGGGGTTCACCGCATAAGGGCTATCGCCGTAATTGCTGCCATAGGGCTGATCCGCGTCGTAGGCAGGCATGCCCGGATACTGCGAAGAGGAGCCGTAAACAGTGTCGGCACCGGTCTCATATGGCGAACCCTGGGGCTGGTCGTAACCTGGTGCCGGCGCATTGCTCGCCGGACCGTACTGGTAGCGAGGCCATGGCGACTCGCCATTCGACGATGCGCTGGAATCCTGGTCATCGGAGGATGACCCTTCGCGGCTGAACGGATCAGGCGGTTGATTGGCCGAACTCATGCAATCAACCCTAGTGACTTCACGGCATCCCGTTCGTCGGCCAGTTCGGCGACGCTAGCGTCGATCTTGGTACGCGAGAAGTCGTTGATCTCAAGACTTTGCACGATTTCGTAGCTGCGATTCGACGTGGTGCAAGGGAACGACGAGATGAGTCCTTCGGGCACTCCGTAGGAGCCATCGGACGGCACGGCCATTGAGACCCAGTCGTCGGCGGGGGTGCCTTGTACCCAATCCCGCATGTGGTCGATGGTGGCATTGGCCGCGCTGGCGGCAGAGCTGGCACCTCTGGCCTCGAGAATCGCGGCACCGCGCTGCTGCACCGTTGGCAGGAACGTCGATTCCAGCCACGACTGGTCGTTGATCAACGCCGCCGCGTTCTCGCCCTTGACCAGGGTGTTGAACAGATCCGGATACTGAGTCGCTGAGTGGTTGCCCCAGATTGTCATGTGGCTGATGTCGCTCACCGCTGCGCCAGTCTTGACGGCAAGCTGAGCCTTGGCCCGGTTGTGGTCGAGGCGGGTGAGCGCGTGAAAGCGCTCTCGCGGAATGTCGGGGGCGTTGTTCATCGCGATCAACGCGTTGGTGTTGGCCGGGTTACCGGTGACCAGGACCAGGACGTCATCGGCAGCGTGGTCGTTGAGTGCCTTTCCCTGCGGCTGGAAGATCGCGCCGTTCGCCTCTAAGAGGTCCCCACGCTCCATCCCCTTGGTACGAGGCCGTGCTCCGACCAGACAGACCAAATTCGCGCCATCGAAGACCGTGTTCGGATCGTCGCTGATTTCCATGCCGGCGAGCAGCGGAAAAGCACAGTCGTCGAGCTCCATCACAACGCCTTCAAGCGCCTTCAGCGCTGGAGTGATCTCCAGCAGCCGCAGCTCGACCGATTGGTCTGCTCCGAGCAGCGAGCCCCCGGCAATGCGGAACAGCAGGTTGTAACAAATCTGACCGGCTGCCCCGGTGACAGCGACCTTGACCGGTGTGCTCACGGCTTCTCCTCGGCTTGGCATCCCGTCGGTTCGTAGGCTGACGCTAGCAAGGTGCAGGTGGATGGCGAGAGGAGGTGGCATGGGTTCGCCACTAACCCGCGATCAGGCTCTGGCCATGGTCCGCGAGCGGCTTCGCGATCTCACCGGCACCCGTTGGATTGGCATCGACGGCCTGGGAGCTGCCGGCAAATCCAGCTTTGCCGCTGAGCTGGCGTCCAGCCTGCCGGGGGCACGCGTGGTGCACGTTGACGATTTTTCGCGGCCCGGTCGCCAGGGATGGGAGCGAAATCGGTTCATCGAGCAAGTTCTGCAACCACTGCTTGCCGGGCGGTCGGCCAGATACCAGCGCTGGGACTACCTCGACGATCGAGGCCTGGGCTGGGTGAACCTACCCGCGGGGGTGCCGGTCATCGTCGAAGGGGTCTCATCGACTGATGACAGGCTGCCGGTGCCCTGGGATGTCACCATCTGGCTGGAGGTGCCGGAGGATGAGCGACACAGGCGAATTACGAAGCGTGACAGCACGGCGATGCTTGAACGGTGGCGGAACGACTGGTGGCCCAGCGAGCAGGCCTACGAGTGGCAGCAAAGACCGCGGCTCCGGCCCGGCATGACGGTGGTGAATGGATGAATCGACCAAGCACTGGGTCGACAGTAGCTCTCGACCTTCTTCGTCACTTAAGGCGCGTCCGGGATCACATCGATCGCCACTACACCGAGCCGCTGACTCTTGACCACTTGGCTGCAGTGGGTGCCGTGTCCAAGTTCCATCTCGTTCGCTGTTTCGCCGCCGTTTACGGCGAAACGCCGATTCGCTACCTCACTCGACGGCGGGTCGAGCGAGCGCAGGATTTGCTGCGGGCCGCCAACCTGACGGTGAGCGAGATCTGCATGGCGGTCGGTTTCGCAAGTCTGGGATCGTTCTCGATGCGCTTCAAGCAACTCGTCGGTGAAGCACCGACCGCATATCGGGATCGACTGGCCCGCGGCGGTGCCCCGCACATTCCCGGTTGCTATTTGTTCATGCGAGGCGTCGTCAACCTGAGGCTCACCTCGAAGCCCAGCGGGCAGCAAGAAGCAGCGCAATCTGGAAGAAGCGCACCGCCTGTCGTCGTTCTACAGTGCTGATCATGATCACAAATGTTTCCCTAGTGACCGTCTACTGCCTCGACCAAGATCAAGCACGCGACTTCTATGTGGATGTCCTCGGCTTCGAGCTGCGCACGGATGCCACCTTGGGTGATGGATATCGATGGGTCACCGTGGGGCACTCGAGCCAGCCGGAGCTCGAGCTCACCCTGATGACTCCGGGGCCGCCGCTGGACGACGAAGCGGCGAACTTCGTACGTGAGCAGCTGGAGAAGGGTCAGCTCGGCGGTATCGGTCTCCAGGTGGACGACTGCCAAAAGACCTTCCAGGAGCTGGTCGCCAAGGGTGTGAGCTTCCTGCAAGAGCCAACGGATCGGCCGTACGGCGTGGAAGCGGTGATGCGGGACAATTCCGGAAACTGGCTCGTGCTTGTGCAGAACACCTAGCCAGACCCTTCTTAGAGGTTGAGGCGTGCTAGCCGGGGTGGCTACGTCCGGGGGTGTTGGATAGCTTGAATTTGGCATCCCATCGCTCCCAGATCACCTCGGAGGTCTGTACCCATGGCAAGAATCAAGGTCGACGGAACAGTCGTTGAAATCGACGGCGACGAGATGACCAGGATCATTTGGCAGTTCATCAAGGACCGCCTGATCCATCCCTATCTGGACGTGAACCTCGAGTACTACGACCTGAGCATCCAGCATCGAGATGAGAGCGAAGACCAGGTCACCGTAGATGCGGCGCACGCGATCGCCAAGCACGGAGTGGGCGTGAAGTGCGCGACGATCACACCGGATGAGGCGAGGGTGAAGGAGTTCAATCTCAAGAAAATGTGGGTCAGTCCGAATGGCACGATCCGTAACATCTTGGGCGGTGTGGTGTTCCGGGAGCCGATCATCATTTCCAACATTCCGCGGCTGGTGCCCGGATGGACGAAGCCGATCGTGATCGGCCGTCATGCGCACGGTGATCAGTACAAGGCCACCAACTTCAAGGTTCCTGGTGCGGGCAAGCTGACGATCACTTTCACCCCGGACGACGGCTCAGAGCCGATCGAGCAAGTTGTGGCCAATTATCCGGCCGACGGTGGGGTCGCGATGGGCATGTATAACTTCACCGCCTCGATCGCCGACTTCGCCCGGGCAAGCTTCTCGTACGGTCTGGAGCGGCACTATCCGGTCTACCTGTCGACCAAGAACACGATCTTGAAAGCCTACGACGGGGCCTTCAAGGACATTTTCGCCGAGATCTATGAGAAGGAGTTCAAAGCCGACTTCGAGGCCGCCGGGCTGACGTATGAGCACCGCTTGATCGACGACATGGTCGCGGCCGCGCTCAAATGGGAGGGGGGCTACCTCTGGGCTTGCAAGAACTACGACGGCGATGTGCAGTCCGACACCGTAGCGCAGGGCTTCGGCTCGCTCGGCCTGATGACGAGCGTGCTGATGACTCCCGACGGCAAGACGGTCGAGGCGGAAGCCGCTCATGGCACGGTGACCAGGCACTACCGCCAGCATCAGCAGGGTAAGCCGACTTCTACGAACCCGATAGCCTCCATCTACGCCTGGACCGGCGGGTTGAAGCATCGCGGCAAGCTGGACAACACGCCGGATGTGATCAACTTCGCCGAAACGCTGGAGGGCGTGGTCATCACCACGGTCGAGTCGGGCAAGATGACCAAGGATCTTGCGATGCTGGTCGGTCCGGATCAGGAATGGCAGACCACGGAGGACTTTCTCGGCACCTTGGACGAGAACCTCGCCGCCAAGCTCGGCTCGAACGCGTCCTGAGACCTTCGAAGGACATCGGCCGCCCGGGACGCGGGCCTTGCGTAGTTAGCTCAGGTCGGTAGGCCCGAAGGATCCTCTGGAGCCTCCACTACGGGACCGGGATCGGTCGGACCTTCACCGGATGGTGCCAGCGTGGTCGGCTCTGAGTCCTGATCCTCGTATTCACTGGTGTCCTGATCCGTCTCATTCGGCTGTGAGGAACTCATACCTCCCCCTTCTGACGCGGTTACCTGGTTGACTCGTACCCCGCCACTTGCCAGCCAAATTGGACAACTATCTGCAGCGGTGCTTACATCGTAAACAGCATGGATTGAGGGGGAATGCCTGCGATGCCGCGGACGGATGCTGAGGCATCGCGCTTTCGGATCCGGGCATGCGGCGTTGGACTGTTATTCGTTCTGCTCGGCGGCTGCAGCGGGGGAGTGGCCCAGGACCTGATTGATCCGATGGAGCAGGCTCGCGCCGCGGTACAAAGCGAGCAGATGGCCCTTCAGCTCCTCGGTGAACAACGGCTGACCAGGGCTGTCACTCAGACTCTGTTCGACGATATGACGGAGGAGCTGACCGCGGCGGAGGAGGGCATTTCCAAGGCAAGCGTCTCGAGCCCGAGCGAGGCGTCCCTCCGCGATACCGCCCTTGCTGCCGCCCGAGACGCGACATCAGCCTCACTGGCGGGCACGGACTGCCTGTCCCAAGACATGTCCTGTGCTGGTGCGATGGCGAAATTGGCCTCATCGGCGGAGGGCGTCCAAGCGGTGCTCGACCAGCTGGAGAGCAGCCGGTGAAGCGCATTTTCGCAGTTGCGCTCGGCATCCTCACCGCCATTGGCGGCTTCCTGGACATCGGCGATCTGGTGACCAATGCCGTAGTCGGATCTCGCTTCGGACTATCCCTCGCCTGGGTTGTCGTGCTCGGGGTTGGTGGCATCTGCGTTTTCGCTCAGATGTCGGGCCGGGTGGCTGCGGTCAGTGGGAGGGCAACGTTCGAGATCATCCGTGAGCGGCTCGGTCCTCGGGCAGCACTGGCCAATCTATCCGCGTCCTTCTTGATCAACTTGATGACGGTGACCGCGGAAATCGGTGGCGTTGCCTTGGCGTTGGAGCTAGCCAGCAGCGTCTCGTATTTCCTGTGGCTACCGTTCGCCGCGTTTGCGGTTTGGCTGGTCGTCTGGCGTGTCAAGTTCTCAGTCATGGAGAACGTCACCGGACTGGTCGGCCTGACGTTGATCGGCTTTGCGGTCGCCTTATTCCTGCTGCACCCCTCGTGGTCTGAGCTCGGCCGCCAGGCTCTGCAGCAAATTGAGTTCAGCCAGGAGAAACCAGCGACCTACTGGTACTACGCGGTTGCGCTCTTCGGAGCCGCCATGACTCCGTACGAAGTCTTCTTCTTCTCCTCCGGTGCGGTGGAAGAGGGCTGGAAGTCGCAGGACCTCAATCAGTCGCGAGCCAATGTGATGGTGGGCTTCCCACTGGGCGGGGTGCTCTCGATAGCACTCGCCGGGTGCGCTGCAGTTGTGCTGCTGCCGCACGCCGTTCAAGTGACCACGCTGGGACAGATCATGCTTCCGATGGCCGTTGCCGGCGGGAAGCTCTTGCTCGCCGCCGTACTCATTGGCGTGGTGGCAGCGACGTTCGGCGCGGCCCTGGAAACGACGCTGTCGAGCGGATACACCCTGGCGCAGTTCTTCGGCTGGCCCTGGGGAAAGTTCCGTCCGCCGGCCGCGGCGGCCCGCTTCCACCTGGTCATGATTATCGTGTTGATCATCGGCGTCGGCGTTCTGCTGACTGGTGTAGATCCCGTCCAGGTCACGGAGCTGTCGGTCGTCTTTTCAGCAATCGCGCTGCCCTTGACCTATCTGCCAATCTTGATCATCGCCAACGATCCCCAGTACATGGGGCGTTTCGTCAATGGCCCGGTGACCGGTGCGGTTGCCGTCTGCTACCTCGTCGTGATCTTAGCGGCGTCACTCGCCGCGATTCCGCTTTTGATCGTCAGCGGAGCGGGCACATGATGGACGACTACCCGCTGGACCCGCAGGCATCGACCGGGCGAGTGCTGGATGCCCACCTTCATCTGCTGGATCGACAGGTGCTCGATGTGGCAGCTGTCCCGGTAACGGCGGTTTCGGACCTGGAAATCTCTGATGTTGACCGACCGGACGCCATCGAGCCCGGGACAGCGGCTCCGCAGTTGATTTCGCTGTTGAGCGGACCGGTCTTGGCCACCCGGATCTTCGGCGGTCGCCCACCCGCATCCCGGCTAGAGCGGATCGCCTGGTCTGCGGTCTACGACGTGGGCATAGTCATTCGGCTTAGCGTCAGAGCTGAGGCGCTTGACGCGACCTGGGCTGAGCGTTGGGTGCGCGATCACATCATTGCCCGCATCCCGGGAGGTCGCCATGATCCTGAGTGATCTCCTCGGCTCTGCGGTCTTCGGTGAGAATCGGGTTGGCTGGGTCACCGACGTCCGGTTCGTCCTGGACCAGGTCAGCACCGATCAAGCCATGCCGGTGGCGCGGTTGCACGGCCTCATCGTCAGCCCGCACACGAAGTCCTCGACGATGGGCTTCGAGCGCCTCGACATCCGCTCTCCGTGGCCGATCGCGCAGTTCGAGCACTGGCTGCACCGCGAATCGTTCCTGGTTCCCTGGTCCGACATTGCCGCGATCGAACCCGGACGCATCCAGCTCCGGCCCAGCTTTGCCCGCTATTCAGCACGCCTGATCAAGGCAGCCGTCGCAGAGCCAGACTTCGAGTAGAGCGAGGAAGACAGCGGCTGGAAAGCGCAACCGCGAGGGAAGATAGTTAGAGCGTTTCGGCGCGGCCGATCTGGACGAGTTTCCAGCCGGCATTGAGCCAGGTAGGGCCGTGCAGCTTCAACCGACCATCGATGATGATCTTGAACCGGACTAGTTCGCCGAGCGGCTCCGGATCCAGTTGCCGGAACTCCGGCCACTCAGTCAGGTGTAGGACCACATCGGCCCCAAGGAGCGCCTGCTCAACGCTGGCAACCTGGGTGAAGCCGTTGCGAGCCGGCAACCGTGCCTGTGGATCATAAATTCGAACGTCGGCACCTCGGGCATGCAGATAGTCTGCGACTGTCAGCGCCGGCGAGTTGCGGGTGTCATCAGTGCCAGGCTTGAACGTCGCACCAAGCACCGCGATCCGCTTGCCACCGACATCCCCGCCAGCCTGCTCAATCGCCAGCTCGGCGAGTTCCGTGCGCTGTCCCTCGTTGATCGCCTCGACCGACTCGATGAAATCGCTGAGCACGTCGACGCCCAACTCCTTGGCACGCACTGCCAACGCCGCGATGTCCTTTGGCAGGCAGCCGCCACCAAATCCCAAGCCGGCGTTGAGGAACTCCCGACCGATCCGCTTGTCATAGCCGAGTGCATCCGCCAGCAAGGTCACGTCTCCACCGGCGGCTTGGCACATCCGGGCCATCGCGTTGATGAAGCTGATCTTGGTCGCCAGGAACGCGTTGGCTGCCACCTTGATCAGCTCCGCGGTTGGGATGTCACACCGAACGACCGGCGTCGCCTCGGTCAGTGGAATGGCGTAGACCTCCTCTAGCAGCTCGAGCGCCCTCTGCGAGTGAGTGCCGAAGATGAGCCGGTCTGGCTGCAATGTGTCTTCCACTGCGTGGCCTTCGCGCAGAAATTCCGGATTCCAGGCGACTTCGATAGCGTCGCCGGCGGGTGAACGTTCGCGTATCCGCTGCTCCAGCTGGAGCGCGGTACCGACGGGAACGGTCGACTTCCCGACAATCAGCGTCGGTCTGCTCAGTAGCGGTGCGAGCGTGTCAGCTGCGGCATGCAGCTGACTGAGGTCCGCTGCGCCACCCGAGCCCGAGGGAGTGCCGAGCGCGAGGAAGTGCACATCGGCCCAGTCGGCGATCTCCACGTAGTCGGTAGTGAACCGCAGTCTGCCAGTGGCCGTGTGCTTCTCCAGCAACGGCTCCAAGCCCATCTCGAAGATGTGCGACTGCCCGCTGTTGAGGGTTTTCACCCGCTGAGCATCGATGTCGATGCCAACGACGTGGTGACCGAACTCTGCTAGTCCAACCGCATGCGTCGCACCGAGGTAATTAGTGCCGATCACGCTCACCTGCAGCGTCACCGGTGGATCATCTCACGGATACGCCAGAGCGCCAGTTCGCGCGTTCACTACGCTTGCTCGGGTGAGTAGCGAGCCCGACAGTCATAGACCTGAGGACAATTCGCGCGAATGAGCGCGGCGTGGCTCAACATTGCGTTGATCTTGGTTCTGGTGGTCATCCAAGGCGTATTCGTGGCCGCTGAGCTGGCGTTGGTCTCGTTAAGAGAGAGCCAGATCAAGCAGATATCCCATCGCGGCAGGCGTGGCCAGCTCGTGGCACGCCTAACTGGCGACCCCAACCTGTTCCTGTCCGCGGTTCAGGTGGGCGTTACGCTCTCCGGCTTCCTCGCGGCAGCGTTCGGCGCTGACCGGGTATCCGGAGACCTGGCTCCCGTGGTAGAAGGATTCGGAATACCACCGGGGTTGGCCGACACCACCTCGGTGATCCTTGTCACCTTGGTGATTTCTTATGTCTCCATCGTGCTCGGCGAGCTGGTGGCAAAGCGGATTGCGCTGCAACGGGCCGAAGGCGTCTCCCTCGCTCTCGCCCCGCTGGTGAACTTCGTCGCCCGGGCGGCGCGTCCCGTCATCTGGTTTCTCGGCAAGTCAACCAATGTCGTTGTCCGGCTGGTCGGCGGCGATCCGGCAGCTTCACGCCAGGAGGTGACCGACGAGGAGATCCGGGCCTTGGTGAGCGGTTCTCGAACCCTAGGGCCGGAGGAGCGTCAAATCGTTCAGGACGTTTTCGACGCGGGCGAGCGCGGTCTGCGCGAGGTGATGGTGCCGCGGACCGAGGTTGACTTTCTCCCAAGCAGTATGCCGGCGCATAAGGCGGTTCGCGAGGTGATCAAGGCTCCCCACTCCCGTTATCCGGTGATGGGTGAATCCGCCGACGACATCGTCGGATTCGTCCACGTCCGCGACCTTCTCAGCCCTGAGGTGAGCAGCCGATCCATACCGGTAGCCGACGTTGCCCGGCCCGTACTCTCGTTGCCCGAAACTGCGCGGGTACTTCGGGCGTTGACCGAGATGCGTCGGGCGAGCTCCCACATTGCGATCGTGCTCGACGAGTACGGCGGCACCGCCGGCATCGTGACCATGGAGGATCTGGTCGAGGAGCTGGTCGGCGATATCACCGACGAGTACGACATCGTCAGCGAGGATCGATCGACTTTTCGGGGTGCGCTTGTCGTTGATGGTTTGACCAGCCTCGACGACTTCGCGGACAAGACCGGCTTTGTCCTTCCCGAGGGGCCGTACGACACCGTTGCCGGCTTCTTCATGGCTCGGTTGGGACAACTTCCGGCCATCGGTGACGTGGTACGGGCTGCAGTGCATCTTGTCGGTGACGACGACGACGCAGAGCAGGTGACTATCGAACTAAGGGTCCATGAACTGGACAAGCGCCGCGCTTCCTCGCTCGTCGTCCGCCGGATAGAGCCGGTGGAGGATTCGAACGGCTAACCGGCGACAAACGCGGATGATCACCCACAGTCGTTCTGGAACAATGGCGCGCATGCCCAGAACACCTCGGGTGCTGTCGCTCGCTCAGCCGACCACCGACTCGCTTCATCTTGGCAACTATCTGGGTGCCCTGCGGCAGTGGGTGCCGCTGCAGGATGATCATGAAGCCTTCTACGGCATCGCCGACCTGCATGCTCTCACCATCGAACAAGATCCCGAGCATCTCACGCAGCAGACCCTTGTTGGTGCCGCCCAGCTCCTGGCGGCGGGAATTGACCCTGCGAAGGCGACCGTCTTCGTCCAATCACAGGTTCCAGAGCATGCTCAGCTGGCCTGGATTCTCGGCTGCCTGACCGGGTTCGGTCAGGCCAACCGAATGACGCAGTTCAAGGACAAAGTCGCACGCTTCGGTGCCGAATCAGCCAGCGTGGGCCTGTTCACCTATCCGGTGTTGATGGCCGCCGACATCCTGCTCTATCAGGCTGACTACGTGCCGGTGGGGGAGGATCAGCGGCAGCATCTGGAACTGACCCGTGATCTTGCCACTCGGTTCAATTCTCGCTTCGGGACAACCTTCGTCGTTCCCGAGCCCTACATCATCGCGTCGGTCGGCAAGATCCGCGATCTCGCCGAGCCGACAGCGAAGATGAGCAAATCGGCCATCTCGCCAGCCGGCGTGATCACGCTGCTGGACGACCCGAGCGTCACCGTTCGCAAGATAAAATCTGCGGTGACCGATTCCGGGCGCGAGATCATCTTCGACGAGCAGTACAAGCCAGGGGTCTCCAACCTGCTGACCATCCTGTCGACTCTTAGCGGCACCCCTATTCCAGCGCTCGTCGACCAATTCCGCGGCCGAGGCTACGGCGATCTCAAGAATGCCGTGGCAGACGCGGTCACCGGTTTCGTAACTCCCTTCCGGGATCGCACGCTCCATTTGCTGGACGAACGAACAGAGCTCGAGTCCATCTTGGCCGCCGGCGCCGAACGGGCTCGGGACGTGGCAAGCAGAACACTGGCCGATGTCTACCGCAAGATCGGCCTCCTGCCTGGCAGGAGCCAGCAGCCGGCGGTCGGATCGGATGGCTCAGCTGGGGAAGGCGCCCCAGGACGAACCGAAGCAGACGAACGGCACGTAAGGACCTGACTCGATGGCCGCCGCCAACGCTGAAGCCGATTCGGCGCCAGCGGCCAGCCTGCGGTGATAGTCGGCCATCACCTCGCCGGCCAGGTCATCAGGTACCTGGGCGACGCCTGCGACGACACACTGCGCGCCTAGTTGCAGCAGGACCTGGGTCAGGCCGAGCGTCTCGTCCCCTGGTCGGGTAGTTGCCATGCCGAGTTCGCAAGCCGACAAGACGACATGCGGCGCAACCCGCCGATCAGCTATCTCATACGCGAACAACGAGCCGTCAACGAGCTGCAACGAGGAGAACAGGGGGTTCTGCCGGATGTGCGAACCATGGGCAGCCACGTGGACAACGGTTGCCGTGGTGAGCGCGTCGGCAAGCCGTTCTCGAGTCGCGGCATTCTCCCGGTTGGCGATCACCCGATCGGCGACCGGCTGCCACAGCCGAGCCACCTGATCAGCCTCGTCGGCCGCACTATCCAGGCCAGGTCCGGAGAAGGCCTCCACCACGATGCTGTTGTCGTTGTCGACAGCCAGGACGCCGGCGAGCCAGGTGGTTGCCGTCGGTGACACCTCCACGGAGCGGCCTTGCAGACTCGGCAGACAGTTCCAGGGCAGCGTTGCGGTCATGCCGGTCGGGATGATCACGATCCCGCGGTAGCCCAAGCCGAGCGGAGTGATCAACGTCTCGTCCAGGGCAGCCAACGAGCGCTTCAGCGACGCCGATGCGGCTTCGCGCATGTCGTTCGGAAGACTGCGGTACGCCAGCACGTTGAGATCTGCCTGAGAGCGCCGGACAAGTTCCACTATCCGTGATGACGGACTGCTGCCCCAGGCTCCGGATTCCAAGCGATCTACTGGCAGCGGGACGAGTCGCGGTCGACCGTCGTCTAACACGACTGCGGACCAGCGGTCGCGGCCCGGACAGAAGGACACCAGTACCTTGTTCTGTTGCGCCGCCGCTGCTGCCACGGTGCTCATCAACGCGGGATGGACGACGTCGCCGTCACCAATTGCTCGCCAGGAGATCGCGCTCAGTTCCGAATACAGGGTGGAAATTCGCTGCCTCATGGCGAGAGCGTCGCCGGCGGCCGCCGGGTCATCTCCGACCTGCCGGAGAGTTTCGCTGACCTGTCGAAGTTCGGCGAGCAACTCGGCTGACTCTCCGACCGGCGGTGTCACCGCGGTCAACCTGGACGAGACTGCGCGCCCGCGCTCAATGGCGTCGAACACCAGCCGCGGCCGGCCGTCGGCCACCGCCATCTCCAAATCCAGTTGGACGAGGGCCCGGCCGTGGATGGCGCCAGCTGTCTGGAGATCGACGCTGCCGAACTTGGCTTGATGCCTGCCCAGCGCATTGAGACCCAGCTGTACCTGCCGCCGTGCCCGACTTGGCTGCCCTGAGTTGCGTAGCAGCGTTGCAGCGACTGTACGGTACTGCAGCTTCGAGGTGATTGGATCCGTACTGTGAATGGGCTCCAGCCCATCGAACATCTGCTGAGCGTCCTCGGCCCGGCCCGCTTCACAAAGGGCTGCACACGCAATCAGTGCCGCGGTGCGTGACTGCAGGTGCAGACCTTGCTCTGCAAACTCGCGGACTAGCCGCAACGCCGGGCCGATCAGTCGTGTAGGCGGTCGCCCGTAAGCCTGGTCTGCCGCCAGCAGGCTAAGTTCGGCGACCCGGCGCCAGCGGTGATTGCCGCGACGCGCGAACAGGGTCCGCGCGGAGCCAGCGAGCGAGCGTGCCGTCTTCAAATCTCCCGCCAAGATGGCGCACTCAGCGCGGGCAAGCCGAGTTTCAGCTAGCTCCTGGTGCAGTCGGCCCCGACGGAACTCACCCTCGGCCCGCAGCAAGGTTGAGTTGGCTGCGTCACTAAGCCCTGCTTCGATCAGCACGCGAGCCTTGTCCAATGCCGCGATCGCGAGCGATGCCGTGGTCGGAATAGCGGCCGCCCGATCCATCAGCTCGAGCGCAAGAGGAAGGTTGCCAGCGAGGAATTCCAGGTAACCCAGGTTGTGTCGAGCCATGAATTCTGACGACCTAACCCTGCTGTCAGCGGCCTCGGGGCCAACAGCGGCAGCCAGGCTCAGACAGCGGTTCAGATCACGGCGAGCGGCGGCGAGTTCAAGACGTTGCAAGTGCAAGTTGCCACGGTTGAGGTACAAGATCAACGCATCGTTGACCGACGCATCGGTTACATGGACTTCCGCTGCGGTGAAGCGTTCGAGAGCTGCCCGGTGATCGCCGCGGCGTGCGGCCTGCAGCGCAGCGGCGTTATCGACGGCGAATGCCACAGCAGGGTCACCGAGTTCGTTAGCGATCGACTGTGCCTGGGTCAACAAGTCCTCGGCCGGCACTCGGGCGATGTCATGGTCGTGCATCTCAACCTCGACGGTTGACAGCGTCGTCAGCACGCGAACCTTGACGGCCAAGGCTGGACGCGAATCTGCCAGCTCCGCGCGGCCCAGGTAGTCCAGCGCTCGATGGAGGCCCCGATTGGCCAGATCAAAACGACTTTGTTCCGATTGAGCGAGCGCACGCTCGTGCAAGCGCGCCGCACGCTCGACCAGATCCATGGCCCCTCAGGGGTGGTTGTCGTTCTAAGGGCGACTCTAAAGCTCGATGGTGGGGCTGAGAACTGTCGCAGAATCGGTGCCACCCGGAAGGTGCAGGGCGAACTTGGCAAGACCGGTGGGCAGGCCATCGAAGACAAAGCGGCCGTCGGCGTCGGCGTAGGTCTCGCGTGGACCATCTTGTAGCAGCACTTCGACGCGAAGTCCAGCGCCGGGTGAGGCCCAGCCATCGACCCGTACGGAGCCGTCCGGCTGCGGAGTCAGCGTAACCATGGTGGTCAGGCTCTCGCTGGTGAACGTAACGGTCCGCACCGCCTCAGTGGAGGCACTGCGTACTTGTGTCGTCGCAACCTCCATAGTCATCAATGTGGCCACTTCGGCCTGCAGCGCATCGAGTGTCAACTCGAACTGGATGCGTTCAGCCAACCCGTCAGGTACCGGGTCGCGCTCCTCGTAGAAGGCTCGCACGGAGTTGAGCAGAGCTGCGTCGGTCGAATCCAGCGGTTCGCGGGCGAATTTGGCTTCCCGGGCGGCGTCAGAGGCAGTCATGAGATCTCCCAGGAAGGATCGTTGGCAAGCAAGCTGCGAAGCTTCGCCAGGCATCTTCCCCGCGTGGGCCCAATACTCCCTTGCGGCATGCCCAGCGCCTTGGCCAGGTCCGCGTAATCGGGTCGGTCGGCGAAGGCGATCACCCGCAGTAGGGCCCGGCACCGCTCTGAAAGCTGGGAGATGTGGTACCACAGCCGATTCTCCGTCTCCCCGCGGAGCACCTCCTCTTCGACCGGGTCAGCGGTCTGGAAGTCGTGCGTGTTTGCCGCCTCCATGTCCTCGGGCCGCACCTTGGCCTGGGAACGGGTCACTCGCCATGCCTCTCTTTTGGTCGTAACGACCATCCACTGCAGCACAGCCAACGGTTCGGTGATCGTGTCCGCCTTGCGTACCAGCGATAACCACGCGGTTTGCAGGACGTCCTCGGCGGTGGCCGCGTCCAACCGCGAGGACCGCGCCGTGTGCCAGAGGATGGGAGTAAGGATCCGTACCAGTTCGGCCATTTTCGCCGAGTTCCCACTGCGGTACTCGGCAAACAAGCGGCCAGCGCGGCTCGCCAAACTCTCCTCAACGGTGTCGGTCATGGCGCGACATGTGAGGAGTAGCTGGCTGCTTCGGGTTCGTACGATGATGCCGCTCCTGGGCGGTCGAGGCCCGGCACCCGGTCGCTGATCGCTTTCCACCCCCGGTCAACTGCGTTTCTGGGATCGACGTCGTCGCAACCCAGTAGGCGATTGATCATCAAATATTGCGCGACCTCGGCGGCGAGGATGGGAGCCGCAAATGAACTTCCGCTCCAGACCCCAAAGCCGGCGCTGAAATCGTCGGGATCCAGAGTTGCTCGTTTGATCTTGCCGCGCGGCCGCCGCAGGGTCGGCTCCGGATCGCTGGTTTCGATCTCGATGGTGGGCGAGCCCGAGGCGTCGACCGGTGGCATGGTGCTGACTAGAGCGGCTCCGGGGCGACAGGCGCTTACCCATGGGCCGGCGTTGGAAAACAGCGCTACGGACTTGTCGGGATTGCTCGCGGCGACCGCCACGACCGGGAGTTCGTCGTGCAGCACCTTCGGAACGATCCCATCCTCATATGGTGCGAATGCAGCCGGATACATCGGCCGGGTCGTCGAGTCATTGCCCGAAGACGTGACGATCACCACGCCGAGCTGAGCCAACCCGCGGATTGGAGCCAGAAGTAGCGGATCCAATTTCCGATCCTCGACATCCTCGTGGTAATAACCGAGCGACATCGAGACGACGTCGATCAGTTGATCGGCTTGCCCATCGATGATTGCGAGCTTCTGGCGCAACCAGAGCTTGTTCAATGCTTCAAGCAAGTCGCCTTCCGCCACCACGCCGTCGCCTCCGATGACCCGTACCGAAAGGATGGTTGCCGTCGGACACTTCTGTCGGATCAGGCCCGCGATGAAAGTGCCGTGACCAGCTGTGGGTCCTAGCTGGCCGGTCAGGTCAGCCGATTGCTTGTCGCCCGACTCCGCCGGATCTGGTAGGCCTATCAGAAGGTCGTTGCCCAAGGTGACCCTTCGGATGACAACTGGGTTGCTCGGTGCAACTTCACTGTTGGCGTTGCGCTTGCTTTCGTCGGGAAACCACCGGTGGTCTGCAACCTCGGTGTCCAGCAGTGCAATAACTGGCCACCGTTGGCCATCTGGCGGGTCGGCCGGTCGGTCGGCAGGCTCCGGACCGACCCAGACGACTGGCGCTCGCCCCCCGAAACCGGGCACGGCATACTGCGCAATCCCGCTGGGTGCGTCGAGGTAGGGATTTCCGCTCGGCACCTTCCAGTAGGGGGTCCCTACTGTGCCGGGAACCTTCCAGTACGGCGTGCCGATGATGTTTTCGGTATGCGGGGTCAAGACGTGGTCGAGCTGAACAGCGGCCCGTTGCGGGGCGTCGGCCGGAAAGGCGGCGCGAAACTCTTGTAGGACCTTCCAAGCATCAACAGGTTGGATCGGAGCGTCTGAAGCGCGGGGCACCAGATCGACCCTCAGTATCAAGGGTTGCGGTTCTTCCGGGCCGATTCCCGCTTCGCGCGCCAGCCGGCGCATCTGCTCATCGACCGGATTCTCGACAACTTCCAAGCCATTCTTGTCCGCAGCCGCCCTGAGCTGCCTCATGACCGCGTCCTCGTCGGCAGTCGGCCGGACGAGCAGCCGGGAGCCGCCATAGACAGTTGGCTGGAGGCGCTGATCGTCAAATCGGGTAGCCGTGGACGGGTCGAGGGTCCGGCTAGTTGTTCGGAGCAACAGGTCCATGTCCGGCTCTGTGCGCTGCGGCTGCGGAGCCATTCCTTTACGTTCAACAGCCGCGTCGGTTTCCTGCTGCTCATCTGACGTCATGTTGGCCACCTGTCTGCGCAGTAACGAAGTGCTGGGTGTGCTGCGGAACGAAAGGTCAGTCCATGCACATCTGGAAGGAGACCGGATCGAAGCCGCCTGATACACCCATCCTGGCTGTTTCTGCCTAGCTTGTCGCGCTCCTTCGCTGTTCACCCGATCCGCTCGTCCAGAAAGCACCAGCGCCACGATTCGCCAGGCTCGAGGCTGCGCACAACGGGGTGAGAGGTGTTGCGGAAGTGCCGCGAGGCGTGCCGTGCCGGAGAAGAGTCGCAGCAGCCGACATTGCCGCAGCTCAGGCAGATTCGCAGGTGAACCGTACGGGTGCCTTCTCGGATGCAGTCCAGGCACACGCCGGGGCCGTTCGGATCGGTGTTCGCTGGGGCACTCACCAGGTGGTCACAGGGTCCCTGTGGAGTCCGCGGGGTCGTGACTGGCCCGATCTCGGTGAGATCGTCGGAATCCTCCGTCGTGCTGGCGAGCATCGACTCTTCGATGTCCAGTGACGCCAGGACCTGCTCTATGACGTCGTGATCGACCGTGCCGGACGATCGGATCTTCAACACCTCGGCTCGCTCAGTGGCCAACGTGGCCAGCCGCAGCCGGCGATATTCCTCGGCAGGCGTTTCAATGCCATCCCGGCGGCCAAGCTTCTCCCACATCGCATCGGGACGAGCCGCGATTCGCGACTTGACCAACGCGACGGTCTCGTCAGTGTCGGTCGGTTGGCGGATCTCGTCCAGGTCTGCGATGGCCGCATTGCTCGCCGTCTGCAGGACCGTTGCTGCCTGCAGAGCGTCCGACCGGGCGTCAGGCCCGTGTAGCCGCAGCGCTCGAACCAGCGGCGGCAGGGTGAGGCCCTGCAGCAGCAAGGTGCCGGCCGTCACCACCATGGCCGCGAAGATCAACGTCTCTCGATGCTTGACATCAGCGGGGATCAACAGGGCGGCCGCCAGAGTGACGACGCCGCGCATGCCCGCCCAGCCGATGATGAGCGTGTGTGACCACGGTGCGGGCCGTTTCACCAAGTCGGCCTTGCGGCGGAAGAGGAAAGTTCTGGCCAGGGCGACCCAACCGACCCGAAGCACGATGACGGCGACGAGCACGGCGACGCATAGCGCCGCGATGCGGCCCGCCGACAGATCCGATTCCACCATCCCTGTGACGATCCGGCTCGCCTGGAGGCCGATCAGTAGGAAGACTGTGTTCTCAAGCAGAAACTGAATCGTCGACCAGTTGAGCCGTTCACTGACCCGCGATTGGGCGGACTGGATGACTGTCGACTTGTGCCCTAGGACGAGACCGGCGACTACGACGGCGATCACTCCTGAGCCATGGAAGTCCTGGTAATGAATCAACTCCGCCGGCAGGTAAGCGGCGAACGGCACCATCATCGACACCGCAGTATCGAATACCGGTCGGGTGATGTGCTTACGGACCAGAATCGCTAGCACCGCGACGGCTAGACCGGCCGCAACGCCACCAAGGGCGGTGATCAAGAACCCTATGGTGGCATCCGCGATACCGACCGCTCCACCGATCGCGGCGATCGCCAACCGCAGACAGGTGATCGCTGTGGCGTCGTTGACCAGCGACTCGCCTTCGAGGATCGTGACCAGTCGTCGAGGCATTCCGACCCGCCGGGCGATCGATGTGGCGGCCACCGCGTCGGGCGGCGCGACGACGGCGCCGAGGGCGAACGCCACAGCGAAGGGCACCGGCAGGATCAGCCAGGTGACGAGTCCGACGCCGAGTGCGGTGATGATCACCAGCAGAACTGAGAGGTAGCCGATCGGGCGCCAATTGGCCCGGAAGTCGATCACCGAGGTACGGATGGCGGCGGCGTAGAGCAGCGGCGGCAGGAAGCCGAGCAGGATGATCTCCGAAGTGATGCTGGGCACGGGAATGCCGGGCAGGTACGAGGCGACGATGCCCACCAGCATGAGCAGCAATGGCGCGGAGAACCGGATGCGCTCGGCAGTCGCGGTCACGGCCACCACGATTGCCGCGACCATCAGGATGCTGACTGCCATGTCCACGACACCATGTTTTCACGGTGCCCGACCTGGCCGAAGCCGAAGCATGATCAACATCAGTCATCCGCCTGCTGACAGCGTTCAACAATGGCCGCGGTCAGCATGCGAAACTGAGCCGATGCAGGTCCCCGTCCCCGCTGCCTTCCGCAGGTCGACAATTGCCCGGGAGACCGACGCCCTGCTCGACCAGTTGATCGCGATCCGTCGCGATATCCATGCGCACCCCGAGATCAGCAACGAAGAGCACCGCACGACCGGACTGATCCTCGATCTGCTTGAGCAGTCGGACTTGGTGGCGAAGGTCCTGCCGATGGGCACGGGAGCCTTCTGCGACGTGTTGCCACCAGGATTTGACTACTCCGAGGGATTAGTGGGGCTAAGAGCCGACATCGACGCCCTGCCTATCGACGACGGCACCGATCTCCCGTACGCCTCGGTGCACCCGGGCATCTGCCACGCTTGCGGACACGACGTCCACACCGCGATCCTGTTGGGCGTCGGCATGGTGTTGTCCCGGCTTCGCGAGCAGGGGCAGCTGGAGCGGGGCGTCCGGTTGATCTTCCAGCCGGCCGAGGAAAAGAGCCCCGGTGGGGCGAAGGACGCCATCGACGGTGGTGTCCTGACCGACGTCAGCGAGGTTTACGCACTGCACTGCGATCCGCGGACCGAGGTCGGCCGGTTGGCGTACAAGGTGGGGCCCATCACCTCATCGGTCGACCACGTGAAGATCACCCTGACGGGCGCCGGGGGGCACACATCGCGGCCGCATCTGACCGCCGACCTGGTGGGTGCACTGGGAGCGCTGGCAACCGGCACTCAACTGCTGCTATCCCGGCGGGTGGATCCTCGCAGCGGCGTCTCCCTGGTATGGGGTCGGATCAACGCTGGCACGGTCGCAAATGCGATCCCCGAAACCGGGACGATCGAGGGCACACTGCGAGCGCTGGACGATCGTGGTTGGCAGCTGGCCAAGCAGCTCGTTCCCCAGCTGGCCGAGCAGATTGTCGCTCCGTTCAACGTCGGCATCAAGGTGTCGGTCAGTGAAGGCGTACCGCCAGCGATCAACCACTCGGCAGGGGTGCGGCGGATGATCCGAGCCACCACCGAAATGTTGGGATCGTCAGCAGTGGCGGCGACCGAGCAGTCCCTCGGGGGTGAGGACTTCTCCTGGATGCTGCAGCAAAGACCTGGTGCCCTCGGCCGTCTCGGCGTGCGGCCGCCCGGCGTTGCTACTTGGACGGACCTGCACAACCCTAACTTCACCGTCGACGAACGCTGTATTCCAATCGGGCTGAAGGTATTGGCTGAGATCGCGACAACCCGTACGGCAGTGGGCGATCGCCCGCTGCCGGGGGTGTGATGCCGCGCCCTCAACCTGTTGAACTTGACTGGAGTGCGCTTCGAGCCGCGGCCCGCGCCATGATCGTGCGGGCCTACGCGCCCTACTCCGGCTTCCCGGTGGGTGCCGCCGCGATTACAGAGGACGGACGGATAGTCACCGGCTGCAATGTTGAGAACGCCTCGTACGGCCTCACCCTGTGTGCCGAGTGCGGCGTGGTGTCCAGCCTGTCGGCCAGTGGTGGTGGAAGGCTCCTGGCGATTGCCTGCGTGAACAAGGACGGTTCGGCGTTGTTGCCGTGCGGCCGCTGCCGCCAACTCTTGTGGGAGCATGGCGGTCCCGAGTGTCAGGTCGATACACCGCGCGGAGCTGCATTCTTGGCTGAACTCTTGCCCGAACCGTTCGGCGTCGATGATCTGGCGCGCAGATCAAACGAGGGGCAGGCCTAAGTGGGTGTGGATCGGGAACGGTTGCAGGCTTTTCCGAAGATCTCACTGCATGATCATCTCGATGGGGGGCTGCGCCCAGAGACGATTGTCGAGCTGGCGGCCGAGGTGAACTATGAGTTGCCAGCACACGATCCAGCCGATCTTGCCGGGTGGTTCGCCGATTCGGCGAACTCCGGTTCACTCGTGGCCTACCTGGCGACGTTTGATCACACCATCGCGATCATGCAGACCCCAGACCAACTGCGCCGGGTGGCGCGAGAGTTCGTTGAGGACCTGGCGGCGGATGGAGTGATTTACGGTGAGGCCCGATGGGCGCCCGAGCAGCACACTCGCGCCGGCCTGTCTCCTGCTCAGGCCGTCGAGGCGGTCCGTGACGGCCTCGTACAGGGCATGGCGGCTTGTGCGCAACGTGGATCTGACATCACCGTTCGTCAGCTGGTGACCGCCATGCGTCACGTCGAGCCGACCCGGCAGATCGCCGATCTGGCCCTGCGTTATCGCAGGGACAGCGTGGCAGGATTCGACATTGCCGGGGCGGAGAAAGGCTTCCCGTCGATTCGATTTCTCGAATCCTTCTCGCATCTGCGGCGGAACAATGCCTACTACACCATCCACGCCGGTGAGGCCGATGGCCTGCAGTCGATCGAGGAGGCGGTCCAGGTTTGCGGCGCCAACAGGATCGGTCACGGCGTGGCGGTTATGGAGGACATCACCGTGCCGGAGTCCGGTGCGCCGCAACTTGGCGACTTCGCGGCGTACCTCCGCAACGAGCGGATTCCTCTCGAGATGTGTCCCTCGTCCAATGTGCAGACCGGCGCCGTGGCTTCGATCGAGGAGCACCCGATCGCAACCCTCGCCAAGCTCGATTTCCGGGTCACCGTCAACACCGACAACCGGCTGATGAGCGCCACCACGCTGACCCGAGAGTTCGAGCTCCTGTGCGACGCCTTCGACTATCCGATCGAGCGGGTTCGCTGGTTTTCCCGTAATGCAGCCAAGAGCGTCTTCGCTCCGTACGAAGTCCGCAAGTCGCTGGTGCAGCGGGTCAACGCCTTTGGCTGATCCAGCGCTAAAACCTGGCATACGACGCTGTCGCGACATTTATGGTGGACGACATGACTTCGCGCGTGCTGACCGCCGTCGCTTGGCCGTATGCCAACGGCCCGCGGCACATCGGCCATGTCTCCGGCTTCGGGGTGCCTTCCGATGTGTTCTCACGCTATATGCGGATGAGCGGTCACTCGGTGCTGATGATCTCTGGGACCGACGAGCACGGCACACCGATTCTGGTGCAAGCCGAGCACGAGGGACTCCCCCCTCGGGAGACCGCAGACAAGTACAACCGGGTCATCGCCGAAGAGCTGACGGCCCTCGGCCTGTCCTACGACCTCTTCACACGGACTATCACTCGCAACCACTACGCGGTTGTGCAGGATGTCTTCTTGGGTCTGCACAAGAACGGCTACGTGGTGCCCAAAATCGCTATGGGTGCGATCAGTCCCTCGACCGGCCGTACGCTGCCAGACCGCTATATCGAGGGAACATGTCCGATCTGCGGCTATCCCAGTGCGCGGGGCGATCAGTGCGACAACTGCGGCAACCAGCTTGACCCGATCGACCTGATCAACCCGGTGTCGCGGATCAACGGAGAGGCACCGAAGTTCGTGGAGACAGAGCATTTCTTCCTGGACCTGCCTGCGCTGGCCGGTTCGCTCGGCAAGTGGCTGAGCGATCGTACGGATTGGCGGCCGAACGTGTTGAAGTTCAGCCAGAACCTGCTCGAGGGCCTGCGGCCGCGGGCGATCACCCGTGATCTTGACTGGGGCGTTCCAGTGCCGCTGGACGGCTGGCGGGATCAACCGCTGAAGCGGCTCTACGTGTGGTTCGACGCCGTCATCGGCTACCTGTCGGCATCGGTGGAGTGGGCCGTGCGCATGGGAGATCCGGAGGCTTGGCGGGAGTGGTGGATAAATCCGGAGGCGCGAAGCTACTACTTCATGGGCAAGGACAACATCGTCTTCCACTCCGTGATCTGGCCGGGGATCTTGCTTGGACACAATGGTGAGGGCGACCACGGCGGCACTGTCGGCCCGCTGGGTGAGCTCCGGCTGCCCGATGAGGTGGTGTCGAGCGAATACCTGACAATGAGCGGTTCTAAGTTCTCCACCAGCCGCGGCAGAGTGATCTATGTCGGCGACTTCCTGCGCGAATTCGGGCCAGACTCGCTGCGCTACTTCATCGCGGTCGCCGGGCCGGAAACAACCGATACTGATTTCACCTGGGAGGAGTTCGTCCGCCGCACCAACTTCGAACTAGCCAACGAGTGGGGAAATTTGGTCAACCGGGCCATTTCGATGGCGCACCGGAACAATGGCGGGGTTCCCCAGCCGGACACGCTGACCGACACTGACGCGGACCTGCTGGCGAGGTCCCGTGCCGCCTTCGGGACAGTTGGCGAGCTACTCGCCCGCAATCGATTCAAACTCGCGATCACGGAGGCCATGAGGGTTGTCGGTGCGGCGAACAAGTACATTTCCGACACCGAGCCGTGGAAGCTCGCCAGTGATCCGCGTCGGCGAGACACTGTGCTGCATACAGCGCTCCAGGTTGTGTCCGACGCGAACACCCTGCTGACTCCGTTCCTGCCGCACGCTGCACAGAAGGTTCATGAGGCGCTCGGCGGCGCCGGCGTCTGGGCGGCCCAGCCCGAGATCCGGGAAGTAAGCGAGCAGGACGCGCCAGACTATCCGGTCATCATGGGTGACTACGGGGACGAGCAGGCGCGATGGGAGTCCCGACCAATCCGGCCCGGGACGCCCCTCAGCAAACCGACGCCGCTGTTTGCGAAGCTCGACGAAAAACTTGGTGAGACTGGCCCCTCCTGGGCACCCATAGAGAGCTAGTCGGCGATCAACACTGGCCCCTGAAGGTGACAGCGCGTCGGGCGAAACGCTGTAAAGCGGTCTCCGGCTGCGAATGGCAGTCACATCTCAGGGCGGAGGGTCGCGGCAGAATGGGCCCGTGCAAGTACACCGGCCGCAGATCCGTGAAGGCACCCAGGATGCTGTGGTCACCCCACTCGAGCTGTTCTTCGACCTCGTCTTCGTCTTCGCGCTGACCCAGGTGACCGCCTATATGGGGGACGTGTTGACCTGGGAGGGAGTACTGCGTGGCGTGCTCATCGTCATGCTGCTGTGGTGGAGTTGGACTGGTTACGCATGGATCGCCAACGTGGCCAGCGCCGATCAGCCGCAAATCAAGCTAGTGATGCTGGTCTCTATGGCTGCCATGTTCTTGATGGCGCTTTGTATCCCGGAGGCCTTCGATGATGCGCCCGGCGGGTTATCGGGTCCGATCGTGCTGGCGATCTGCTATTTGATCTTCCGCCTGATGCACCTGGTCCTGTTCTGGATTCTGTCCCAGAACGATCGTGGGCTGCGTCAGCAAGTGCTGCGGTTCGCACCGAGCGTCGTCGGCGGCACCGCGCTGCTGCTCGTTGCGGCGGAATTCGACGGATGGACGCAGACCGCCCTCTGGATGGCTGCCCTCGCTGCCGACTACATCGGCACCGCTCTTGGTGGCGCTTCTGGATGGCGGCTGCCCGCTCCGCGGCACTTTGCCGAGCGCCACGGGTTGATCGTGATCGTCGCATTGGGGGAGTCCATCGTGGCCATCGGAGTAGGCGTCGCCCAGCGGCCGATCTCATCACCCATCATCGTCGCCTCAATCCTTGGGCTCCTTCTCGCCTCGGCGATGTGGTGGGCCTACTTCGACGTAAGTGCGCTGCAGGGTGAGCACGCACTCAGCAGCGAACCGATCGAAACGCGTCCGCGGCTCGGTCGTAACGCTTTCTCCTTCGCCCACCTGCCACTGGTGCTCGGCATCGTGCTGACCGCATTGGGCATCAAGAAGGTCCTGGAATACGTCTCCGACACCAGCCATCACACTCTGGCCGATCCGCTCAAGGGTGTCGCTCTCGGCGCTTTGTTGGGCGGTGTTGTGCTTTATCTCCTCGGGCACGTGCTCTTCAAACGGCTGACGGTGCACCAACTGTCGGTGGTGCGACTCATCACCGCCGGCGCCCTGCTCGTGGCCTGGCCGTTAGCCGATGAGCTACCAGCTCTCGCCCAGCTAGGCGTGGTGGCCAGCGTGCTGACGGCAGCCCTGGTGGTCGAGTCGGTAATCTGGGCCGAGGCCCGACACGAAGTTCGCGCGGAACTCTCGCAGCATTAACCTGGGCTGCTCGCGCATCGCGCTCTTAAGGCGCCGACTTCGTCGTCACTCGCGGACAAAGGAGCGTCCGCTCTTTTCTCCTCAGCACGGCGCCGCGCGATACCCGACGCTCGCAGCTTAGTTGAATGCGTTTATGCCGGTCAGCGCCTGGCCGATGATCAGCTGATGGACTTCTGAGGTGCCTTCGTAGGTCAGTACGGACTCCAGATTGGCCGCATGCCGCATCACGGGATACTCCAACGTGATGCCGTTAGCGCCGAGGATCGTCCGGCAACCTCGCGCGATGGTCAGGGCCTCACGGACGTTGTTGAGCTTGCCGAGGCTCACCTGCTGGGGTTCCAGCCGATGATCATCTTTGAGCCGCCCCAGATGCATGGCCAGGAGGAAGCCCTTGTGCAGCTCCAGCGTCAGGTCGGCGAGCTTGGCCTGGGTGAGCTGGAAGGAGGCTAGTGGCCGGTCGAAGACCTCTCGAGTAGCCGCGTACTCTATCGCCGCCTCGAGGCAGTCCCGGGCCGCGCCAAGAGCACCGAACACGATTCCGAAACGTGCTTCGTTCAGACACGACAGGGGGCCGCGTAGGCCGACCACTTGGGGCAGCACCGCATCGGCCGGCACTCGCACGTTGTCCAGTACCAGCTCGGAGGTTATCGAAGCACGCAGCGACAGTTTCTTACTGATCTTGGGTGCCGAGAAACCCGGTGACGTCGTCGGCACGACGAAGCCACGGATGCCCTCGTCCGTCTGGGCCCAGACGATGGCAACGTCCGCCACTGATCCGTTGGTGATCCACATCTTGGTGCCGTTGATCACCCACTCGTCGCCGTCCAGCTTCGCCCGGGTCCGCATGCCCGCCGGGTTTGAGCCGAAGTCGGGCTCGCTCAGTCCAAAGCAGCCGATTGCCTCGCCGGTCGCCATCCGGGGCAGCCAGGCTTCCTTCTGATCTTCGCTGCCGAACTTCCAGATCGCGAACATGGCGAGCGAACCCTGGACCGACACCATGCTCCGCACGCCGGAATCACCAGCTTCCAGCTCCATGCAGGCCAGTCCGTACGAGACTGCATTGGTACCGGCGCAACCGTAACCCTGGAGGTGCATTCCGAGCAGTCCTAGCGATCCTGCCTGGATCATCAGGCCCGGATCGAGCTCACCTCGCTCGAACCAATCGGATATGTGGGGCTTGACCCTCCGCTGGACAAAGTCGCGCACGGCTGCCTGTATGTCTCGCTCGTCGGCCGTCAGCAAGTGATCAACGCCAAGCAGTTCCAACGGGCCCGTCATAAACTTCCTCTTCCCATGTCGGCCAATGTGATTGCCGCTTTCTCGATCTCATCCTCGTTGAGCAGCACGTACGAGGCCGCTGGACCCAGTGGGATGAAGCTGTCCTGGCTCGCCGCCCGGAGGATCCGGCCGTCGAAGCCGCGCTCAATCAGAGCGCTGACCACACCCTCGCCCACACCACCCGTGGAACGGGTCTCGTCGACGACGAGCACCCGACCGGTGCTGTGGGCAGCAGTCAACAGATCCTCGATCGGCAGCGGAGTCAACCAGCGGAGGTCCACCACGTCGGCGCCGATGCCCTGGGTGGCCAGCCGGCGAGCGACCCGCAGGCTCATCGGTACACCGTTTCCGAACGTGATCATGGTCAACTCGGATCCCGGGGAACGGTAAACCCTGGCGCTTCCTATGGAAACAGCTCGACCATGATCAGCCGCCAGCCAGCCGTGATCGCCGTTCTCATAGAGATCACGTCGGTGATACAGCGCGATCGGCTCGACAAAGACCGACACCGAGGAATCAGTCATGGCAGCAGCAACACAGGTACGAAGCATTCCGGCCGCGTCATCGGCCCTAGCCGGACAGGCAACCACTAGGCCAGGAATGTCGCTCAGCACACCAAGCCCATTGTCGTTGTGGAAGTGGCCGCCAAAGCCTTTTTGATAGCCGAGCCCTGGAATCCGGATCACCATCGGGTTGGTGAACCGCCCGGAGGAGAAGAACTGAAGGGTTGCGGCCTCGCCGCGAAGTTGATCTTCAGCGTTGTGCAGGTAGGCCAGATACTGAATCTCCGGAATGGGTATCAGACCGGCGAGTCCGGCGCCCAGGCCGAAGCCAAGGATCGATTGCTCATCGAGCAAGGTGTCGAAGACCCGAGCCGAGCCATACCGGCGAGCAAGGCCGCCGGTCACTCCGTAGACACCGCCCTTGACCCCGACATCCTCACCGAAGATGATGACCCGGCGGTCGGCCCCAAGGATGTCGCTCAAGGTGGCGTTGATCGATTCAGCCATCGTGCGCCGCTTCTCAGTGTCCGGGCCTGCGAGCGTTTTGGCTGCGGCTGCAACGGGTCTGGGACGGCGAGGGGCGAGCGGCGCCATAATCTCGGCTGCCGAGCTCAGGCCTGGCTCGCCGCGAAGCCGTTCGGCTTCGGCCTCCACGTCTGCGCGGATGGCGTCATACCGGGCCACCACATCGTGCTGCGTGACCCCGAAGCGCAGCAGCAGCCTGGCCGTTGCCAGCAGCGGATCACGGCCGTAGTCCGCCTCGATGTCGCGGGGCCTGCGGTAGCTTATCTCGGCGTCGCTTCCCGCGTGGCCTAGATATCTGACGGTCCTCAAATGCAGCAGGACCGGCTGGCGGCTGGACCGCGTACGGCTGACCGCCTCGGTGACCACCGGCCAGGCCGTTGCGGGATCAGCGCCATCGGCGAAGAGGTACGCCAGGCCGGGACGCGAGCCGTACGAAGACTCGATCCAGCCCTGCGGAGTCGGCACAGAAATGCCGAAGCCGTTGTCCTCACAGACGAACAGGATCGGTACGGGCAGGCCACGGTAGGCGGTGTTGAGTGCGGTGTTGACCGCTCCAACGGCCGTCGAATGGTTGGCCGATGCGTCACCGAATGAGCAGATGACCACCGCGTCCGCCGGCCATTCGCACGGTACATCGAGCCGGTGTGCACGGTGCAGGGCAGTCGCGAGACCGACTGCTCGCGGCAGGTGGGAGGCCACGGTCGATGTCTGCGGGATGATCGCCATGTTCGGATGGCCGAAAACCTTGTGCCGCCCGCCCGAAATCGGATCCGCCGCCAGGGCGAGCACGCCCGCAAGCATGTCCCGGATGGGCGCGCTGCCATTGACCTGCTGAGCCCGAGCCACGTAGAAGCCCCCCGAGCGGTAATGCAGAAGTGCTGGATCAGATGGCCGGCAGGCCGCGGCGACCATGGCATTGCTCTCGTGACCGGCCGAGGAGATGGTGTAAAAGCCTCGGCCCTGCCGCTGCAGCTCTCTGGCTACGAAGTCGAGATGCCGGCTAACGGCTTGCGC
>JBKPML010000021.1:0-5277 GCA_046732135.1 Actinomycetota bacterium
TACGAGCGAAACACTCGCTTGCCAGATCGCCTGAGTTCCCGCATTGGGTGTTTCGCGCTCCCCTCCTGCAGTCGTCAACGCGCCCTCAGAGGACGCCGCACGGCAGGTGTCGGCACGCCGTCGAGACGCTCGGAGGCGCAAGCCAATGAACTCACCTGCGCCGTCTGGCGTGCGGGGGCAGGATGGTCGCGTGCGGGCGCTTGTGAAGACCAGGCCGGGGCCAGGGCTTGAGCTGATTGAGGTGCCGGTGCCCGAGGTGGGGCCGCGGGATGTGCTCGTCAGGGTGAAGGCAACCGGAATCTGTGGGACCGATCTGCACATCGAGAGTTGGGACCCCTGGGCGCGAAAGACTGTGCATCCACCGCTCACCTTGGGTCATGAGTTCTCCGGTGAGGTCGTCGAGGTCGGCTCGGCAGTGACCGATGTCGCGGTTGGTGATCTGGTCAGCGGTGAAGGCCATCTGGTCTGCGGTCGATGTCGCAACTGCCGAGCTGGTCGCCGGCATCTGTGCATTGACACACGGGGAATTGGCGTCCATGTGAACGGCGCCTTCGCCGACTATGTCGCCTTCCCCGACACGAACGCTTGGGTTCACCATGACCTGATCTCTCCTGAAGTCGCAGCCATCTTCGACCCCTTCGGCAACGCCGTGCACACTGCACTGACCTTCCCGATGTTGGGTGAGGATGTGTTAGTGACGGGTGCCGGACCGATTGGGATTCTGGCGGCAATGGTGAGCAAGTACGCTGGCGCACGGCATGTTGTGATCACCGATCGAAACGATGAGCGGCTGGCATTGGCCGGCTCGTTGGGGGCGACGCTGCCGATCAATATCGAACGGTCCTCGGTTGCCGAGGCGCAACGCGCGCTCGGGATGAAGGAAGGCTTTGACGTCGGCCTGGAGATGTCGGGGAGCCCCGAGGCGTTGCGCGACATGATCTCTCAGATGACCCACGGTGGTCGGATCGCAGTGTTGGGTCTGCCGTCGGCCGAGGTCAGCATCGATATTTCTACCGTGGTGCTGAACATGCTGACGATCAAGGGCATCTACGGTCGGGAAATGTTCGAGACCTGGTACGCGATGTCCGTCCTCATCCAAAGCGGCCTGGACATCTCGGGTGTCATTACCCACCGGTATGCCGCTAGCGAGTTCGAGCAGGCGTTTGCGACGGCCCGGCGCGGCCACTCTGGCAAAGTGATCATGACCTGGGAGGACTGAGGTGTACGGAGCGATTCAGCAGCAACTGGCAGGTGATCTTCAGCAGCTCAAGGTCGATGGCCTTTACAAAGCCGAAGCGGTGATCACCACTCCACAGGCGGCCACCATTGGTGTCGGAGAACGCAGTGTGCTCAATCTGTGTGCCAACAACTACCTCGGCCTAGCCGATCATCCGACCATGATCGACGCCGCCCGGAAGGCCTTGGACCGTTGGGGCTTTGGCATGGCGTCCGTACGTTTCATCTGCGGCACCGCCGAGATCCACAAGGAGCTGGAGGGCCGAATCAGCGCCTTCCTCAAAACGGACGACGCGATCTTGTACAGCTCCTGTTTCGACGCCAATGGTGGCCTGTTCGAGACGTTGCTCGGGCCCGAGGACGTGATCATCTCCGACGAGCTGAATCACGCCAGCATCATCGACGGCGTGCGGTTGTGTAAGGCGCAGCGGCGGCGTTACCGCAACCGGGACATGGCCGAGCTGGAGACTCAGCTGGCTGAGTCGACGGATGCCCGGTATCGGCTGATCGCAACGGACGGAGTCTTCTCGATGGACGGCTACGTTGCGCCGCTGGATCGGATCGTCGAGTTGGCGGAACGCTATGACGCGCTTGTGATGGTGGACGATTCCCACGCCGTGGGCTTCCTCGGCACGACCGGAGCCGGTACCCCAGAGCTCTTCGGGGTACAAGATCGCGTCGACATTGTGACCGGCACGTTGGGTAAGGCGCTCGGCGGCGCCAGTGGTGGATATACGGCCGCCCGAGCAGAGATCGTGGAAATGCTCCGTCAGCGATCTCGCCCATATTTGTTCTCGAACTCGCTCGCTCCCTCCATCGCGGCGGCTGCGATCGCCACTTTCGACCTGCTGGAGAGCTCCGGGGACCTGCTGGAGCGGCTCCGCGACAACACGACCTACTTCCGCAGAGAAATGGTTGAGCGTGGTTTCGAAATTCCCCCTTCGGATCACCCCATCGTGCCGATCATGATTGGGGATGCGGTCCAGGCAGGTGCGATGGCGGATCGACTGCTTGCGGATGGAATCTACGTACGAGCCTTCTCGTTCCCGGTGGTCCCCCGAGGCAAAGCTCGAATCCGTACCCAGATATCGGCGGCTCATGCCCGAGATGATCTTGATCGCGCGATCGAGGCATTCGTCCGGGCGAGCAAGGACGCTGCCGTCAGCTGATCTAACGAATGTTCGGGTCCGAGCTTGTCGGGCTGGCAGAATGCGAGGTCGTTGGAGTGGTAGCTGAACCTGTCGAAGGGCCGATGGGTCCCGCGTAGTAAGGCCTCGAAACGATCTGCTTGCCCAGCGGCAGCAATGAAATTGGGATGAGCTTGAAGTTCGCGATGGCCAGCGGGATCCCGATGATCGTGACCAAGAGCAGAATCCCGGTCACGATGTGTGTCAGAGCCAACCACCAGCCGGCCAGCACTACCCAGACGATGTTGCCCAACAGCGCACCGATTCCGGCGGTCGGCTTGTCGATCACCTCACGTCCGAACGGCCAAGCGGCGTAATTGGCCATCCGGAACGAAGCGATGCCCCACGGGATGGTGACAATCAGCAGGCAGCAAATGATGCCGGCCAGCATGTACGCGACCCACAACCAGAAGCCGCTAAAAACGAACCAGATGATGTTGAGCAGTGTTCGCACAAGTCCAGCATGACTCCGTTCCCCATCTAGACCATGAGGTCCTCCCCTGAGGCGCCCCGGATCAAAGCTGAGCCGCGAACGCCGCGTACGCGTCGGGACCGAACAGCACGAACCGGACCTCTGCGACGTTGGTCTCGGTCGATTTGACGGTTTCGACCGCGATTCGGGCCGCGTCCTCCATCGGCCAGCGGTAGATCCCGGAGGAAATTGCCGGAAACGCTACTGAGCGAGCTCCGAGATGATCGGCAACCTGAAGTGCTGATCGATAGCAAGAGGCCAGCGTGGCCGATCGGTCCTCCGACGTCGCGTACACCGGACCAACGGTGTGGATCACCCACCGTGCCTTCAGGCGGCCGGCGGTGGTTGCCACCGCTTGGCCTGCCGGCAGCCCATTGACATACTTGCCGTCGCGCAAAGCTCGGCACTGCTCCAAGATTTCGGGTCCGCCGCGTCGGTGGATTGCGCCGTCCACGCCGCCTCCGCCCAGTAGGGAGGAGTTCGCCGCGTTGACGATGGCATCGACCTCCTGATCGGTGATGTCACCCTCGATCAGGACGATCTGCGCCACCCCGCCAATCTATCGATCTCTGGATGTCTACGCTCAGTTACAGAGGCGCCGCGATGAGTTCCGCGGCCGGTGATGGTCTGAGAAGTGGCAGTCACCGTAGAGACATAGTAGTAAGGAGCGGAAATGCGGGAATTCACCACCTGCCTGTGGTTCGACACCCAAGGTGAGGAGGCGGCCGAGTTCTACACATCGCTCTTCCCAAACTCGACCCTTGGCGGCGTGACTCCATATCCCGATGGTGAGCGCAAGGGGCAGGCCATGACAGTGGACTTCGTCCTGAACGGGCAGAAGTTCGTCGCCTTGAACGGCGGTCCGGAGTTCACATTCAATGAGGCGATTTCTTTTCAGATCCCGTGCGCCGACCAGGAAGAGGTGGACCGTTATTGGGAGGCGCTAGGTGATGGCGGCGAAGAGCAGCCGTGTGGCTGGCTCAAAGACCGCTACGGCCTGTCGTGGCAGGTCGTACCGGATCGGCTAACCGAGCTGCTGACCGACTCCGATCCTCAGCGGGCGCAGCGTGTCACACAGGCACTCTTCACAATGCAGAAGATCATCATCGCCGACCTGGAAGCCGCTGCCGCAGCGTAAGTCTGCTGCGGCGATGATCAACGGTGCTCACTTGCATCCGCCTGGTCCGGTAGCGCCAACTCCGGGCGCCGCCTGTCGGCTTCGTCCCGTTCCGCTCGGGGCCGTCACGATCACGGGCGGGCTGTGGGCCGACCGCCGCCAGGTCAACGGTGAGGTTGCCATCCCGCTTGGGCGCGAGCGACTGGAGTCTGCGGGCAATCTGGACAACTTGCGTATCGCTGCCGGGATTAAGGCGGGTGACATCGAGGGGCCTGTCTTTGCCGATTCCGATGTGTACAAATGGCTAGAGGCCGCCGCGTGGGAGTACGCCCGCCAACCCTCGAAGCGGCTTTTGGATGCCCAGCGCGAGATCAGCTCGATCGTGGCGGAGGCGCAGCAGCCGGATGGCTATCTCAACTCGGTCGTGCAGATGCGCCATGGCGGCGAGCGCTACCGAGACCTTGTCATGAGCCACGAGCACTACTGCGCCGGGCACCTGTTCCAAGCGGCTGTTGCTCAGGCGCGCTGCACCGGCGAGCAAGTGCTGCTGAAGGTGGCCATCCGTCTGGCTGACCATCTGGTCCAGACTTTCGGTGCCAATCGCCAGCACGATCTGGACGGTCATCCTGAAGTCGAGATGGCTCTGGTGGAGCTGTCACGAGAGACCGGAAACCGCGACTACCTCCAGCTGGCACGGTATTTCGTGGACGCCCGTGGCCAGGCGACATTGGCGGGCCACGGCCGGGAGCCGACGTATTACTCGGACCGGCTGCCGGTCCGCGAGCAGAAGACCGTCGAGGGCCATGCCGTCCGTGCCGTGTATCTGGGAGCAGGGGCCGCCGATGTCGCGGTCGAGCTGCGCGACACTGGGTTGCTGCAAGCCTTGCAACGCCAGTACTCCGCCATGGAGGCAATGAAGACCTACCTCACGGGTGGCTTGGGCTCCCGCTGGGAAGGGGAATCCTTCGGAGACCCGTACGAGCTGCCCACGGACCGGGCGTATGCCGAAACGTGTGCGGCCGTGGGCGGCATCCAATGGGCGTGGCGGATGCTGCTCGCCACCGGCGACCCCACATACGCCGACGCCGCCGAGCGCAAGCTGCTCAACGGCTTCCTCGCCGGTGTGTCGCTGGGCGGCGCAGACTTCTTCTACGTCAACGCACTGCAGATACGTGCGGACGCGCATCCTGATGACAGCCGCAGCCCGATGCACGGACGGCGGCCGTGGTTCACGACCGCCTGCTGCCCGCCCAACATCATGCGGA
>JBKPML010000022.1:0-17016 GCA_046732135.1 Actinomycetota bacterium
GCGCCTCGATCGATGAGGAACTCGTGGACGACGCCGTCCAGTTCATCGGTAGTCACTCCTGGTGCGATGGCGGCTGCCGCCGCATGCATCGCCTGCGCGGCGAGCCGCCCGGCGACCCGCATCTTGTCGATCGTCTCGATCGTCTGCACGTGTGATCCCCGATACGGCTCCGGCGCCTGCAGGCCGATGTAGGGCGGTCGGGCAATGCGTGAGGGCACGAGTCGCTGTGGCGAGACTGCGGCAGGCTGGATGGCCACCTCGCGATCGTACGAGCGAAGGGCGGTCTTCCCAACGTGCGATCCGCTCGCGATTCTCGGATTTGCTGCCGAATATTAGGCAGCCGATGCGAGATTTGGCAGCACATCCTCTCCGGGTTGATCCGCACTCGCGGCGGAGTAGCGTCAAGACTGGCGATCTCGAGGAGGAACGATGGCCGACGGCGACTGGTGGTACGACCTCAAGACCCATTCGGTGGTCCCCGACAACAACGCCACGAAGGTGACCGACCGGTTAGGACCGTACAAGACGCGTGAGGAGGCCGAGCACGCGCTGCAAAAGGTCGAGGAGCGCAACGAAGCGTGGGAGAACGATCCCCGTTGGAACGATGATCTCTAACCGAGTCCCTTAACACCGTGCGCTAGATTCCAGACGCCGTGCTTAACGCGGCAAATCGGGAAGGGGTCGGAGCACTTAATGGGGCAGCGGACGGTGCTCGTAGGATGCGACTTTGTTGAGTCGTCCCAGTTTCCCGTTTCCGCGGTGTTCCAGGTCGAACCGATCGAAGATCAACCCGCCGAAATCGTCTCCAGTGGATGGAAGACAGAGCCGGTTCTGGAGAGCCATCTTTATCGAGACCTTTACGGCAATCCCTGCCGCAGGCTGACAATCCCGGTCGGCCGTTCGGTGATCAGTTACCGGGCTACCGTCTCCGTGCCCGATGCCACCGAGGACGTCGATCTGAGCGTGCCGGAGTGCTTGCCCGGGGACCTTCCGGACGCCGTCTTGCTCTACACATTGCCAAGCCGCTACTGCCTGCCGGATGTCCTGGGCCAAGAGGCGTGGACCAGGTTTGGCAGCGTTGCTCCCGGCTACGGCCGTGTCCAGGCGATCTGCGATTACGTGCACAACCATCTGCGATTTGCATACGGCAGTAGCACTGCCCGGACCACTGCCGCAGACGTGCACGAGTCACGGTACGGCGTCTGCCGCGACTTCACCCATCTAGCGGTCTCGCTCTGCCGGGCATTGAACATCCCAGCCCGATATGTGTTCGGCTACCTCCCCGAGATTGAGGTGGAGCCGCGTAACTTGCCGATGGATTTCGCTGCCTGGATGGAGGTATGGCTCGGCGACCGATGGTGGACATTCGATCCGCGGAACAACGAGCACCGCAAGGGCCGTGTGCTTATCGGGCGCGGCCGAGACGCCGCCGACGTAGCAATGCTCACGACCTTCGGTGCTCCTTATCTCGAGTCAATGACAGTGATTGCCGAGGAGGCCGCCAGCGTCCCCTGACCGGTCCTGCGGGTACCGCTGTTGGCCGGCCGATGCTTTACGCGGAAAACTGGCACTTCACCTACGAAGTTTCATGGGTGAAGTGATGGTTTCCCACGTAAACGTGGGAAACCGACAGAGGCCAGCCGGTGCTACCTGCCCTCGCGCCAGCCGTTGGTGATCGGCAATCTGCGGTCCCGCCCGAATGCCTTGAAACTGATCTTGGTGCCGGGCGGATACTGCCGCCGCTTGTACTCCGCTGCGTCCACCAACCTGGAGACGCGGTCAACCAGCGTGGGGTCAAACCCCATGGCGACGATCTCTGCGTGGCCACGGTCGCCCTCGACGTAGTCGTCGAGGATGTCATCGAGGATCTCGTACGGCGGCAGCGAGTCTGTGTCCTTCTGACCCGGTCGCAGCTCGGCACTCGGCTCCTTGGTAATCGCATTCTCCGGGATGGGCGGGGTCTCGCCGCGCTCCTTCGCCTGGTCGTTTCGCCAGCGGGCCAGCTCCCACACCCAGGTCTTCGGCACATCTTTAATCGGCGCGAACCCGCCGACTGCATCGCCGTAGATCGTGCTGTAGCCGACAGCTAGTTCACTCTTGTTTCCGCACGCCAGCACGATGGAAGGAGACTGCTGATTGGACAGCGCCATCCAGATCACCGCCCGAATCCGAGCCTGCAGGTTCTCGGCGGCAATGCCATCGATATCGATCATGGCGTGGAATGCGTCGACCGCGGGTCCGATCGGCACAGTGCAGAAGTTGAGACCCGTTCGGGCGGCAAGATCAGCCGCATCGGTCTTGGAGTGCTCGGAAGAGTAGGTGCTCGGATTGGAAATGCCGTAGACGTTCTCGGCACCGATGGCGTCGCATGCCAAGGTGGCCACCAGGCTTGAGTCGATCCCCCCGGAGAGACCGAGGTAGACCCGCTCAATGCCATTCTTCCGGCAGTAGTCCCGCAACCCCATCTCCAGCGCCAGATAGACCTCCGCCATCGCCGGCAGAGGCGTGGCGACGCCTGGGTTGATCATCTCGGTCGGAGCCTTGCCGGCTGGAGAAATGCCGTGGCGGATAATGATCATTCCGCTCTGACCCGGCTCCGCCGGCATCGTGCCTTCGGCTAGCTCCGTCTTTATCGGCGCCGAAGCGGACTCCAGTTCAAGATCTGCAACGATCAGTTCCTCGACGAATTGCCGCGCCCGGACGATGATGGTCCCATCCGCGGTGCTGATCATGGTGTCGCCGTCGAAGACGAGTTCATCCTGGCCACCAACCAGGTTGACATAGGCAAGCGGACACCCGGCCTCACGGGCACGGCGGGCAACCAGGTCACCCCGCACGTCGTCCTTGTCCCGCTCATAAGGACTGGCGTTGATCACCGCCAGCAGGCCGGCGCCCGCCTCCCGGGTGGCCGCGACTGGACCGCCGTCCTGCCAGAGGTCTTCGCAGATCGCCACGGCGACATCGATCCCGCGAATCCGCAGCACATGCAGCTCGTTACCGGGCTTGAAGTACCGGTATTCGTCGAATACCCCGTAGTTGGGCAGATGATGTTTGGCGTACGTGGTGACCACCCGGCCCTGATGCAGCACGGCCGAGGCGTTCAGCGGGTGTCCGCCCTTGGGGTGATCGGGATCATCCGTACGGTCCAGGTAGCCGACGACGGCGACAAGATCACCGAAGCCGCCACCGTGCAGTCGGCTGGCCAGGCGGGCGATCGAGATTCGGGAGGCCTCGACGAAGGACTGTCGCAGCGCCAGGTCCTCGACCGGATAGCCGGTCAGCGCCATCTCCGGAAACAAGACCAGGTGCGCTCCCGCCCGGTAGGCTCGCTCCGCCCATTCGACCATTAGATCCGCATTGGCCGAAATATCGCCGACCGTGGTATTGAGTTGCGCCAGTGCGATCCGAAGGTGCGGCACTTCTTCAGCGTATCGAGCCGATCAGCGCCTCTTTCTTCTCACACGTAACTCCCCTGTTACACGAGTCTGGGCAGACTTGCGGTCGTGGACAAGCAGACCGAGTTCGTTTTGCGCGCCATCGAAGAGCGGGATGTTCGTTTCGTCCGGATGTGGTTCACCGACGTCCTGGGCTTTCTCAAGTCGGTGGCGATCGCACCTGCAGAGTTGGAGGGCGCGTTCACCGAGGGCATGGGTTTCGACGGGTCGGCGATCGAGGGATTCGCCCGGGTCTACGAGTCCGACATGGTTGCACATCCAGACCCGTCGACGTTCCAGGTGTTGCCGTGGCGTGACGTCAGCCCGGCGACCGCCCGGATGTTCTGCGACATCTCGATGCCCGACGGCTCACCGTCCTACGCGGATCCGCGGTATGTTCTCAAGCGAGCGCTGAAGAAGGCGGCCGATCTTGGTTTCACCTTCTACACCCATCCCGAGGTCGAATTCTTCCTATTCAAGGATCCGGTGATCCCTGGTGTGCCGCCTACGCCTGTTGATCAGTCCGGCTACTTCGACCACACGCCACAGAGTCTGGGCAGTGACTTCCGCCGCAAGGCGATCACCATGTTGGAGCAGATGGGGATCTCGGTGGAGTTCTCTCACCACGAGGGGGCGCCAGGCCAACAAGAAATCGATCTTCGCTACGCCGACGCCTTATCCACCGCGGACAACTTGATGACCTTTCGGGTGGTGGTAAAGGAGGTGGCCCTGTCTCAGGGGATCCATGCCTCGTTTATGCCAAAGCCGTTCACTCAATGGCCGGGTTCGGCGATGCACACTCACATGTCGCTCTTCGAAGGCGACAACAACGCCTTTTACGACGCCAGTGCCGAGCACCACCTGTCCAAGGTGGCCCGGTACTTCATCGCCGGCCTGTTGAAGCATGCCGCCGAGATCACCGCCGTCACCAACCAGTGGGTCAATTCCTACAAGCGACTGGCAGGCGGTGGCGAAGCGCCGAGTTACATCTGCTGGGGACGCAACAACCGCTCTGCGCTGGTGCGGGTGCCGATGTATAAGCCGAATAAGGGTTCCTCCGCGCGGGTCGAGCTGCGCTCAATCGATTCCGCATGCAACCCGTACCTGGTCTTTGCATTGATGCTGGCGGCAGGGCTCGCTGGCATCGAGGGTGAGTACGAGCTACCGGAGGGCGCCGAGGATGACGTCTGGTCCTTGACCGAACGGGAACGCCAAGCCTTGGGCATCTCGCCGCTGCCGCGAAACCTTGACGAGGCGATCCGTACCATGGAGCGCTCCGACCTAGCGGCTGAAACTTTGGGGGAGCACGTTTTCGACTTCTTCCTGCGCAACAAGCGGGCGGAGTTTGAGGAGTACCGCCGCCAGGTCACGCCAATCGAGCTCGAACGCCTGCTGCCGGTTTTATGAGTACTGCTCAGTCAGGACAGCATGGGCAGCGCGCGAGCGAGGTCGGCGCGGAGGCCGGATGCTGCCACCGTACCGGCGGCGAGGGCTTCGTCCCAGGTGATTCGTCCGGTGGCCAGCCGAAGGAAGGTGAGTGGATCGGTCTCAACCACGTTCGGCGGGGTGCCGCGGCTATGGGTTGGTCCTGTGTCGCCGCTGCCGGAGTTGATCGCGCATTGGACAGCGGCGTATGGCGGCACGCGGACCTCCACCGACCGTCCCGGCTGCTGAGCGGCCAAAATGTCGGCGAGGGCACGCGTGCAGCGCGACAGGGCGGCCCGCTGCAGCGGAACTGGCGCTCGTTCGGAGAGTGATCGCGTCAGATCGTCGGCGTGGACGACGACCTCGACGATCCGCGTCCTGACAAGATCAGTAGTACGAATTGGACCGCCCGACGCGTAAATCACCGATGGCAACTGAGCCGCGGACAGCATCGCCGCCAGCTCATCGATAGCGGCGTCGAGCTGGGCGACAAGCACACTGCCAGGATGATCACTGGCCGTCGCTCGGCTTCGTTCTCCCGAATCGGGGTCATGGGGGTTGCGGCGGACATAGTCCGCAGCGGACAACGGCCGCTCTCGGGTTGGCTGGCCGAGGGCCGCGCCGAGCCCGCGGTGAACCAAGATCAAATGTCCCGTCAAGGTCCGCACGTCCCATCCGGGCAGCACGCTCGGCCGGGCGAAGTCGTCGGCTGACAGATCACTCAGCCATCCCCAGACGGTCCGGGACTGCTCGAGCAGCGCGGCGCCAAGCACCCCCGACCCGGATGTCACAGTCTCGAGGCTAGCTGCCGCAAAATGGCCGCTCAGTAGCATCAAGCTGTGATCCGGATCGAGACTGCGGAGGGCGCGCTGGCCCGCCGCGGCTTCGTCGATGTCGCCAGCGGCATGGGGATCATCGCGGGCTGGAAGCCGGAGCTGGAGGTTCTGGTAGATCTCGCTGCGCAGGCTGCAGACCCCGACCTCGCGCTCAGCTCCCTTAACCGGCTGAGCGAAGTGGCTCCCGGCCTACTTGACCGCCTCGCGGGCTCGCCGGCGTTCGCCAGCCAATTAATCCGGGTGCTGGGGGCCAGCATGTCGCTGGGACAACATGTGATCGCTCACTCGGAGCAGGCGGATGTTCTCGATACCGTGCTCAGCCGCACTCCAGCCGAGCAGCTCCGTCGGGAGTTGTTGGGCGCCGTCGGCGCCGAGCCTGACGACGCGCCGGTCGCAACCGACCTGACTGGTGACGGCTTGCGGCTCGCCTATCGCGGCGCGCTGCTGCGGATCGCGGCACGCGATCTGAGTGCACCCGAGCCAATCGAGATCATCGAAGACATCGCGGCGGAACTGTCCGATTTGGCGGATGCGACTCTCGAAGCGGCCCTGTCGATCGCCAGGGCGAAGTTGGGTCAGGACGCCCGCGATTGCCGACTGGCCGTGATCGGCCTTGGCAAATGCGGTGCTCAGGAACTCAACTACCTCAGCGATGTCGACGTGTTGTTCGTTGCCGAGCCTCGGCTGGACGATGCGGGTGAGCCGCTGATCAGCACCGACAGTGCAATTACGGTCGCGACACGGATGGCTGCCGAGATGACCCGGATCTGCTCTGCACACACTGCGGCCGGAACGATCTGGGAAGTCGATGCGGCACTTCGCCCGGAAGGCAAGGCAGGCCAGCTGGTTCGCAGCCTGGCCAGCCATCGGGTCTACTACGACAAGTGGGCCAAGACCTGGGAATTTCAAGCGATGCTCAAGGCGCGCGCCAGTGCGGGAGATCTTGAGCTCGGCCAGGACTTCGTCAACATGATCTCGCCGATGGTCTGGCGCGCGGCCGAGCGTGAAAACTTCGTTGCCGACACGCAGGCCATGCGCCAACGAGTCGTTGCGCACATCCCGGCTCGGAACCAAGGCCGGGAGCTCAAGCTCGGCGAGGGAGGCCTGCGCGATGTCGAGTTCTCGGTCCAGCTCCTGCAACTCGTCCACGGTCGGGTGGACGAACGGCTCCGGGCCCGAGGCACGCTGCCGGCGCTGAAGGCACTGATCGACAACGGTTATGTGGGCCGTGACGACGGGAAGGGGTTCGCTTTGGCCTACCGCTTCCTCCGCACCCTCGAGCATCGCATCCAGCTGTTCAATCTTCGCCGCACCCACATCTTGCCGGACAATGAAAATGATCTTCGTCGGCTTGGCCGGTCCCTCGGATACAGCGATCCGATCGCCGAACTGCTGACTACCTGGCGCAACTGCGCGCAGCGGGTACGACGGCTGCACGAGCGGCTGTTCTATTCGCCGCTGCTCGACACAGTGGCCCGGATTCCGTCGACCGAGCTTCGGCTGACAACCGACGCGGCCCTCGACCGGCTGAGGGCATTGGGCTATGACGATCCCTCGGCGGCGCTTCGGCACATCGCCGCTCTCAGCCAGGGGGTGACCCGCCAGGCCGAAATCCAACGTCAGCTGCTGCCGGCTATGTTGGGCTGGTTCGCGCGCGCGCCGAGTCCTGATCATGGCTTACTAGCGTTTCGTCAAGTATCTGAGGCGCTCGGTACGACGCCGTGGTACCTGCGCGCGCTGCGTGACGAGGGCATGATGGCGGAGCGGCTGGCGCAGATTCTGGCGTCCAGCCGCTACGCCGTACAGCTCCTCACTCGAGCGCCGCAGACCGTCCAGATGCTTGCTTCCGATCAAGAACTGCGGCCGCGATCCCTTGCCGAGCTGAAGGCGGAGATGCACGCCGCGGCCGGCCGGCATGAGAGCGGCTTGGCAGCCGTTGAGGCAGTACGCGCCATTCGCCGCCGCGAGCTGTTCCGGGTCGCTGCCGGCGACATCCTTGGCCTGAGCGACGTCCACACCGTCGGCGCCGCGCTGAGCGATCTTGCCTCGGCCACGATCGATGTCGCGCTGAGCGTCGCGCGTAGCACTGCAGAGACACAGCCCGTGCCGCGCGTCGCCGTCATTGCAATGGGTCGGTGGGGCGGCCGCGAGATGTCATACGCCTCCGATGCCGATGCCATGTTCGTGATGGAGGACGAAGGTGATCCTGAGTCAGATCCCACGAAGATCGCGGCGGCCGCGATCACCGAGATGCGTGGGCTGTTGGCCCGGCCGGGCGTGGACCCTGGACTGAGCATCGATGCCGATCTGCGGCCGGAGGGCAAGGGTGGTGCGCTGATCCGGTCGCTGACCGCTTATCGGAATTACTACAGCCGATGGTCCTCCACCTGGGAGCTGCAGGCCCTGGTAAGGGCCGACGCGTTGGCCGGCGATGAGGACCTGGGCGCGCAGTTGCTCGCCGAGATCGACGCCAGGCGCTGGCCGGACGGCGGGCTGACCAGCGCCCAGCTGACCGAGATCCGGAAGCTCAAGGCGCGTGTCGAGGCGGAACGTCTGCCGCGCGGAGCCGACCCGGCCAAACACACCAAGCTTGGGCCGGGAGGCATCGCCGATGTGGAGTGGACGGTGCAGTTGGTGCAACTGCAGCACGCCTACCGTGAGCCGAGCCTGCGCTCGTCGCAGACGATCGTCGCACTGCGGGCGGCCCGAGACATCGGCGTGATCGACGCAGCGGATGCGGGGCACTTGGAGGCGGCCTGGACGCTGGCCAGCCGGATTCGCAATCAGATCATGCTGGTCCGCGGCCGCGGTTCCGATTCGCTACCTGGTGACACCAGGGAGCTGGCAGCTCTGGCGGAGCTGCTCGGCTACGGTCCGGGGGAGGCCTCGCACCTGCTCGCGGACTATCGCCGGGTGACCAGGCGGGCACGTCTGGTGGTGGATCGGGTGTTCTGGGGTTCCGGCTAGCCGCGGAGGTTCTGCGCACCGACGATGACTTTGGCCTGGTTGCCACCTGGCGGGCAGTTTGACCCGTTCGGGTAGGTGACCGCCGCGACCACCTCAATCGGGTCAAGCTTGAGCCGTCGGCCCCCGCGGCTGACTGTCGCACTGATGTTGATCTTGCCCTTCGGAAGCTCCGCTGCGACGAAGCCCACCTTAGTGCCGTTCGGTACGGCCGTCGCCGAGCAGGCCGCGTGCGGAGCGCTTCCGGTGCAGCCTTGGTCTACGAAGTCCGAGCCTGGCAGCAACTCGACCAGATGATCTTGGCAGTCGCTGCCGGCACAGATTCTCAGTACTACCGAACGCGTCTGCGCGGCGATCTGCTTCTCGACCGTGACAGTAACACCGGACGGCGCCGCGATCTCGGTGCACGCAGGCACGTCCGGGCGGCTGCAGCCGGATAGAAGCAGAAGACCGGCCGCGATCGTGTAGCAACCGCACATCGCCCGACGTCCAGGCACAAGTCAGGCGTTCCCAGAATTGTGGTTGAGCGCGAGGACGTACGACTGGAGCGTCGCAGCGGCAGTGTTGTCCCAGCTGTAACGGGCGGCGTGCCCAGCTGCGTTGGCTCCCATTCGGATCCGTGCGTCCGGGTCATCGAGAACGACAGCCAAGGCGTCGGCCCATCGAGCCACGTCATGGTCGCTGACCAGTAGCCCGGTGTGGTGATCACGGACCGCGTGGCGGAGACCGCCGACGTCGGTCGCCACCACCGGCCGACCACAGGCCTGGGCCTCAAGCGCGACGAGACCGAAGGACTCGTTGTGTGAGGGCACGCCCACGACATCGGCGACGCAATACCACCGGAATAGCTCCGACCGGGCAGAGTGCGGCCGGAATTCCACCATGTCGTCGACGCCGAGTGAGCGAGCTAAGGGAGGGAGCGTCCGCGACCAGTCCGATTCCGGACCGCTCGGGCTGCCAATGATGATCAACTTCAGTCGCTCACGGCGGCGCGTATCGCGTCGCGCCAGTTCAGCCACGGCCTTGATCAGCACATCGGGCGCTTTCAACGGCTGGATCCGGCCGACGAACAAGATCACTTGTGCGTCCTGCGGCACGCCGTGTTCGGCCCGGTTCTTGGGCTGGTTGCAGGGATGGAAGGTCCGCAGATCAACTCCGGGCGGCACGATCATGATCTGCTCCGGGCGCGCGCGGTAGTGATCTTGAAGTTCGGCGGACTCGTCGGTCGTGTTGGCCGTTAGGACGTTGGCCCGGCCGACGATTCGCAGCTCGCCCCGCTCTCGAACGCCCGGCTCGCCCTCCTGGGCGCCACCCAGCGAAGCATTCTTGACCCGGGCCATCGTGTGCATGGTGTGTACGAGCGGGATGCCGTAACAGGCCTGTAGATCCAGGCCGATGAGCCCCGATAACCAGTAGTGCGAATGCACGACGTCGTAACCCTCGATGCGGGTTTGGACTTGGGCGCTGAACTCGGGCAGCAATGACAGAAGGGCCTCTTTCGCGACGACCTCTCGAGGCCCGGCTGGAACCTGAATCACCCGGGTGTGTTCGTGGATCTCTACGACCTCTGGAAGGTCGGGGTCGTCGGCCCTCGTGAAAACATCAACCTTCAAGCCACGTTCACCGAGCCGCCGCGCCACTTCAGCGACGTAGACGTTGAGCCCGCCGGCATCGCGCATCCCTGGCGTCTCCAGCGGCGAGGTATGCATGCTGATCATGGCTACCCGTTGTGGATAATCAACGGATGTGGTCACCGTGCCCACCTCCATCCGCCGCAGGCCAAGCCCGTGCGCTCGTTTGCGTCAGATTACCCGCGGCTGCCTACCGGTTAACCAGGATCAGCGCGAGGATTGCCATGACCAGGCCAATCAGCTGGGCGCGCCGCAGCCGCTCATGGTCCACGAGCATGGCCAGCACAACGGTGGTCACTGGATAGAGCGCAGCGAGGGGGGCGACCACACTGAGGTCGCCATACCGGGTTGCGACCAGGTAGAGGGCGTTCGCCGTCATGTCGAACGGCCCCGCGACAAAGGTCCAGTGCAGCGCACCGGCATGCGGCCAGCCGCCCGACCGCCGTACCGCGAGCAACGCTCCGCTGATCACGATGGCGCTGAGCTGGGCGGCGGCAACGGGCCATAGGCCAGCCTCACCGCCGGCAGCTTCGCCGGCGCGGTCAAGAAGGATGAAGAACAGGGCAAAGCCAATCCCAGAGCCCACCGACATGACGAGCAGTGCGCCACTGACAGTTCGAACCTCTCCGGGGTGGGGCCGTGACAGGCTGACGAGGCCGATCGCGAGCAAGGCGCAGCACACACCCAGCAGGCGGACGCCTGTGGTGTCGTCTCCAGTGGCCAGCCCCACGGCGACCGGGATAGCAGCCGACGTCACTGCCGTCGTTGGTGCCACCACCGTCATGGCGCCGCTTGACAACGCGCGATAGAACAAGATCAGACCGAAGATTCCGGCTACCCCGGCCAATGCCCCCCAGCCGAGACTCTCCGGTTGAGGCGGCACGTAGCTGAGCGCGACGTACACGCCGAGCAGCGGCAGGCTGATCAGCTTTGAGGTCCAGGCGACCGGCATCGCCGCCGCCCGCTGTGTTGCCTTGCCGCCGGCGAAATCTCCAACGCCCCAGACCAGCCCAGACAGAACGGCGAGGGCGGCGGCGACAAGCACCGTGGAACCCTAGCTTGGTCCTATGTCAGCGATTCTGAACGAGGATATGAAGCGCATCGTTGCCCAGCAGCGGCTGGGCTTCGTGGCCACCGTCTGCGCCGATGGCACTCCCAATCTCTCCCCGAAGGGAACGACTCGAGTTTGGGGCGAGGACCATCTCATCTTCTGCGACCTCATGTCCCCGGGGACTGTGGACAACCTCCGCACTAACCCGGCTGTCGAGGTAAATGTCGTCGATCCGATCGCCAGGAGGGGGTATCGGTTCAAAGGTTCGGCAACGGTGTTGGCCGACGGTGGCTTATTCGAGGAGATCCTCGCCTTTTACCAGAATGGGACTCCGCCCATGACGGACGCTCGCGAGCGCGTGCGTCACATCGTCCTGGTCCAGATCGAAAAGGCCGCCCCACTCTTATCACCCGCCTACGACCGTGGCGAGGCTGAGGGCGCCATCCGAGCCGCCTGGTGGGATCACTTCAATACGCTCCAGGCGCAGTATCTGGCCGATGTGGGTGACGGCACGCAGCCCCGCTCCTCAGCACACCCCGAGCCTGAGGAGGTTTGACGAACTCGATTTCCACAAGCGACCCAAGGGCGGCCCAGCTGGCCTTCAGAACATGGTGTTGCTGTTCGCCGCCTGTTCGGGAATTGGTTGGATGACATCCCAGTGCTCGACAACCTTGCCATTCTCGACTCGGAAGATGTCGACCACCGCCTTACCGCGATTATCCGGAGATTCCTTGATGTTGCTGTGCGTCACCACTAGATCGTCTTCGGCGATCATCCGTTTGATGTCAACATGAAGGTCCGAAAATTCGCCGCGGTACCACTTCACGAACCCGATAAACGCTTCCGCGCCGTCGGCTGCCTGCGGATTGTGCTGGATGTACCGATCGCCCAGATAACGCTGCACTGCGCCCTCTGGATCGCCGTCGTTGAACGCCTCCTCATAGAACGACCGAACCACTCGCTTGTTCTGTTCCAAGTCGGCCATACGCATTCCCATCGCCGTGATGACTGTGAGGCCACCACCGTACAGCCGATCTTCGTCCATCAGGGGACACCTGTGGCGTACACGGAGCCCAGACAGTACTCGGGCCGCCATTGGTTGAGCAGGATGCCCAGATGAGTTCGATCATGGGCGTGCCTCGCGCGCCGGCATGGCGTGGTCCGGTAGCTCGGCCGTTCTGCCCGTTGCCCTGCCTGGTCACTCACAGCAGACATTCTGCCGACCGGCGACGAGGCGGCCGCCCGCCGTTGGGTCGGGTCAGCTCTGCTGGTCTATTCGGTGTTGCAGACCCGCATCTTGCGGTTGCGGCTGTTCAACGGTGTCGCCTCGGCGCTGCTAGTAATCTTCAACGCCGCGATCGGGGTCTGGCCGATGGTCGCGTTGAACGTGACGCTCGCTGTGATCAACGTTTTCTCTATCGTGCTGCTGCTGCGTGGTAGGCACGATTCGCGGGTGTGGATTCTCTGATGAGAACGCCGCTCGCGCCGATCTCGGCTGTCCTCACCTCACCGGAGCGAGACGGTGGACCTGGTGCTGGCGAGGAACGCGGGTGAGGACAGCGCAGGTCGACCTCAACTACGTCGTGCCGAGGTATCTGGGCTTCACTTGGGTGAGTTCGTCTATTGGCCCGGTGGTCGGTTCGCCGCGCGGGGCTACCGAAAAGTATTTGCGCCACCCAGGATGCGAAACGCCGGCGACTACCTGACCGAAAGTTGGCTTTCTGGCCTGAAGGTGACGGCATGGTCAGCGATCTCGTCTAAACGTCGGGAAACCCATCCCGTCAGACAATGCTCACCAGCCATCCTCGAGACGCTGACGATCGCGCGCTCGAAGGAGGCGCAGGAGCGCTCGCTGAACTCGGTCCGATTCCCATCTTGCAGATTGTCTGGCCCCGTATCGTCGCCGCTCCGAAAAAGATTCTGCGAACTCTTGTCCTACACAAACGCCCCTGCAAACGGCCGTCTCATAGCTTCTTCGCATCCGAATGGAAGGAGGATGCGATGCCGCTATTCATAGACGTGCATCAGACACTGCCCGAAGGCGCGATCTTCGACGATGTTGGGGGGCACACGAGGCTGACGTCAAAACCCAGGAGCGGTACGGCGTGGCGTATCTGCGTTACTGGGTCGATGAGAGCAGAGGGAAGGTCTTCTGCCTTGTCGAGGCGCCGAACGCCGAAGCTGCCGCAACCGTGCACCGAGAGGCACATGGCTTGGTCGCGGATGAGATTTACGCCGTGCGGGAAGGTTCGTAGGGGAGGTGCACATCATCCGAACGCATCCGATCAACAGGTCCACGGGCCTGGCGGCACTGACCGTGGCACTTCGTCTCATGTTCCTGGTCTGGCGGCAGTCGAGCGCCGCCGAGCACCCTGGGCGGCACAGTGTCTGATCAAGAGGGCACGGCTGATCAACAAGGAACGGCTGATCAACAGAATGGCGTTGCTGAACAGCGAGTGCGCCAATGTCCATTTTGTAAAGAAGAAATCACTCGGCAACTTTGGCCCTGCACGCGAAATGATGGTCGGCCCAAGTTAAGGCCCCCAGACGCTCCCCACTCCAAATGGTCAGCCGGGAAGGATTTGGCGATACCGGCGGATTCGACCCTATATTGCCTGGATGCATTTTGCTAGGCCCATTTTGTCGTTACCGATGTTTCGAGACGCCCTTGGGAATTGTTTGCGGAGACGTTTGCTTCTATAAGTCGGTTTGCAGCCCATAAAATGCGTCAACGTTCAGCGCGGCAGACAGACTACCGAGACCTAATGGCGACCGTCTGTGCCAATCCCCATGGACACCTACGGGCATTTGTGGCCCGACTCTGACGACAGCACGCGGGCCGCCATCAACAGCGTGATGACGGCCTGGAGCGGAGATTCTGCGGACTTTTGCGGACTGGAGGTGATGCCGTCACGTGGGCTCGGGTTGCATAAGCCGCACGACGCCGTCGCAGCGCAGCGATCCTGCCCGAGCATCCCATGGCTGCCCCTCGCCCAGATCCACGAGGACTCGGCTGAAGGCGCAGGTGAACCGCTCGTGACACAAGCTGGCCCGAGATCTGAAGTCGGGGTCGTCAGCGTTGAGGACAACTAAGCAGTATCTGGCGTCCTAGGACCCGGAGCCGGGAGCATATTGGTGATGACGAAGGCGACGGCCACGGCCACGATGACCTCCGGTGTCACCAGCACGCCGTCGGCGCCCATCAGTACTACGGCGAGCAAGGTCGAAGTCAGAGGCAGCCGCAGCATGGCGGTGCACATGGCCCCGATGCCCATGCCGATCGCCGCCGCCAAGTTCAGGCCGGGCAACCCGCTTGCGGCAATACCGACTGCTGCCCCGATGAACATCGAGGGGAAAACCGGTCCTCCGCGAAACGCGCTCAGCGAGAGTCCGTAGGCCAAGGCTTTGCACAGGATGAGCAAGATCATCACCCCTACCGAGTAGTCGGTGGCCTTTTCGACCAGCTCAGGCAGCGCGTCCTGTCCAGAGAACAGCACCTGGGTGAAGGTTTGTCCGGAGATCAGCTGGTACGCCATTGCGGCACAACCGATGAGTAGGCCGACGGCCGACGTCACCAGCACTCGGTTGAGGTGAACGATCGGACGAAGCCACAGTCCAGCAGACCGGATCAGCCACCCCAGCAAGGCGGCTGTCGCTCCCATGACCACTGCCCAGGCCAGGGTTGCCAACGTCGGTGGCACAGCGGGCGGTACGGACGTCAGCGCGAGGGAGAAGCTGCCGAGTCCGGTCCAGTTGTCCAGACCGACGAACACCAACGCCCCAATGCCTGCCGCTAGCAGACCTGGCAGCGCCACCAGGCTCAACGTCATCCCACTGACACCTGCAATCTCCATGATCAGGAACGCACCCAGCACGGGGGAGCCGAGCAGTGTGCTGATCGCAGCAAAGCTGCCAGCCGACGCCATCATCATCAGAGCCATCGGTGGCGCGTCCCTGTTTGCAAGGCGTACGGTCAGCGCAGCTAGTCCGCCGCCAATCGCGATCAGGGGCGCCTCGGGCCCGAGCACCGCGCCGAGGCCGAGCGTGGCCACAGCAGCGAGGATGATGCCTGGCAGCTCACGTCCGGTGGCCGGCCCTCCGCCGGTTTGAAATCCAAATGCCGGCGAGTGTCCGCCGTTGCCCGGCAGGTATCGGATGGTCAATGCGACCAACAGTCCGCACAGCGCCAACCAGGGCAGCGGCCACCACGCGGGTGCGGGCCTTCCGAGCATCTGATCCGGCAGCTCGGTAAATATCAATCGCTGGATCGCAGAGACTAATGCAAGGAAACCATAGGCGATGGCTGAGATCGGAATACCTACGATCGCCGCGAGCACAAGCGCTCCGATGTACCGCTTGGAACGGATCACGGCGACCGGATCCATCGGGGGTGGCCCGCTGACAGCCGACGTATCGTCATGCTGGCTCGCCTTGTGGACCGCCCCAGTGCTGGGACTGTTCGAGTCAGCCATCAGATGCAGTCTTTTCATCGGATCGGTCGGACGAATCGGCAATATGCCGGAGCTGAAGAAACCAAGCACATACCGAGGGCGAGGGCGGGCTAGGCAGGAGGGGCCGGGCCAGCGTACGATGCCGCGCCTGACTGTCAACGACGCGACGCACTCTGGACCGGGTGGTCGTCGGCGGAGAGGAGATGGACGGCCGGGAACCCATCAGGCCTGCGTGACTCCGGTCGTCTGTTCGGGCCCATCCTCTACGCCCTCCTCGGGGAGCAGGCCCTTTTGGTCAAGCACATACAACAAGACGAAGGCGGGCACGATCAAAAGCACGGCGAGGGCAGTGGCGACGAGCACCGCGGTGATTGTTCCGGACGGTGCTGCCGCCTGCGATACCGTCAGCGATTCGGGAAGCAGGTAGTCCCATTGGGCAACTCCCCACCCGAGGACGAGTGCCCCCGCAGCCATTACCGCCGCGATGCGTCCCCCTCGACGCGGCCGGCCGCGAAGCAGCACGAGCGCGCCAAGCCCCGCTAGCACCGAGACCACGACCAGCGGAAGAGCGCGCGAGGTGAGTCCGTCGAAGAGATAGTTGGCATCGTTGCGCACCACGAACAGACCGACGATGGCAATGACTCCGGCCACAGCGCCTGCGGCCAGAGCGCGGATGCGGAAGTACCCCACCATCGTGTCGTCGGAGAGCCGACCGGCGTCCCAGGTGAGAAAGACCGCGGCCACGTACGCCGTCACAGCTACGGCCAGCAAGCCAGCAACGATCGAGGTTGGGTTGATCCAGCTGCTCACCGGATCGCCGGCTCGTCCGAAAGCTGGCACCCGCCCAGAGGCGATCCCTCCGGCGATAGCGCCGAAACAGTAGGGCACCAGGATCGAAGAGACGGCGAAGATGGCTCCGAAGTGGCGCTGGAGACGGGTTCGAAAGACTGCTTTGCGAAAAGCAAAACTGGCACCGCGTAGCACAATGCCGAGCGCCGCGAGGGTGAGGGGTACAAACATGGTCAACGTGATTGACGCGTACGCCTCAGGGAAGCATGTCCACAGGACGACGAAGACGAAGATCAACCACACATGATTCGCTTCCCACACCGGGCCGATCGAGTGGTCGATAACTTCGCGTGGCCGCTTCCCACGCTCCGCGCCTCCCGCCCCCAGGTCCCAAAAACCCGCACCGAAATCTGCTCCCCCGAAGATGGCGTACAT
>JBKPML010000023.1:0-37333 GCA_046732135.1 Actinomycetota bacterium
ATCCCAGCCGCAACATGGGGGTGCAGCACGTCCAACGCAGCCCGCAGTTGTTGCCGAGCGGCGTCACGTTGTCCAGTGCTGATCCAGGTCAAACCACAACAGGCTGGGCGCTCAGCCAGTTGCGGATCGTAGCCTGCAGCCGTGAGCACGGACGCGGCCGCAGCAACCCCGTCGCCGGGGAAGCAATCAGAGAAGGAGTCGAGCCAAATGATCACCGGTTTCCCGCAATGGGTTTCAGGCAAGCTCACCCGAGACCGCGCGGACGTGCGGGCGAAGCGAGGCAGCGATCGGCGCTGATCCACTCCCGCCATCCACCGCACCATCCGCCGCAGTCCTGGAGTGCCGGTGCTGAAGTTGATCAAGGTCGAGACAGCGGCGAACCGAGTGATCAAGCGTCCCCACAGCGGCAGCCAGCCCAAGGCGTAGTGGGATCGCGGCCGCAACCTTCTTCGGTAGGTGTGATCCAGTACCTCCGATTTGTAGGCCGCCATGTCGATGCCGGTCGGACAATCTCGGGCACATCCCTTGCACGACAGGCACAGATCCAGGGCGGAATGCACAGCGGGCGACTTCCAGCCCTCGGACACCACTTCGCCGTTGATCATCTCCTGCAGGACCCTGGCGCGACCGCGAGTAGAGTCCTTTTCCTCCCGCGTGGCCTGATAAGACGGGCACATCACCCCGAGGCCCGGTGTGTTGTCGGCAAGGCACTTACCTACTCCGCTGCATCGATGCACCGCCTCGGCGAACGGGCTGGACTTGCCAACCAACCGCACCGCACGAAGATCGGCATCTATCGGACGCGGATCGACCAACACGCCGGGGTTGAGCATGTTTTCCGGGTCAAAGGCTGCTTTGACCTGACCGAAGAGCTCCAGGGCTGCAGCCGAATACATTCGCGGCAGCAGCGCCGAACGAGCCCGACCGTCGCCGTGCTCCCCGGACATCGAACCGCCGTAGCTGGCGACAAGATTGGCGGCGTCCTCCACAAAGCGCCGGTAGCTATCGCCGCCACCTGGCTCCGTGAGTGGAAAGTCGATGCGCACATGGACGCAACCGTCGCCGAAGTGCCCGTACGGCAACCCTTCTAAGCCATGATCGGCCAGCAATGCGTCGAAGTCGCGCAGATACCGACCCAGTTGTGCCGGGGGGACGGCCGCATCCTCCCAGCCGGGATACGCCCGCCTGGACAGGCTGACACTGGCCAGGCCGGCGCCATCCTCGCGGATTTTCCATAGGGCAAGCGATTCAACCAAGTCACTGACCACTCGACCCTCAACCGCTGCCGCATCGGCCAGCAACCGCTCCGCTCGTGATTGGAGCTGGCCTCGGTCGTCTCCAGCGAGTTCAACGAACACCCAGCCGTCGCCGCGCGGCAGCGGCGGTACCGCCGACGGCCCGCGGCTCTGCGCGACCACATCAACGATGCGCCGGCTGAGACCCTCGCAGGCCGTGGGCGCATGGGTCAAGATGGCCGGCGCCGCGTCCGCTGCCTCGGCCATTGATGGATATCCCAAAGCCACCATGATCTTGTATGGCGAATCCGCGACAAGCTGGACGGTGGCCGACGTGATGACGCCGAGAGTTCCCTCGCTACCGGCCAGAAGGCGAACCACGTTGAAGCGATTCTCGGGTAGCAGGTGCTCCAGGCTGTAGCCGGACACCTGTCGGCCGAAGCGGCCGAACTCGGTTCTTATCGTGCCGAGTCCTCCCTGGACCACATGCCGGAGCGCGGTCAGCGAGTGGCCCTCCGTCGGATGATCAGCTCCCAGCCTGAGTCGCTCGCCGGAGCCGGTGACCACCTCCAAACCGAGCAGATTGTCGCTGGTCTTCCCATAACCCAGGCCCCGCGGACCGCAGGCGTTGTTGCCAATCATTCCGCCGATCGTGCAGCGAGTGTGGGTGGACGGATCCGGGCCGAAGCGCAGACCGTACGGAGCTGCCGCTGCTTGCAACGACGCTTGGACCACGCCAGGTTCGACGACCGCCGTCCGCGCCTCGGGATCCAGTCGAATGATCTTGTTCAGGTGCCGAGCGGTGTCAACGACCAGTCCCGATCCGACTGCGTTGCCCGCGCAAGACGTTCCGGCGCCTCGTGTGGTGACGGGCACGCCGACACCGCGTGCGACATCCAACACCTCACCGAGCTGATCAACTGTCCGAGGTTTCGCCACGGCCGCCGGCACGACGCGGTACAAGGACGCGTCGGAAGAGTAGAGCGCTCGGCCGAGATCGCTCCGATCGACAAGATCACGAAGCCCTCGCTCCTCCAACCGAGCCAGCAGCTCGGTCTCTGCGGGCGGCCGGGCAACCGTGTTGGCCATTTTCGCGAAGGCTAATTGCTGGCCGGGGTGTCCTCGACCTTCAGCACGGCCTCGAACGCTCGGCCCAGTGCTTGGAAGTCATCGGCGCTCACCGCGTCCACGAAGTTCCGGCGGACTGCGGCGACGTGATCCGGAGCAGCGGTGCGCAGCAACGCCATACCTTGCTCGGTTAGATGCGCCATCACTCCTCGGCGGTCCGTCGGGCATTCGGTCCTTTTCACCAGCTTCGACTGCTCCATCCGGCTGATGGTGTGGGTCAACCGGGAGCGTGAGTGGTGCACTGCATTCGCCAAATCCGACATGCGACAGCGCTGATCAGGCGACTCGGAGAGGACGACCAGGATCTCGTACTCGGGGAGGTCCAACCCGAACTGACGAAGGTCGGCGTCGAGCCGCTCCTGCAGAGTTGCGCTGCCGAGCAGATAGGTGCGCCAAATGCCCTGCTGCTCGGAGTTCAGCCACTGCGGGGCTGCCTGATTGGCCACAACGGCCACGGTACCGACCCAAGCGAAACATTTCCGAATCCAGGTGGATGACGAGCGGGCGATCGCTTTCTCGCGTATATAGTCGAAGTGTTACCTGCCAGTAACAAGGCGGAGTGAAGAGCGAACCGCGATAGAGGAGTTGACCGGCCGTGAGATCAGCCGCTGAGGCGGTGATCGTTTCCGCGGCACGCACACCGATCGGTCGCGCGGGTAAAGGCTCGCTGGTTTCGATGCGGCCGGATGATCTTGCGGTTGGAGTGATCGACGCTGCCCTTCGTAGGATCGAGGGTTTTGATCCTGGCACGCTCGATGATATTTACGTCGGCTGCGCTGAGCCGCACGAGGAGCACGGTGGAAACTTGGCCCGCCGGATCGCAGTGCAACTCGGGTTGGACAATGTGCCGGCGGCCACGATCAACCGGTTCTGCGCCTCGAGCGTGCAGACGGCGCGGATGGCCTTCCACGCCATCAAAGCCGGTGAGGGGCACGCGTATGTTTCGGCTGGCGTTGAAAGCATCTCCCGCTACCGCGGCTTCGGCTCTGCCGGCGTGGACCGTGAGGACACCCACAATCCCCTGTTCCTGGCTGCCGGGCAGCGAACCCGCGCCATGGCGGTCAGCAATGAGCCCTGGCGGGATCCGCGGATTGACGCTCAGCTGCCAGACATCTACATCGCGATGGGCCAAACTGCGGAGAACGTGGCGACTCTTCGCGGCATCTCCCGGCTTGAGCAGGACGAGTTCGGGGTACGGTCGCAGAATCTGGCGGAGAAGGCCATTGCAGACGGCGTTTTCGACGCCGAAATCGCTCCGGTCACGCTTTCGGATGGCACGCTGGTTCGCATCGACGACGGCCCGCGGTCCGGTACGACGCTGGAAGCGGTTGCCGCGCTCAAGCCGGTTTTCCGAGCCGACGGAACGGTGACAGCGGGCAACTGCTGCCCGCTGAACGACGGAGCCGCCGCCGTGGTGATCGTGAGCGATAGCCGCGCCCGAGAGCTGGGAATGAGGCCACTGGCCCGAATCGTCGCCACCGGGGTCAGCGCGCTCAGCCCAGAGATCATGGGGCTCGGCCCGGTTGAGGCGACGCGCCGGGCCCTGGCCAATGCGGGGATGTCTATCGGCGACATCGACCTTGTTGAGATCAATGAGGCGTTCGCGGTGCAGGTGATCGCCAGCTACCGTGACCTGGAAATCGATCTCGATCGGCTCAATGTGCACGGTGGTGCGATAGCGCTCGGCCACCCATTCGGTTCTACCGGAGCTCGAATCATGACCACCCTGCTCAATGCGATGCAGCTGCGAGATGCCCAGTTCGGCCTGGAAACCATGTGCGTCGGCGGCGGCCAGGGCATGGCGATCATCCTTGAACGGTTGACATAGCAACTGCCCGCGAGCGGATACGAACGTCCGCGAGCATCAGGCGCGCGAACGGACAAGAACGCGACTAATCTCGGGGTGTGGCGCTAGACGAGACGATGACGACCGCCCTGGCCCAACGACCCCCCTCGGTCGGCGCGATGCTGCTAGACCAGGTCCAGGCTTCTGCATCGAGGGAGGCCTTCCGCTACCTCGAAGGCGACCGCTGGATTTCCCTCACGTGGCAGGAAACCAAGGACAAGATATTTCAACTCGCGGCTGGTCTGCTCTCTCTCGGCGTAGGACTGGAGGATCGGGTGGCAATCGCCTCCGGAACGCGGATGGAGTGGATCTTCGCCGATCTCGCCATCATGTGCGCCGGCGGCGCTACCACCACGGTTTACCCGACCACCCAGCACCAGGACGTTGCGTTCATCCTTGCCGATTCCGGCTCAAAGATCGTGATAGCCGAGGATGCCGATCAAGTCACCAAGGTGCTCGATCACCGGGATTCGCTGGCAGAGCTGGTCAAGATCATCCAGATCGAAGGTCGAGTCGATTCCTCCGCGGTGATCAGCTGGTCAGATTTCTCCGAACTGGGCCGGACGTATCTGGCCGACCATCCAACGGCGGTCGATGACGCTATCGCCGCCATCGGTCCCGATCATCTGGCGACCCTGATCTATACCTCCGGCACCACAGGCCGCCCCAAGGGTGTGCGGCTGTTGCATGACAGCTGGACCTACGAGGGAGTTGCAATCGAGGAGTTCGACATCCTCAATCCCGATGACGTCCAGTACCTCTGGTTGCCGCTCAGCCATGTCTTTGGCAAGGCGTTGATCACCATCCAGCTTCGGATCGGATTTGCCACGGCGGTCGACGGCAGAATCGACAAGATTGTGGACAACCTGGGTGAGGTGCACCCGACGTTCATGGCAGGCGCGCCGCGGATCTTCGAGAAGGTCCGTGCCCGGGTGATGACCAGCGCTGCTCATGGGGTCAAGGGGAAGATCTTCTCCTGGGCCTTCTCTATCGGCCGGAAGACCGTGCCTATCCGGCTGGCCGGCAATTCACCGTCGAGTGTCTTACGCGTGCAGTACGCCATCGCCGATCGACTCGTCTTCAGCAAGATCAAGCACCGAATGGGCGGCAGGATCAAGTTCTTCGTATCGGGGTCGGCAGCGCTGAACCGCGAGGTACAGGAGTGGTTCTACGCCGCCGGGCTGCTGATCTTGGAGGGCTACGGCCTGACCGAAACCAGCGCTGCGACCTGTGTGAACAATCCGCGGGCTACTCGCTTCGGCACAGTTGGTCCGCCCGTCCCCGGAACTGAGGTGAAGATCGGCGAGGACGGCGAAATCCTGATCAAGGGACCGGGCGTGATGCAGGGCTATCACAACCTGCCGGAACTGACGGCCGAGGCCCTGAAGGACGGTTGGTTCGCCACCGGCGACATTGGTGAACTCGATGACGCCGGCTACCTGCGGATCACCGATCGCAAGAAGGACTTGATCAAGACCTCCGGCGGCAAGTACGTAGCGCCGCAGAAGGTCGAAGGGACGCTGAAGGCTGCCTGCCCGTACCTGAGTCAGGTCGTTGTGCACGGTGAGGGACGTAAATACGTCACGGCGTTGATCGCCCTCGATCCCGACGCAATCACGGAGTGGGGTGAGGCGCAGGGTCACGGGACGTCTGCCTATGAGCAGTTCGTGTCCTCGACCCCCGTCCATGAGCTGATCGAAGGGCATGTCGCCGAGGCCAACAAGCAACTCGAGCGCTGGGAAACGGTCAAGAAGTTCGAAATCCTGCCCAGCGAGTTGAGTGTGGACGAAGGTGAAATCACGCCTAGCCAAAAGGTTCGCCGGAGGGCCGTGGAGCAGAAATACGCCGAAGTCCTCGCCGGCATGTACGACCGAGATTAAAGCGGAAGTCCTTTCACGTGCGAAGCCGCGACGGCTCTGCGAGCGTCGATAAACCGCGCGAGCAGTGCCCAAAAGAGTGAGGCACCGTTATCAGTGCCCGCTGCGCTGGGGCGACATGGATGCCCAGGGCCACGTGAACAATGCGGCGTTCGTGGACTACCTGCAGGAGGCGCGGGTTGACTTCCTGCTCTCGAGCCCGCCGCCGCTCCAGCAGATGCTGGACAGTGGTGTGTTGGTCATCAGTCATCAGGTCGAATACCTGCGGCCACTTCAGGTCTTCGGGTACCGCCCGCTCGACATCGACCTGTGGGTTGATTCGGTGGGTGCCAGCCGGTTCGTGATTGGTTACGAGCTCTTCGACGGCGAAGCGCTGGTTGGTCGCGCTCGTACTGCTCTGGTGCCCTACGACCTCGCGACCGACTCCCTTCGCCGGCTGACCGCCGGCGAACGCCAGCTGCTGACCTCACGGCTAGCACCGGCCGAACCGCTACGGCTGGTGCCGAAGGCCGGCCTGGCAGGAAACGGCTACATCTATCCGCTCCGAGTGCGGTGGTCTGACCTCGACTCTTATGGCCATGTCAACAACGTCAGGTACTACGACTACGTTCAAGAAGCGCGGCTGGCCTTGTTGTCGGCAGCCCTGGGTTGGCCGGCAGAGCACAACAAGGACGAAGTGTGGTTGGTCGTCCGCCAGGACATCGACTACCTGCGTGCGATGGACTTTCGTCCGCAGCCGTACGAGGTCGCCACGGCCGTGTCCAGCATCGGAAATCGGTCCGTCACCCTCGAGGCCGAGATCCGTGACACACCTTCACGGGCAGCCCACGCGACTGCGCGAACTGTGGTTGTTGCCGAGGCCCCATTCACCGAATCCCAACGGACAGCGTTCAGCTCCTGGCTGAAGCGCTAAAGCTGAAAACCCGGCATCGGGCCGGGAGGTTCGTCAAAGGTGTTGACCATCGAGTGGGCAGCACGCTCGAGGTAGGTCCATAGTTCCCGAGCATGAACCGGGGACAGGTTGAGGGAGTCCAGAGCCTCTCGCATGTGGCTCAGCCAGTGGTCACGCATTTTCGGTGTCACGGCAAAGGGCGCATGACGCATTCGAAGGCGCGGATGACCACGGAGCTGGCTGTAGGTGGTCGGGCCACCCCAATACTGCTCGAGGAACATCCGCAGCCGTTCCTCTGCGTCGGCCAGATCCTGTTCGGGGTATAGCGCCCGCAGTTCCGGATCGGCGGCGACACCCGCGTAGAAGCGGCGCACGAGCGCGACGAAGGTCTCGTGACCGCCGACGGTCTCGTAAAACGTCTGGGGTTGGACGGGTGTGGACATCCCAACCATTGTGTAACACCCACAGTCAACCCTGGCAGGATGAGACAGCAGGGTCGTTCGTTACGTGAAGGAGTGAATTTCATGGCTGTCCGCACCGCCAGAACTTACTGGGAAGGATCGCTAACGGAGGGTCAGGGCGAGACCCATCTCGTCTCGTCAGGCGCCGGTCGCTTCGAGGTCAACTGGACGGCTCGCGTTGACGAGCCCGGCGGCAGAACGAGCCCCGAGGAGCTGCTCGCGGCCGCCCACGCAACGTGCTTTTCGAAGTCGCTGGCCCACGAGCTCGTCGAAGCGGGTCACTCTGCACCCGAGTCGATCGACACTAGGGCCGACGTGACCTTCGTGCCAGGAGGACCAGGCATCACAGGGATCGAGCTGACGGTCTCTGCAGTTGTGCCGGGCGTCAACGAGGAACAGTTTCAGGAAGCGGTCGCAGCCGCCGAAAGGAACTGCCCGGTCACCCGCGCGCTGGCCGGAACCAATATCAACGTGGAGGCGTCATTGTCCGATGAGTCGGCGAGTGCCACAGTCGGCGGAGGCGGTCAGGACGCGGGCTGAGCCCCCGCTCGTGGCCGGCCAGATCCGCCCTGGCTGAAGTTGCCGATCCGGAGTACCTCGCCGTTGCGGACATACCAAACGTTGCCGTCGTCGTCGCGCAACTGAGTCACCCGGAGTCCGACTGCCTCGACGGTGCCTGAGGCCTTTTCCATGTCGATGTAGTCGCCGACGCCAAGCTGATCCTCGACGAGCATGAAGACGCCGGAGACCAGGTCCTTGACGATGCTCTGGACCCCGATGGCAATGGTCAGGGCCAGCACCGACGTCCCGGCGAGGATCGTGGTGATATTGAAGCCGAGCTCGGCCAAGATCATCAGCAGCGCGATGACAAAGATCACAAACGTGACCGCACTCCGCGCGAGGGAGCCTAGGGCCAGAATTCGCTGCTCGCGCCGTTCAGCCGGCAGCGTCGTTGCGTCGACCAGCGCCTGAGCGGCCTTGATCTTGAACTGTGGAGGCTTGCCGATGGCCTTGGCGACGCTGCGGTTGATGAGGCGGTGCAGGATGAACCGAGCAAGCAGCGCCAGGAAGATCAAGAAGAGAATGCGCAGCGGCGTGAAAAGGACCGTTTCGGCAAGATTGTCCGGAAACCAGGATGGCATGTCGAACGATGCTAATTCCTAGGCATGAGGCGCTACCCCCAGCTCCGCTCGCGCGATCGCGCTTTCTGGGGCTGTCTTCTTCGTTCGCTCGCAGACTTCGTCTGCTCGACTCGCTCATCCAGACAGCTCCGCGCGATCTAGCGACGCTCGCGGAGTTAGCGCCGAAACGTTGGCCGGCCGCGCCAGAAGGTCGCCACGACCGGATCCGGCAGGTTGCGGCCGTGCCAGGGATTGTTCCGGGACAAGGAGGCTGAGGCGTTCGCATCAACCACGGCGCGGGCGTCCGGATCGACCAGCACGACGTTGGCCGGTTCGCCGTCCAGAAGCCGGCGGCCCTGCTCTGGCAGCCGGGCGATGTGAGCCGGCGCTGTGGACATCCTCAAGGCGAGAGCCTGCCAGTCCAGTGTCCCGGAATTGATCATGGTCTCGATGACGACTGCCAGCGCCGTCTCTAAACCGAGCATCCCGAACGCCGCCTCCGCGAAAGCATGTTCCTTGTCGTGTCGGGCATGCGGTGCGTGGTCGGTGGCCACCGCATCAATAGTTCCGTCGCCGAGTGCCAGACGAAGTTCGGCGACGTCGGTTGCTGGCCGCAGCGGTGGGTTGACCTTGTACGTCGGGTCGTAGCCGAGCACTTCATCAGTCGTCAACAGCAGGTGGTGGGGCGCCACCTCAGCAGTGACGGCAATATCCCGCGCCTTGGCCCAACGAAGTATGTCAACCGTGTCCGCCGTGGAGACATGGCACACGTGCAACCGTGAGCGGGTCAGTGACGCGATCTGGACGTCCCTGGCAACGATGGTCGCTTCCGCGGCGGAGGGCCAACCCGACAACCCGAGACGTCCGGAAATTGCGCCCTCGTGGCAGCAGGCGTCCGGCCCCGCGAGTCGCGGATCCTGGGCATGCTGGGCGATCACTCCATCGAAGGCGCGTACGTACTCCATGGCCCGGCGCATCAATCGCGCATCCGCGATGCAGTGGCCGTCGTCGGAGAACATCCGCACGCCGGCCGTACAGCGGGCCATCAACCCCAGTTCTGCCAGTTCGGCGCCTTCCAGTCCCTTGCTGACCGCACCTACAGGCACGACCTGCGCCTGACCGTTCCGCCGGCCGAGTTCGGCGACGTGCTCCGCCGCTTCTGCCGTGTCGGTCACTGGATCGGTGTTCGCCATAGCAAGCACCGCGGTGAATCCGCCACGCGCCGCGGCCCGAGTGCCGCTTGCCACAGTCTCAGCATCCTCCCGGCCGGGCTGGCGCAGGTGCGTGTGCAGATCGACGAGGCCTGGAAGGGCGATCAGGCCGTCGGCGTCGAGGAGCTCGGCATCGCCAGCCGCATCGGCGGGGTCAGCGAAGACACCGTCGCGAATCAACAGGTCGGCGCACCCTTGGCCGATCAGGTTCGCGCCGCGGATCATGACCTGGCTCACGCCGTCACCGAGTCCCTGGCGCTCGGTGGCGGACTGTCATCGGCTCCGCCCAGCAGCGAGTACAGGACGCTCATCCGAATGGCCACGCCGGCAGCGACCTGGTCCAAGATCAACGAGTTTGCCGCATCGGCCGCTTCGGCGGATATCTCCAGGCCACGGTTCATCGGGCCTGGATGACAGATAGCCGCGCCATCCTTGAGCAGCTGGAGCCGCGGCCAGGTCAGGCCGTAGCCAATGGTGTACTCACGCGGGGTGGGGAAGTAGCCGCCCGACATGCGCTCGCGTTGGACGCGCAGCATCATTATCGCATCGACGACTGGAAGCACGTCGTCCAGCTCAGTGCAGACCCGGGCCGGCCAGGATTCCACTCCTGCGGGCAGCAGCGTCGGTGGCGCCACCAGGATCACATCCGCGCCGAGTGTCTGCAGCAGCAAGACATTGCTGCGGGCGACCCGGGAGTGGGTGAGGTCGCCGACGATGGCGATTGTCTTGCCCCTGAAGTCGGTCAGGGCCGGCTGGGTCGTCCGGAAATGGCGCCGCAGGGTGAAGGCATCGAGCAGCGCCTGAGTGGGATGCTCATGGGTCCCATCGCCTGCGTTGAGGACATGTGCGTCGATCCACTGCGTCGCTTGCTGAGGAGCGCCCGAGGCGTGGTGCCGGATCACGAGCGCGTCCACGCCCATGGCGGCGACTGTCAGCACTGTGTCGCGCAGCGACTCGCCCTTGGAGACCGAGGAGCCCTTTGCGCTGACATTGATCACATCCGCCGAAAGCCACTTGCCGGCGATTTCGAAGGACGATCGTGTGCGGGTGGAGTCCTCGAAGAACAGATTCACCACCGTGCGGCCGCGTAGCGCCGGCAATTTCTTGACCTGCCGACCCTGGAGTAATGACATCTCCTCGGCCAGGTCCATCAATTCGGCCGCGGCGGCCAGGTCAAGATCAGCAGCAGAAAGCAGGTGCCGCATCAGCCGGGCCTTACCGAGGCAGTGGCCGGGTCATCGCGGACGATCGTGACCTCGTTCACTCCGTCGATCTCCTCCAGCCGCACCCAAACCCGCTCGTCCGCCGCAGTCGGCAGGTTCTTGCCGACATGATCCGCCCGAATCGGCAGCTCTCGATGGCCGCGGTCGATCAGCACAGCAAGCCGGACCGCTCGCGGCCGGCCAAGATCACCTAGCGCATCCAGGGCGGCGCGGACCGTACGTCCGGAGAAGAGTACGTCGTCGACCAGCACAACCACGGCATTGTCCACACCAATTGGTAGGTGGGTGTGGCCAACCGCCCGGGTCGGATGCTGGCGAAGATCATCGCGGTACATCGTTACGTCGAGGGCCCCGGTCGGTATGGATACACCTTCCACCTCGGCCATCGCCTTCGCCAGACGTTCAGCCAGCATCACCCCACGTGTCGGAATGCCCAGCAGCACCAGGCCCTCCGCTCCGCGATTTGCCTCCAGTATCTGATGAGCCATCCGGGCACAGGCGCGCGCGATCTGGTCTGCGTCCAGGACAACCCGAGACGTCTCGGGTCCGGCATCGTTCACCGATTCCCTCCTCGTGCTACTCGGGGCATGCTGCTGTGCGGCACAGATTCCAGCTACGGTTAGGCCGTGAGCAAACTGCTGAGCATGCTAGTGCCCCTTGACACGCTGGAGGGTTGGCCGCCAGCACCTGATCCCTCAGCGCTCCAGGTTCTTGCTCTGCTCGTCGGTGCCCCCCTGGTTGTCATCGTTGCCGTGATCGCAATCGCCAAGATCAGCAACACGGTTGGCAAAGGTGACGCGCACGAAGAGGTCACCGAGCCGGTCTGGGTAGGCGGCCGACCGGAGGCAAAGACTGAAGCTCAGGGGGCGATAGAGGCCGGCGAGGTGCAGTCCGAGTCAGGTGGTGCGGGTGCCCGCTGGTGATTCATTCACCCCGGCGGAAACCGAACGGCTGGTCAAAGCCGTACAGCACGCGGAGCGGATCTCGAAACTGACCTTTTCGGTCTATGTCGGTGTGTCGGAGGAGAACTCGCGGGCCTACGCCGAGCGGTTGCACGGAGCCTTGGACAATCCCGCCCGCTCAGTGCTGATCATGTGTGATCCCAGCTTTAGGGCGCTGGAAATTGTCACCGGCATGGAGGCTCGGCGGTTGCTCGACGACGTAGAGTGCCGGCTGGCAGCTGCGACGATGCGTACGTCATTCGAGGCCGATGACATCGTCGGCGGACTGGCGCACGGAATCGCACAGCTAGGCGAGGCTGCCTACGAGCCACCAACACTGCATGCCACTCGTTGATCGTCAAGGGCGTCACGGTAAGAGACTGGCCGCAGCCTGGCAACGCAGGGCACGGACCAGATCGTCGCGTCGTTCATCGATGATCCGTCGCACCGAAGCAGTCAGCTCAGTACGAGTGAGCCAAGCGTCCAGCTCGGTTAACAGCGGCTGCTTCTCCACCGGCCAGGGAAACAGGAAGCGAAGCACGTTGTTCCGCATCGATGTTCCTCGGCCGGCCCATATTCCAGAGGCGGACGAGATCGCCTCGGCCGCCTCGAAATAGCGCGGCGTGTACGGAGCGAGCAGTTCGTCCTGCCCACGCTGCCAGAAGGCAAAGCAGATGGCGCTCTGTGTGCCGTTGGAAATCGTGTCTTCCTCGACCGCCAACCGCCATGCGTTGGCCTTGGCCACCGCCGTTGGCTGCGCCGTCCTAGCCGCAGCAGCCTGTTGCTCGCCAGTGATGGTTTGATCACGCTCGAGCTCGGCTGAGATGCCGTCCTCGTCGAGCCAACCGAGGCGGGCCAGGTTGACAACAATTGTCCAGCGGAGTTCAGGATCGATCACCAACCCGTCGGGCGCTCCGTCACCGCTCAGCCATCCCTGCAGCCGGTCGGCGGCGTGAGCGTCCTCAGCCGCAGCGGCGAAACTACGAGCCAGCGCCAGTTGATGATCAGAGCCGGGAGCGGACCGATCGAGCAGCTTCTCCACTCCGAATTGCCACCGAGCCAGCAGCCGGGGACGATCGGCGGGCGGCGCATAGCTGTTGGCTGCACTCTGAGCCTGATTGAGGACGTAGCGCACCGCGGTCAGATCGGATTCCGAGCCTGTCCCGCCGAGCACCAGTTCGATGTAGTCGGCAGCGGGTAGCTCCGCATCCCGGCACATGTCCCAGGTGGCACCCCACAGTAGAGCCCGGGCCAGCGGGCTCGTGACCTTGTCGATGTGTTCGACGGCAGTCTGTAGCGAACGCTGGTCCAAGCGCACCTTGGCGTAGCTCAAGTCGTCGTCGTTGGGCAACAGCAGATCTGGCTGCGGCACTTTGTCGAGTTCCGCAATCGTGGTGGATGGGCCGGCGATGTCGACCTCCACCCGCTTTGTCCGGATCAGTCCTTCTCCAGTTAGTGAGTAAAGGCCGATCGCGATCCGGTGACTGCGCAGTGTCGGCCTCTCCGGGGTCGCAGTCTGCTCGATCCGGAAAGAGTGGAAGGCGCCATTCGGATCGAGGTCGAACGCGGCCGACAGGGTGTTGACCCCAGCCGTCTCCAGCCATTCGTCCGACCAGCGGGACAGATCGCGGCCAGACGGCTGCTCCAGCGCCCGTAGCAGGTCAGCCAGCTCGGTATTGCCGAAGGCGTTCTTGTCAAAATAGGCCAGCAGGCCCTCCAGAAACGCACGCTGGCCAACGAAAGCCACCAGTTGTACCAGCACCGACGCCCCCTTGGCGTAGGTGATGCCGTCAAAATTCAGATGGATCGCTTCCAAGTCCACCATGTCCGCGGCGATGGGATGGGTCGTTGGAAGCTGATCTTGCCGATAGGCCCAGTTCTTGTTGCCGTTGCAGAACGTTGCCCACGCCGCGACGGGATCCTCCATTGTCTCGCTAGCGGCGAAGGTCGCTGCCCAGGTGGCGAACGACTCTTTGAGCCATAGGTCGTCCCACCACTTCATGGTGACCAGATCGCCGAACCACATGTGCGAGAGCTCGTGCAAAATCGTGTTCGTCCGTACCTGATAACTTGCTTCGGTCTGCCGGCTTCGGAACACGTACTCGTCGCGGATCACCACGCAGCCGACGTTCTCCATGGCCCCGCCGTTGAACTCGGGCACGAAGACCTGGTCATACTTGCCGAACGGGTACGGATAGCCGAAGTGCTTCTCGAAAACGTCGAAGCCCGCCGTCGTGATCGCGAAGATGCGGTCCGCGTCGAGATGCTTCGCCAGTGATTGTCGGCACAAGATCGACATCGGGACCGTTCCGGACGTAGCCGAATGGCTGCCCTGCTCGATGTGGTACTCCCCGGCCACCAACGCGGTCAGATAGGTCGAGATCGGTGGGGTCTCGGCGAACACATAACGCGTGACGCGGGCTGAACTCGTCGAAGCCGGCCCTTTGACAGGCTCCGGGAGCCTTTGTTCAACCGGCTCGGAACTGAGGCATTCACCGTTGGAGATGACGAGCCAGCTGGACGGCGCCAGCACGGTGATGGAGAACCTGGCTTTCAGATCCGGCTGCTCGAAGCAGGCGTACACCCGGCGGGCGTCGGCGACCTCGAATTGGCTGTACAGGTAGACCCGATCATCTGCTGGGTCAACGAAGCGATGCAGCCCTTCACCGCTGTGGCTGTAGCGGAAGATCGCCGTCACCGTCAGCGAATGCTCGCCCTCAGCCACGGAGAACGGCAATCGAGAATTGGCAAAGCTGCCAGCATCCAGATTCACCCCGTCAAGAGTGGCGCTGGTCATCATCTCCGCGATGAGGTCGATATGCGAGTCTCCGGCCCGCATTGCCCTGAAACGTACGGTCGAGGTCGAGATGAACAGCGCTTCATGATCATCGACTCCGTGCCCGGTCAGGTCGATCTCCACTTGATACGCGATCGTCTTGATCAAGGCTGATCGCTCGTGCGCCTCTGACCGCGTCAGGTTGTCCGGAAACATGGCTTCGATCTTGCCACCGCCGCAGACTCCAGGTGGCGGTCTCTTCGAGGCTTTCCGAACAGCAGGAGGTGCCGCAACGCCCTGCGAGCGCCGCCGCCGAGGTGACATAGTGCTGCCATGCGCCTACATATCGGCACCGACCACGCGGGTTTCGAGTTGAAGAACTACCTGGTCTCAGCCCTGACCTCGGATGGTCATGACGTCGTCGATCATGGTCCGGAGACCTACGACGCCGAAGACGATTACCCGATGTACTGCATCCCGGCAGCGGAGGCCGTAGTGGCAGAGCCCGGCTCGCTGGCGATCGTGATCGGTGGTTCGGGCAACGGGGAGCAGATTGCTGCTAACAAAGTGCTCGGTACGCGCGCGGCACTGGCATACAACATCGAAACGGCCAAACTGGGCCGCCAGCATAACGACGCCAACGTCATCGCCATCGGCGCTCGGATGCACACTCAGGAGCAAGCGCTGGAGATGGTAAGGACGTTTCTCGACACCCCGTTCAGCGGCGATCCTCGGCACGCCCGCAGGATCGCCCAGCTTGCCGCATACGAGACTGACAGGCATCCGCCGTCGGCTGATTAGTTCGCGAGATTTTCTCTAGCCCGTACGCCTGCCGGCGCCGACGGCTCGGCGGCCATCCACGCGCGCCAGCAGTTCGTCGATAGCCGCGAGCGCTTCGCGCTCGTCCTCTTCATCGGGCCGGGAAACATCCCGGGCCCGCATGGCACGGTCGAAGGTCACCAACCCGGAAACGCCGTCGCGACCAAAATCCCGCGGCCACAGATCACCGCGCTCGTGCCCGACCCCCGAGTTGGGTGCACCGCCGTGCGTCCCTGGGTTACGACCCCCAGGAGGCGACGCCCCTGTCATGCTTGTCACCCTAGTCCCGATCACCCCTCTCACTGCGAAATCGAAACCGAGCTGTTATGCCAGAAGGCCACACCCTCCACCGGTTGGCTCTCGCTCTGAACGAAGCCTTTGCCGGTCGGACCGTAGCGGCCACTAGTCCACAGGGCAGATTTGCCGAGTCGGCAGCCCAAATCGACGGCAAGGTGATGATCAACGCCTCGGCGCACGGCAAGCACCTTTTCTGTGAGTTCGACGGGGAGCGCTGGTTGCACGTCCACCTCGGTCTGATCGGAACCTTCCTGCTCTCGGCTCCGCAGCCGCCGTACGGCCAGGTGCGGCTCCGGCTTGCCACCTCGCAAACGATTGCCGACCTTCGTGGCCCGCAGCTGTGCGCCATCAAGACCCCCGGCGAGGTCGAGGCGCAAGTTGCGCAGTTGGGACCCGATCCGCTCCGATCCGACGCTGATCCAGACCTCGCCTGGCGGCGGATCCGCCGCGCCAGCCGGCCGATTGCCGCGCTGCTGATGGATCAGGCGATTCTCTCTGGCATTGGAAACGTCTACCGGGCAGAGGTCCTTTTCCGAAACCGGATCAACCCGTACCGACTCGGAAGCAAGCTGACCCGGCGAAGCTGGCAGGGCATCTGGTCCGACCTTGTGGAGCTGATGCCGATTGGCGTGCGAGACGGCCGGATCGATACGGTTCGGCCCGAGCACATGCCCGAGGCGATGGGCCGGCCACCCCGGCAGGACATCCGCGGCGGAGAGGTGTACGTCTACCGGCGCGCCGGCCAGCCCTGCCTGGTCTGCGGGTCTCGGATTCGCACGGAGATTCTCGCGGGCCGAAATCTGTTCTGGTGCGGAAGGTGCCAACGTCGCGGATAAGTGGCAATTTTGACTCACCACCAAGGTTGAAGCCGTCGAAGGTGTGAGCGTGCCGATGATTTTTTCTGCCGGACCTGGCCGCGTCCTGGTGGATGAGGATGGTGTCGTGGTCGGCGTCCGCCACGGCAGTCGACCGGACGACAGCTATCTGCAGCGGGCCGGTCTGGTCAGGCTTGAGCTTCATGGGGAACTCCTACGGTGGCCATCGGTCGATGTCCAGCACGACAACGACGAGGTAGAGGTCGCATGGCAGATCGACGGTTGCCTTCGGGCAACGTTCCGCCACACATTCACCGCCGGCTGGGGGATGCGGCTGGCGTTCAGCAACCTCGCAACCGTGCCGTTGGCCCTTGATCGGGTTGTGCTGTCGCTGCAGGTTGCGCCTGGTCATTGTGCCTGGGCGCTGGCAGCCGGGTCGGAAGCGGCTTTTTCCGTCCAACGTGATGACGGGTCAGGCCCGGTGCTTGGCGGTGTGCTCACGCTGGGCTCGATCAATCGGATTGACTCGGACGGAGTTCACCTTGACAGGATTGAGCTGCCGCCGGGCGGCCGTTACGTCGTCAGCTGGCAGTGGGAATGGTTTACCAATCCCTGGGCGTTCGGGCGCAATCGGCACCCGGGTGTGCCGAAGTCCCTCTTTTTGATCACCGAGGAACCCACGCGAATCACCGTGAGTTCGGACCTAGCGGTGATGGCGCCGGGACTTGAGGTGATCAACGACGAGACCGAGGAATTCGCCGAATTCGTTGCCCATCGGCCCGGCCTCTATTCGGTTGACTTGCGATCATCTGCCGGTTCTGTCGCTTATCAGCTGTCTGCTGCCAACCCGGCGGATGGCGTGCTCGCTACGTTCGCGGATCGCCTGCTGAACGGCTCACGTACGCCTGCCGGTGTACCTCGGGTTGAGGAGGCTGCGGCTGGTTTGATCTTGCGCCACGCCTTGACTCGTGGACTGGTTGACCAGCGAGATGAGGCAGCCGACGCTCTGGATCGGCTCACCGCCCGATTGTCCGAAGGCACTCGGCCTGAGCCGTTCGTCGCGGCATACCTCGCCGGCGAGGCGGTGGCTACTGGTGACCGGGACGTGCTCGGGATCGCCGCCGCCGATTTGTTGGATGGCTGGGGGCCGGCGGCCGGGCTCGGAGTGGCGCTGCTTCGCCTGCGTGCTGGCTCGCTCGTTCTCGGCACAAGCATTGGGCGGGTGCTCGAGCATGCGCGAAGCATTGCTGTGACCGTGAATGCGACCAGGAAGGAGCAGGATGGGATAGATCTGGATGGCATGATCGGTCGTGATCTTGACGAGCTTGAGCTCCTGTCTGTACTGGCATCCCCGCGGTCGGTGGCGCCCGATGCTGGCGTCGTCGGTCGGGTGGCGAGACTTGGCACGCGCCTTGGCGGTGGATTGAAGGGCGTTGCGGTCGAACCAATGCCGCTCGTTCGCCTTGCTCAGTTTGCGGTTGTCTTTGGGCTCTTGCCAGAGCGGTTGGAAACAGCCTTCCAGCGACGATGGCTTTGCTCGCCCGGCGAGCTGGCGCGGCGCGCTCGCACGGAGGTTCTCAACCGCTGTGGTCACGACGCAGCGGATTCGGCCATTTGGCCGGCGGCGTGGCTTGCGCTTGATCAATCCACCGCTGGGTGACTCAGCGTTCGGCGGGCGGACAGCAGCTCCATCTCTGGCCGGTAGGCAACCAGCCGCTCTACGGCGTCCAGAACTTCAACTAGATGTGCCCGGTCCGGGCTGACCACCGCTACTCCGATCCCGGCACGCCGGTGCAGCTCGAGGTGATCAACTTCGGCAACGCTGATCAGAAATCTGCGGCGCACGTCGGCGATCAGCGGCCGAATGACCGATCGCTTCTGCTTGAGGGAGTGCACCTCACCGAGCAGCAGGTCGAATTCCGTCGCACCCACCCACATCGCCATTCCGCCGAGCGTACCGATGCCAAGTCGTCACCGGTACCTCAAGGAACTTCGCCGAGTTATCGCTTGAAGGCATGAATATCGGTGACAAAGGCGAACCCCATTGACCTTAAGCTTGAGCCATGAATGCGCGTCCCCTGATCGGCCTGACGACCTATCGGGAGCCGGCCGCTTGGGGGGTATGGAACACATCTGCTGATCTGCTGCCGGCGGCCTACGCACGATCGGTGGAGGCTGCTGGTGGTGCAGCGGTCCTGTTGCCACCGCAAAGCGTCGGTGCCGACTCGATAGTCGCCCGACTGGATGGCTTGATCATGGGCGGTGGCGGTGATATCGAGCCGGCCCGGTATGGCCAGAAGCCACATCCGCGCTCACGTAACTTTCGACGTGATCGCGACAGCTGGGAGCTGGCGCTGCTCAATGCTGCGGATGAGCACAACCTGCCGGTGTTGGGAATCTGTCGCGGCATGCAGCTGATGGCCGTGCGAACGGGCGGAGTCTTGGACCAGCACACGCCGGACATCGTCGGCCACGACGAGCATTCGCCGGGCGCTGACGCATATGGCTGGATCTCGATCACCACAACTGGCGACTCATTGGTGCGGCGGCTGGTTGGCAACGACCTGCAGGTGAGCTGTCACCACCGCCAGTCGGTCGCCTCACATCCCGGCTTCGTGGCGACGGCGCGCGCGGCGGACGGCACGGTGGAAGCCATCGAGGACCCGGAGCGGCCATTCTGGCTGGGTGTTCAGTGGCATCCGGAGAACGGGGACGATCACGGCCTCTTTGCCGGACTGGTCGAGGCTGCGGCGGCGCGCCTTGAGGTTCGTACCTAAAAGCCGCTCAACGTCTGTGTGGAGATGCACTCAGGGCGCATTGATCAAGTGGAGCTTCGGATCCTCGATCGAAAACGTGCGAATTGGGCCCGGTGGCGTGTCCCGGGACTCGAAGCGCACGGTGACCCTGCCCAGCCCCGCGCCCCACACCCAACCAGGACCATGATCATCGTGCCGGACATCCGCTCCGGCGATCCATCCGGGCGCTCTACGCTCCTCGGGATCTAGGTTCTCGACTCCCTGATGGTCGATCGATTGCTCCGCAACCCCGCCATCCTCACCGAACAAGTCTTCCTGGAGCACGTCGGTCAGCCCCGCGACACCAACGCCCAGCAGCCGGACACCACCGGTGGTGTCCACGCCTGCGAGCAGTGATTGCGCGACGTCATTGATCACCTGGACTCGATCTGTCGCTCCGAGCAGCGTGCGGGATCGGGTTAGCGTGGTGAAGTCGTGATGCCTGATCTTGATCGTGACGGTACGGGCAAAGAGTTGAGCAGCTCGCAGGCGCACCGCAACTTGGCCCGCGTCCCGGGCCAGGATCCGGCTCAGCTCGGTGGCGTCAACAAGATCATTTTCGAAGGTGTCCTCAACCGAAATGGACTTGCTCTCCCGCTCGGGCTCCACCGCCCGCTCGTCACGCGCGAACGCAAGCGCGATCATGGCGTGACCGTGTGTCTGTCCGACGACCTGAACGACATCATCGATGCCCACCTCCTGAAGGTCCGCCACCGTGCGGACGCCGATCCGCCGTAGTCGCTCCTGGGTAACCGAGCCAACCCCCGGAATCACGCTCACCGACATTGGTCGGAGCAGGGCGATCTCGGTGCCGGGCGCTATGACCCGTAGCCCGTCGGGCTTATCCAGTTCGCTGGCCACCTTTGCGACGAACTTGGACGTAGCGACGCCGACAGAAGCTGTCAGCCCACCGGTACGCAGAGCGACCTCCGCCTTGAGCTCGCCGACCAGCATGCGGAGGCCTGCCAGGGATAAGTCAGTTGGGTGCACTGCCGCTCGCAAGTCGACGAATGCCTCGTCAAGCGAGAGCGGCTCGACGAGCGGCGACAGTTGGCGAAGTATCCGCATCACTTGCTCGCTGGCCTGCCGGTAGGCGCCGAAACGGCTGGCAAGAAAGGCGGCATTGGGGCAGCGGCGTCGTGCCTCCGAAACGGGCATGGCAGACCGCACGCCGAAAGCCCGAGCTTCATATGAGGCGGTCGCAACGACGCCCCTTTGGCCGATACCTCCGACCACGACCGGCTTCCCACGCAAGGACGGCTTGTCACGTTGCTCGACGGAGGCGAAAAAGGCGTCCAGGTCCAGGTGAAGCACCGAAGCCTCGCGACGCACCTGGCCATTGTCGCCTGGGCCTTGAGAACGGGACCCGGCGCTTCGACAGGCTCAGACGAAGTACGCAAGAATAACCTGCTTCAGTGTCTCCAGTTAGAAGGATGTCATGGATATTTGGCCTGGCAAGGCCTATCCTCTCGGGGCCACGTACGACGGAGCCGGAGTCAACTTTGCGATCTTCTCCGAGATTGCCTCGCGTGTGGAGCTCTGTCTTATCGACGACGAGGGTGGCGAGCAGCGGATCGAATTGACCGAGGTGGACGGCTACGTCTGGCACGCTTACTTGCCGGGCATACTTCCTGGACAGCGCTACGGCTTTCGAGTGGATGGGCCGTACCGACCAGAGGACGGCCATCGCTGCAATCCGTCGAAGCTGCTACTGGATCCGTACGCCAAGGCGATCGATGGTCAGATCGATGGCAACGAGTCCCTGTTCTCATACAGGTTCGATGACCCTGAAGCGTTCAATGATCAAGACTCGCTCGGCCACACCATGATCTCTGTCGTTGTCAACCCTTTCTTCGACTGGGGACACGATCGACCGCCCAGTCGGGATTATCACGAGACCGTGATCTACGAGATGCACGTCAAAGGGCTGACGATGCTGCATCCGGGGATCCCTGAGGAGATCCGCGGAACGTACTCTGCCATCGGGCACCCGGTGATCATCGACTATTTGACCAATCTCGGGATCACGGCTGTCGAGCTGCTGCCGGTGCACCAATTCGTCAACGACTCACACCTAGTTGCTAAGGGGTTGTCGAACTACTGGGGCTACAACACGATCGGTTTCCTAGCTCCGCACAACGGCTATGCCAGCAAAGGTGGAGGACAACAGACGACTGAGTTCAAGGCCATGGTGAAGGCATTGCACGACGCCGGCATCGAGGTGATCTTGGACGTTGTGTACAACCACACCGCCGAGGGCAACGAAAAAGGGCCGACGATCGCCTTCCGCGGGATAGACAATGCCGCGTACTACCGGCTTGTCGACAACGATAAGCGGCACTATTACGACACCACCGGTACCGGGAACAGTCTGCTGATGCGCAACCCCCATGTGCTACAGCTGATCATGGACTCGCTGCGTTACTGGGCGGTGGACATGCACGTCGACGGATTCCGATTCGATCTAGCTGCCACTCTCGCCAGGCAGTTCCATGAGGTAGACAAACTGTCCGCATTCTTCGAGATCATCCAGCAGGACCCCGTGATCTCACAGGTCAAGCTCATAGCTGAACCCTGGGACCTGGGTGACGGCGGCTATCAGGTGGGCAACTTCCCACCGCTGTGGACGGAATGGAACGGCAAATACCGCGACACCGTCCGCGACTTCTGCCGCGGGGAGCCAGCCTTTCTGGCCGAATTCGCGTCCCGGATCACCGGATCGAGCGATCTCTACGCGCACTCGGATCGACGTCCTACGGCGTCGGTGAACTTCATCACCTGTCACGACGGATTCACTCTGCACGATCTGGTGACATACAACGAGAAGCACAATGAGGTGAACGGCGAGGGCGGGCGCGACGGTGAGAGCCATAACCGCTCGTGGAACAGCGGCGTCGAGGGTGAGACAACAGACATGGCGATCAATCGGGTTCGACGTCGCCGGCAACGCGATTTTCTCGCGAAGCTGATGCTCAGTCAGGGCGTGCCCATGCTGTCACATGGCGACGAGCTCGATCGCACACAGCGCGGAAACAACAACGTCTACGCCCAGGACAACGAGATTTCTTGGGTTCACTGGGACCTCACTCAAGATCAAGAAGATCTGCTGGCCTACACGTCTGCGGTGATCGCATTGCGTTTGAAACATCCGGTGTTTCGCCGGCGCCGCTTCTTCGTCGGGGATGCCAAGCATGGGGGTGAGAGCGAGCTGGGCGACATCGAGTGGTTCAAACCAGACGGCTCAGAAATGGACGAAGCTGACTGGAACTCTGGCTTCGCACGCAGCTTGATGGTCTTTCTGAACGGGGACGCGATCCCGGAACCCGACCCGACGGGGCGTCGGATCACTGATGATCATTTCCTGCTGATGTTCAACGCGCACTTCGATCCAATCAAGTTCACAGTTCCGCCCGTGAGGTTCGGCGATAAATGGAGGGTACGGGTGGACGCATCGACCACTCTTGTGGATCCGCCGGACGCTCCGTTGTGGGACGCTGACTCAGCGCACCTGGTTGAGGCACATTCGATCGTCGTACTGTCCACGTCAGTTGTCCCACCCGAGGAGCGCGCCGCTGCCCAATCGCGTGCCGAAGAGGCGAGCGCCACGGTCGGCAAGGCCTCCCTACTGCCAGCGGCTCAGCCATCCAAGGGCGGCAAGCCGAAAGGGCGAACAGCTCAAGCGCGAGGCCGCACACGTTCGTCTAGCTGAAGGAGTTCGTAGCCCCATGACCGCGGTTCCAAACCTCACTCTCAATAACGGACGGACGATTCCGCAGCTCGGCTTCGGTGTTTTCCAGGTCGATCCGGCAGAAACGGCGGAGGCGGTCACGAGAGCGCTCGAGGTCGGCTACCGGCATATCGACACGGCGGAGATGTACCGCAATGAGGAAGGGGTCGGTGAGGCAATCCGCCGCTTCGGCATCGATCGCGCCGACGTCTACGTGACCAGCAAGCTCAGCAACAGCGCTCACCGGCCAGACGACGCCAAGCGGGCTTTCGACGGCACGCTCGATGCGCTCGGTTCCGACTATGTCGACCTGTTCCTCATTCACTGGCCGCTGCCCACGCTGTACGACGGCGATTTCGTGTCGACATGGCGATGCCTTGAGGAGTTCTACTCCGATGGTCGTGCCCGATCCATCGGTGTCTCAAACTTCCAAGTCCCGCATTTGCAGCGGCTTGCCGAGGAGACGGAGATCGTGCCCGCGGTCAATCAGGTCGAGGTGCATCCGTACTTCGCAAACGAGGAGGTCCGTGCGTACGGGAAAGAGCACGGAATCCTGACGCAAGCATGGTCGCCCATCGCTCAGGGTCAAGTGGTGGGAGATCCGACCATCAGCGCCATCGCCAACCGCATTGGGAAGACGGACGCCCAGGTGACGCTGCGATGGCATATACAGCGCGGCGACATCATCTTCCCGAAGTCGACCACTCCGTCGAGGATCAAGGAGAACTTCGAGGTCTTCGACTTTGAGTTGACCGACGACGACATGGCAACCATCAGCTCTCTGGATAGGGGCGAACCTGGACGGACTGGTGCGAATCCAGACGTATTCGCTTTCATCCCGCAGTAGGACCGGAAGGCCCGCTCAAGCGATCGCGCAGGGGGATCTAGGGCCGCGCGCTTGAGCGGGGCGCTTCCGGTGGTCAGCGGGGTTCTCATGGACCACCTTCCGATGGTGCAGCAGGTACGGTCTCGAAATCTTTGGCTGATCTGCCGAGATGAGCCAGTTGGATTCTGGTGTTGAGGATGGGTTGTTGGTCTGGATCGAGCCAGTGGGGTGGTTTCCATCGGGGAAGTCCGTCGGTTCCGATCTGGCAGCTCCAGCCACGGTTGAGGAAGTTGTGGTGGTGGTAGCGGCACAGCAGCGTGAGGTTGGCCAGGTCGGTTCGGCCACCGTCGACCCACGCGGTGACGTGGTGGCGTTCGCACCATTCGGGCGGCAGAGCGCACCCTGGAAATGAGCAGCCACGGTCTCGGGCGATCAACGCCAGAGTTTGGTTGAGTGTGGCGACTCGGCGGGCCCGGCCGAGGTCGAGCACGGCGCCGGATCTAACCATGACGGTCGGGATGATCTCCGCGGCGTTGGCCAGTTGGAGCAGTCGCCCGGTAGGGATCAAAGTCCCATCCGAGGTAGTCCCAAAGCCGGTCCGGGCCAACAAGTCGTCGGCGTTAATAGTCACGATGACTGTGGCTGGCGTGCCGCCGGAATCGGGCAGCGGGTCGGAGCGCAGCAGCCGGTCGCAGACCTGTTCGAGGGCGTCGTGCATCCGCTGCGCCTGGCTGCGCTCGTCGACGGTGGAGACGCCGTCGGCATTCGTGCCGTCGGCCAGAGTGATCGCCTCCACGCGCGGCTTAGCCAGCGGCGATAAGACGGCGGTCAGTTTCGCGCCAACCACTCCGGTGAGCCGAAACTGGCCCACATACGACCCGTCCCGGGTTGGGTGCAGCGTGAAGTGTCGCCGGTCTTGTTGAACCCGGTCGGCGGCGAGGGTGCCGTCGGGATTGATCGCATCGACGGTTCTGTCGGCCAGCCTCGACAACTCCTTTGGCCCGAAGTTGGCCGCAAACCGAGTGAGCAGCTCCTCCCCGGCGGCGACATCGGCCGCGTCGAACTCTGGCCGGTCCACGCCGGCCAGGGCACGGGTGATGATGGAAACCTGCTCCGGGTTGACCTCTCCGGCGCGTTGGGCGGCGGCCAACACCGGCCGCACCGGTTCCAACGGCTCGCCGACCATGCTCATCCGGTCGCCGACCGCCTCGGCAGCTCCCACCCTGCGCTGTGCTTCGGCCGGTGAGAGGCGTAAGGCCCAAACCAGCACCTTGGCCATCGACGGCTGGGTCAGCGCATCAGCTAGCGATCGAGCCTCCGCGTCCCTGATCGCCCGGTGGTCGATGAGGGGCAGCCGGTTGCGAAAGCGTTCGAATGTTTGCAGAAACCCGAGCAGCCCGACATTGTCGTAGCAATTGAGACCGCCGTCCTCAACCAGTTTGATCAGATGATCAAGGCTGGTGGTCAGCTGCACCAGCGCATGATCCACAGGGGTAGGCTGCCCTTCCGCGGGCTCATCTCCCCCGAGAACCATGCACCTATCGTATCCGAACACGCGTTCGAATGCAAGCGGTCGTACTGTCTACATCTGCGATGACGGTTCAGGGATCTTCTTTGCACAAAAGCATGTGTTTGTCACCATCAACGAGGACGAATCGTCGACCAACACGGGGCCGATCACCCTTCGTGGCGGTACCGGTACGTACACCAGGCTCAGCGGGTCATGGCGTCGATAACGGCACGGCGACCCCAGACGGCTTCGGGAAGGGCGTCATCACGGGAATCCTCAAGTTGACCTGACTGCAGCGGGGATCAATGCGAACTGGCCCTTCCGCGTCCCCTCGCCGTCGGTCGCGTCCGCGCAAGGCTGAACCTGCCCGACGCGCTTGTGGGCCCCGTGCCTGACGTATGAGAGCTAATTGCCTAGCCTGGAGTCATGCCAGGCGAGGAGTGGGGGGATCGGCCACTGCTGTTAGCCATTGACGCCCACCCCCGCGAGCTGGGGCAGATGGAAGCGGAGCTGCAGCGCGCCTTCGGATACGACTTCCGAGTGCGCGGCGAAGTGTCATGTGAAGACGCGCTCCGGACACTGGAGGCGGCGCATAGTCGACGGGAGCGCGTTGCGGTCGTCCTGGTCGACGACGCGTTCGCTGACGACCGCCGATCGGAAATCTTCGCAACCGCACGGACGCTGCACCCCGACGCTCGTCGTGCGCTTCTGGTGCCGTGGGGCGCCTGGGCGTATCCGGAGACGGCACAACGGATTCTGAAGGGCATGGCCGTAGGCGACATCAACTACTACGTGCTTAAACCATGGATCGCGCGAGATGAGTACTTTCGTCGAACTATTGCCGAATTCGTCACGGAATGGGCGCGCAGCGAGCCCCTGAATCTTCGCGAAGTCGTTGTAGTGGCCGAGCATCACACTGGCCGGGCCTACGCCGTCAGCGACCTACTCAGCCGCAACGGCATCCCGCACGCCTTTCGGGCGCGTGGCTCCGAGCTGGGGCAACGGGCCCTAGCCAAGGCTGGGCAGCCGGAGGGTGAAGTTGTGGTCTGGATGCCGGCGATCGGCGGCATCTGCCTGGTCGATCCGACGGACGATGAGATCCTGGAGGCCTGGGGCATCCCAACCTCATTACCTGAGGACAACCGGGAGTTCGATCTTCTCGTGATCGGTGCCGGCCCAGCCGGGCTCGGGACGGCCGTCTACGCCGCTTCCGAAGGCCTTCGCACCCTAGTTGTGGAACGGGAGGCCATCGGCGGTCAAGCAGGATCGAGCTCGCTGATCCGGAACTATCTGGGATTCTCTCGGGGCCTCAGCGGCGCCGAGCTTGCCCAGCGCGGATACCAGCAGGCCTGGGTTTTTGGCGCCCGGTTCGTCCTGACCCGTCAGGTGGACGAGCTCACGCACTCCAAGGACGGGTTTCGGGCGCATATCGATCAGGTGGGTGAAGTGTGCGCACGCGCGGCCGTCATTGCCTGCGGTGTCACCTATCGACGGTTGGGCCTGCCGACCTTGGATGCGCTGACCGGCCACGGCGTGTACTACGGCTCGAGCGTTACGGCCGCCCATGCCTTGACTGGCCTCGCCGGCGCCGTGATCGGCGCAGGCAACTCGGCTGGGCAAGCCGTGCTGCACCTGGCGAGATATTGCGGATCCGTTCACTTGATCGTCCGAGGATCTGATCTTGGTCAGAGCATGTCGTCTTACCTCGTGGACGCCATTGCGGCCCAGCCGATCATTCAGGTGCACCTGAACACCCAGGTCGTTGACGGTCGCGGTAGTGGAAGGCTCGAGGAGGTGACGATCCGCAACCGGGTTAGCGGCCACGAGCACAACATTTCGCTCGCCAGCCTCTTCGTCATGATCGGCACCTACCCGCGGACTCAGTGGATCCCTCCAGAGGTCGAGCGGGATGAGAACGACTTTCTCATTACTGGTGCGGACGCCGCGGCCTCAGAGCGTTGGAACCTGGCTCGCGATCCTCATCCCCACGAGACCACCGTGCCCGGGCTGTTTGCGGTCGGCGACGTCCGCAGTGGCTCAGTGAAACGGGTAGCGTCGGCCGTAGGGGAGGGGTCGGTCGTGGTCTCCGAAATTCACCAATTCTTGGCCACACCGCAGGTCTAAGTTGGCTGATTCCGTACGGTCCGAAGCGCGTATCGCTCTAGGAACTGTCGCGCTAGCCATCCCGCTCATCGGACTCGGTCTGCTGTTGTGGCGGCCCAATCTTGATCTTCGATGGGAACACCACCCCGCACATTTCTGGCTGGTACTCGGCACAGCAGTTGTTTCCGCGGTGCTGGCCTACGCCACCGGAGAAGCGGCTGGGCGCAGAGGCGATGCACGGCTGTTCTACGTGTCCCTTGCCTTCCTCTCCTCGGCGGGGTTTCTCGCCTTGCACGCGTTGGCGACTCCCGGTGTTCTGCTCGGGAAGAGCAACACGGGCTTCGCTATTGCGACGCCAGTGGGGGTGGCCTTGGGGTCGGTGTTCGCGGCGCTTTCCACTGCAGAGCTATCCGGGGACAGCGCTGTACGCAATGTGCGCATTGCAAGACAACTCCGGCTGGCATTGCTCGGCTCAATGCTGTTGTGGGCCATTTGGTCGCTGACGGAGCTGCCGCCGCTCAACCGGCCTCCGCAGTCCGCGGAGGGTTTACCCTTGTGGCTCGCGGTTCCGGCGGTGCTGCTGTACGCGGCCAGCGCTGTGCGTTATCTCCTGCTCTGGCGCGAACACCACTCGATCATGCTGCTCTGCGTCGCCTCGGCGTTCGTGCTGTTGGCCGAATCAATGGTGGCGATCGCATTTGCCCGCAACTGGCACCTCTCCTGGTGGGAGTGGCATGTGTTGATGCTCACCGCGTTCGGCTTGGTGGCAGTGGGTGCTCGACTCTCGTGGCGCGAAGAGCGGTTCTCCGAGCTCTACCTTTCACAGACCAGTTCGGGGACCCGCGAGGTCAGCGTCCTGTTTGCCGATCTTGAGGGCTTCACGACCTTCTCCGAGAACCACCCACCCGACGAAGTGACACGGATGCTCAACGAGTACTTCGCGGTGGCCGTGCCGGCTGTGATGGGTCCCCACGGCGGCGACATCGACCGGATCATCGGGGATGCCCTAATGGTCACGTTCAACAAGCGAGGCGATCAACCCAATCACGCCGAGCGCGCTGCCGGCGCGGGCCTTGCACTCCAGGAAGCGACCTCACGCATTGCTGCCGAACATCCGGGTTGGCCGCGATTTCGTGTGGGGATCAACTCCGGATTGGCCTCGGTCAGCCTTCTGGGTGCTTCGGGCGGGCGAACCCACACGATTGTCGGCGACACCGTCAATACAGCCTCTCGAATCGAGGGCAAAGCGCCAACCGGCGGTGTGGCAATCGGCCCAGAGACGAAGGCGTTATTGCCGCACGCGGTTACGACGCCGCTGAGCAAGTTCGAACTCAAGGGCAAAAGTGACCCAGTCCAGGTACATCTACTGACCTCGCTCGGAGATGAGAGATAGCACGGTGATGGCGCCGCTGTTAAGGCAGTGAATAGACGCGGCGAGCGTTGTCCCGTCCAATGAGCTGGGTTACCCGACGAGCTTCCGTGTCAGCCCAGTCATTCTTGGCAATCCAGTTGCCGAGCACTTGTGTGATGGCGTTGCGCCACAGCCGGGCACCTAGATAATGCAGCTCGGGGGGCCCGTACGCGTCGGATGAGTACATGATCTTGGTAAAGGGAGCGAGCTCCAGAGACCGAGCGACAACGGCCGCGCTCCGCACTCCGACAAAGTTGAGGGCGAGGCCGATGTCGAGGTAGACGTTCTCGAATGCGTGCGCCAGATAGCCGGCTTCACGTTCGTACGGGTAGCAATGCAAGAGCATGATCGGCACACCTACAGCTTCTGGGCTGCGGAGCAAGTCGGTCAGCAGCAGCGGATTCACGTCCTGTAGGTTCAGATCTTGATCGCCGAAGCCGACGTGGAACTGCAGCGGCAGTCCGGTCTCCAGTGCCGTGTGGATGCCGTAGGCGATCAAGGAACGGTCCACCAGACGGGGCGGCTCGCCGGGATCGAGATCATCCTGCCAGTGAGTCGCAGCGGCGGTCACGTCCTGATCCGAGGGTCGGCGCAGGTCCTGACCGAACCCTCCGCGGTAAGCAAGCACCGATTTCACAGCGACGGCGGCGGTGGTCAGCTCGGCCAGCCGCTCGGCGTACGCGTCGCCGAAGTCGGCGGGTTTATCGAGCTCGCCGATCAACGACTCGGCGACCGTCTCGAGTCGCACCACCTCATGCGTGCGACTCCCGCTCAACTCCGCCATACCGGCGAGATCAAGTACGTCAGCCGAGAAGCCGGTGTCGATGAGCCAATCGGTCACTCCGGCGGCTTGAATGAGCCTGCGCCCAACTTCGGCCTCACCAAGGCTTGCCCGGCGGGCCCAATATGTCTCACGATCGACATGCGGAGGGAGATCCAGAATCTCGGCGCACCACCTACGGATTGCGAAGCCGAGCTGCGAGTCGTAGCTGTGCGCCGCATCCCAGGCGCCACTCGTCCTGCCCTCGTTCAGTGCTCTGTAGAACCGCTTCTCGTCGCTCTCGGAGCGGAACGCTCCATGGGCGTGGTGGTCAACCAGCTCGAGTTGATCAACGAATTCAGCAAACGCCGGCTGACTCATCAGATGGACCAGGCGAGCCGCAGCTGGTCAGCCACCTCATTGATCTCAGTGTTGGCAAATGTCGACTGCTCGAGGCGACGCACGGCGACCGTTGAATCGACGACTGCGTCGCCGAGTATCTCACGGGCCAGAGCCGAGGCATCGAGGGTGTCGATCATGCTGGCCGGATCGGCAGGTAGCACCGTGATGCCAGCATCGTGCCGTTGTTGCTCCGACATTGTGTTCGGGTCCACGGAAACCTCCGGCGGAAGGGTGGCACCGCTTTCGACGCCGTGTAAGGAGAGCCCCAAGACAGTTGCCGAGGCCAGGTAGACGTTGGCCGATGGGTCAATGGGTTTGACTTCGACGTTCCCGCCGTACGGACTGGTCACTCCACCTGCCACAAATCGCACTGACGCCTCGCGATTCTCCAAGCCCCAGCAGACAAACGCCCCGGACCAGGTTCCCGGCGCGAGCCGAGCCCCGGACAGGATAGAACCGGTCAGCACAGCCTGAAGATCACCTATGCCGTCGAGAATGCCCGCAATCGCGGCGCCCCCGTCGTTGGTGATTCCGTACGGGCCGGTGCCGCTCTCGAACAGCGGCACGCCGTTTCGGGACATGCTGAAGTGCTGGTGTGCACCGTTGCCGACCGTTCCGGGGAAAGGGGCTGGCGAGAAGGAGGCCCGGATGCCGTGTCGGCGTGCCACGATCCCGACGATGATCTTGGCGAGTACGACGTGGTCGGCGGCTGCGACCGGTGAGGCCGGCGGCAGTGAGAACTCGAACTGGTTCTGGCCGTACTCGGCGTGCAGCTGCTCGATCCCGATCCCAGTACCAGCCATCGAGGCCACAAGATCATCGAGGAATCCTGCTTGGTCAAGCACACCGGTCACCCCGTACGGCACCCAAGACGGCAGGTCCAGCACGGACCGATCGGGTGCGACGAGCACGAACTCCAGCTCGTGACCGACGCTCGCCTCAAGGCCGGCCGCCGCCAGCCGCTTCTCAATGCTGCTGAGCAATGTGCGCGGACAGTTCGGTACCGGCTCTCCATTCTGGCTGCAGATGTTGGCCGGAGCCCATGCCAACCCCTCAGAGATCACGCGGAGCACCGCTGGATCGATCCGCAGGCGCCAATCGCCGACGGCTGTGATGTCCTTTCTGAAGGCGATATTCCCGTCGGATGTGAACACATCCCATACCGGGGAAGCGCCCATTCCGAATCGATGAAACGCGGCCAGTCTGCGGATGGGCACCGACTTTGCCAGCGTCACACCGGACGAGTTCACGATGGAGCCAAGAACCAGGCGTACGCCGGCGGCCTCCAGGTCATGGAATCTCATCTCGACCGACGGGGCACCCGACTCGGGAAGATCACTCATGCGCACATAATCTGCCAAACCAAGATGGCTTGTCGTGGGCACTCATGTCGGCGAATGGCGCGCACGGGTAACGCGAGCCCCCGATGTGGTGGATGCTTGTACCCGCTGCACTGGGTCAATGCTGAAGGACGCCTCGCTCACGGACCGGATTAAGGCGCTGGAGCTGGAGGCGGCACAACTTCGAGAAGGGTTGAGCCACCGGGCCCTCATCGAGCAGGCAATTGGCATGATCATGATCACTTTTCTTGCAGCGCCAAGACTGCCCGGGAAAAGATCAAGGCCTGTTCCCAGTGCACCAACAAAAGGGTTCGACACGTCGCCGAGTCGATCTGCCAGCAGGCAGCCAATGAAGAACTCTGGCCGCGCGATCTTGTCAGCGTTTTTCCCCGTTCTTGCCGTTTGAACGGCTAAGAACTTGGGCGGCCAGGTTCCATGATTTGACGCCGGCGACCTAGGACCGCTGCGAGATCGATGGCGGAGAGCGCGACGACGGCGAGCGACAGTAGACCGTAAAGAACCAGTCGCCACCAGGCGGCGGGATCATCGCCGCGACCGTAGACGAAGACCACCAGCAGCAACTCGGCCATTGACAGTACAAGCAGTGCTGCGGGCGCTGCCCAGCCCTTGGAACGACTCGCCCACCAAGCGCACACGCCGACAATGACAGCGAACACGACTCCAAGTGGAAGCCTGTAAACGATCCCGTCAATCAGTTCCGCCACAGCAAAGACAGTGGCCGCCCCCACGAGCCAACGTCTTGTTCCCGACATCTATCGCCTCCTGCCCTCGCCCACGGTACTGCCTGAGCTAGTTGATGCTTGGGCCTGAGTTAGATGCGGAAGAACATACCGAGGAACCGGTCGGCTAAATCCTTGTCACCACGGATCGTGCCACCGTTGAAGCGCCCGAAGGCTGTGAGAACAAAGCTTCCTGGGTCGAACTCGATGACGGTTGGGAGATCGCTGACGTCACCCGCTTCGTACGTCATGCCCTCCGGCGACACGCTGATGCGGAAGTCACCAGCGTTAGGACCGCTTGTCACGCGAACCCCGATATTGAACGGCTCGGTGTCCGGTGGCACTTTGATCGTCCCGGCCCAAATCCCGAACATGAACGGCACGAGCAAATCTGCGACATCGCTATGCAAGCCGTGTTCCCGTCCGGTGCCTTCACGAATATCCCAGGAGTGGATTCCGTAATCCATCAGCTGGAACGCCGGATAGAAGAACGCCGGTACTGGACCCATGTAGAAGTGCGGCACCATGAGGCCCGTCCAATCCTCTGGGGTGAGGGCCTCGAAAATGCTCATCATCTTGTCCAAGTCGGTGCGTAATCTGTCGAGCATTTCCTTCTGCGGCAGGTCGCGGAACGATTTCCCCTGCTCTTCGGCGCGTTTGGCCATCCCGACCAACCCATAGGCAGGGTCTGCCTCTGAGCCTCCGCGCGCGGCATCGAACCCCTGGAAGTACGTCTCTGTTGTGTCGACAATGTGTCCAACGATGTCGCGCACCTCCCACTCCGGGCACGCCGTGTCGGCTGTCCAAGTGTCCGGTACCTCTGCCAAAGCGAAGAAGTCCTCGGCCTGCTGTCGTACAACCCGAATGACCGTCTCCTTGCCTTCGTACGTCATGGCATTCCAACTCATGGCTGACCGTCCTCCATTGGATGTTCGTATAGCGAACAACTGTGCGCATTCCACGCCAAGCGTCCCGCCGCAGGAGAACACTGTCAATGTGGTCGAGTCCGTGCAGCGTCCAGCCGGCTTTGTTCACTCCCTAGATCGCGGGCTTGCCGTGATCGGAAGTTTCTCGGCCGAGCGGCCACGACTCACCTTGGCGGAAGTCGCCCGCCAGACAGGGCTTTCCCGGGCGGCTGCCCGGCGTTCGCTCATCACGCTCCAAACGCTGGGTTACGTCGGAAGCGAAGAACGGCAGTTCTACCTGACTCCACGAGTGCTGGCCCTTGGGTATGCGTACCTTTCGTCGCTGTCTATCGCCGATGTGGCCCAGGCTCATCTCACCGATCTCGCCAATGAGGTCCACGAGTCGTGTTCGGCGTCGGTCCTCGATGACTTCGACATCGTGTACGTGGCGCGCGCCGCGACCAAACGCATCATGACTATTTCGCTGTCAGTTGGTACGCGCCTGCCAGCCCATGCGACGTCCATGGGTCGGGTACTCCTTGCCGCCCTTCCTAGCGAGCAGCTTGATCACTACCTCGCCACGGTCAGGCTTAGCCCGCTGACCGAGCGGACGGTTCTCGACAAAAACCGGCTGCGTGCGGAAGTGGAGAAGACGCGCACTCGCGGATGGTGCCTGGTCGACCAGGAATTGGAAGACGGGGTCCGATCCTTGGCGGTCCCCATCCATGACTCGTCCGGCCGCGTCGTGGCCGCCGTAAATACCAGTGCCCACGCGACCAGAGTGCCCCTGGCGACGCTCCAGCGCTCCTTCCTGCCAAAGCTCCGAGAGTGTGCCGCCGCCATCGACGCCGAGCTTCGTACAGTTCGCTGACCGGCTATCGGTGTCCTGAAAGGGCTCTGCGCCTAGAGTCTCGCTGTGGCCCACGAGTCCTCACCCGAGCTGCTGGTCTTGCACGGGCTGCGCATAAAGGGAATGGCCGACGAGGCGGCAATTGCCCAGCGGTTTGCTCTGGACCGCGAACTCGTCGAGGAGCTGCTGCTCGACGATGAAGCCCGCGGCTGGACCAGTCGCGTGGCTTTCGCCGATCTCGATGGCTGGGCGCTGACTGGGTCGGGTCGTGCCGAGAACGAACGACGCCTGGCGGCCGAGCTCGATGAGACCGGGAGCCGCTCACATGTCGTGGCGGCGCATGGGGTCTTTGTGGTTCTCAACGGGCGCTTTCTAGCCTCCGTTACAAACTGGCAGATCCGGCCGCACTCGGCGGATCGGTTGGCGGCGAATGATCACACCGATCTGCACTGGGATGAGCGCGTTCTCAATGAGCTGCGGGATCTTCAGCGCCGGCTAGGTCCGATGTGCGAGCGGCTCGAGGCCGTGTTGCATCGCTTTGGCGGGTACACCGAGCGCTACTCGGGGGCAATGGACAACGTGGATCGCGGCGATCGTGCCTGGGTCGCCCAACCCACCATCGACTCATGCCACACGGTTTGGATGGAGCTCCACGAGGACCTTCTGGCAACTCTTGGTCTAGAACGCGGGTCGGGGTTGGGTGACCGCGGAAGCCTGAAGTGAAAGTGCGGAGCTTGACGATATCCGCCGAGGGCTAGTCCGGCTCGCCGTGGTCATCTGTGCGCGCATGGAGCTTTCGCAATGCGTCGCGAACGATTTTGTCGATCTTGTACCAAGCGGGGGAGGAGTCGTTGACTGCAGCTTGAATAAGTGCAGGTACCTCTGACCCGATCTGGGAGTCGGGCAGCTCACTCCCTCCGTAGCGTCGGAGCGTGGCTTCGACGATGCGCCTAGCGAGGTCATCGATGGCGCGATCATTCGGATCGAGGTCATAGGCACGGTCATAGTCGACAAAGATTTGGCATAGATCAGGGTCGTTGAGTGCCTGAGCCTGGTCGCGCAGAAGGCCTATCGCTGTATCGGGGTGCGTGGCGAACGTCAGGATCCACAGGTCGCTGACGAAGTCGATCCACCGCTGGCTCAGCCCTATGTCTCGAAGCTGCTCTACGTGCTTTGCCACTGCGTCCGGAAGCAACTTGTCACGCCCGGTGGCGAGGTCCCGCAGCCGCTCTTGCGTGTTACGAAGTGCGCGGATGCGACTTGTCAGGTCAGCGTCGAGGTGATTCATGGCACGCCGGAACTCCTCATCGGTGGCTGTCAGTAGGTAACGGATCCTGGCAAGTGGCACGCCGGCTTCCGCAAGAGTGCGGATTTTGATCAGGGCGATCGCGTCTCGGGCGGTGTAACGCCGGTAGCCGGAGGAATCACGGTCTGGCTCAGCGAGCAGTCCCTTGTCGTGGTAGACCCGGATCGTCTTGGTCGACACGTTCGCAAATCGGGCTAGCTGGCCGATTGTGATCATGCCGTGCTCCTTAGGCTTGACCTTGCCCTAAGGGCAAGGTCACACCATGGTGGCATGGGAATGAATGTAGATCGAGAGACGCTGCGGGCCTTGGCTGATGAAGGCAACGAGAAGGCATTGGATCGGTTGGCAGACTTGGCCGATGCGCGTGGGGACCTTGACGAACTCAACGATCTGCTCGACGAAGGCTCCGAGCACGCCGGTAACCTGCTGACCCGCCGCGCAGTTGAGGCGCATGATCTGCTTGAGCTGCAACGGCTCTCTGATGAGGGGTGTGAACAGGCCGGAGAAGAGCTTGACCGGCTGTTGTCTGACTCGGCGACACCAAATCATTGATATCGCCGCCAAATTGCCAAGCAGGTCCTCTGGGTGGCGTCGTCAGACTTGTGCACTGACCTCGCAGCACTAGAGCCGCCTCGCCCAGCTGGATACGCTGCTCCTCGGAAGATGACGGTCAGGTCATTCATCGCTGTCACATTCTGCTCGTTTGGTCCGTCATCCCATTGACGAAGGAGCGGTCGCCGTGACCCCGTACCTAAGGAGACGAACATGAGCCCAACGATCAGCAGCCTGGTGATCCCGGTGTCCAACCTGGACGGCGCCAAGGCCATCTACACAGCGCTACTGGGAGAGCCGCACACCGACGAGTCCTACTACGTCGGGTATAACGTCGAAGGCTTCGAGGTCGCTCTGGCTCCAGGCGAGGTGGCCGGCGGGCCGGTGGCCTACGCCGACGTCGAGGATCTCGACGCGGCCCGCGCCACCCTGCTCGGGGCTGGCGCGACCGAGCGTAGCGCCCCGCGTAAGGTCGCACCCGAGGCGCGGGTGTGCGTGCTTGCCGACCCGGACGGCAATCCGATTGGCCTGCGCGGCCGGTAGTCGTGGGTATGGCCGGGCCGCGAGAGCGGCTTTATTGGCATCGGAGGTAGTCATAATGCAAGAACGGCTCGTATGCCTCGGGAGCACCACGGTCCTGGCCATACTGTTGTTGTCAGCGTGTGCCGCAGGGCCGAACGCGATGGTAGATACCGGCCAAGACCCGGCCGGCTTCTGGCTGGGCTTGTGGCAGGGGCTTATCAGCCCTTTTACCTTCCTGATCTCCCTGTTCACCTCGGACGTCAATATCTACGAGGTCCAAAACAACGGCAACTGGTATGACTTCGGCTTCATGCTGGGAGTGTCGGTAGCGTTCGGCGGCGGAGCAGGTGGAGGTACCTTTTCCGCCAGGCGGGCTCGCCGTCGCTCGCACGGGTCCGATAGCTAGCCGAAAAGCCGACATCTCCCGCCGCCAAGTGGAGCTTGCGCCGCCGCTATTCAGTGTTACTACTACTAGTAGTCAGTAACGCTGAGTAGTGCCGGAGGTGTTCCGGCACCGTCTATGCCTTGCTCGTTCGGATCGAGCAGCACGGCCTTGTCGACGTGGAGAGGATCCCGTCTGAGAAGGGGCCGCCGCGGAAGGTGTACTCGCTCAACGCTCAGGGACATGAATACCTCGAAGAGTTCTGGAGGACGTGGAGCTTCCTCGCAGAACGGCTCGGACAGCTTCACAAAGGAGGCAGGTAGACATGGCCGCAGGATGGATCGAGCTGGTCACCGGATCGCTCGAACAGAAGAAGAAGTACTGCCAGTACAAGGCGAGGATCAAGCAACACCCCGCGAACTATCGCGCCGCGGCCGAGGCGTTGGAGCGGTATCTGATGTACGCCGGAGGGATCGCGAAGGGCGACGTTGCGGTGCGCATGTACGGCGACCTCGTAGACCTGTTCGAGGACAGCGCGGCGAACGGAACCCCGATCCGCA
>JBKPML010000024.1:0-8241 GCA_046732135.1 Actinomycetota bacterium
CTTGTGCGACCTCTGGCAGATCGCGCACCAACTGGCTTCGGCTCCTTTGAACCGGCCCGTCGAGCATGTTCTGCAGGAGCTCACCCAACGAGCCGAATCGCCTGGTCGCTTGATCACCGACCAGCCGGGCAAAACCTGGCACGGGGCTGGGCAAACGTTGAAGCTGCTCGGTTGCATCGAGAAAGCTGATCAGCGCCTGGCGGCGCTGGACGGGATCGACCTGGGCCAACCACGGCGACATGCATTCCCCAGAGAACCGCCGGTCCACCGTAAAGAAGCGACCGTTGCGCTGACCGACCTGGATGATCTTTGGCACCTCGAGCCCGACGTCGACGCCTTCCCAGTCGGCGAAGAGCAGGCGAAGCTGATCAACCGTGTGATCCGACGGCGCGTGCGGTCGCCGGTAGAGCCGCAGCACGCGATGCTCGTCAAGCGCGAAAACCTCGCTCTCCCCGCCACCACCGAGCAACTGATCGCGACCGGTCCCGAACATCGCGAGGATCTCCGCTTCGGTGTCTGCTTCCGGTCCGGCCTGGGATACCGGCACATGCGACCGGGCAGCAGCCCTGGCTGTTCGGGCGCGGTCAAGCTGGGTCAGGGCAAGATCGCGGGCGACGTTTGCATCCAGTTGGTGAGCGACGGCATGGACAGGCCCCTTCGGAGTATCGATGTGTACGTCGGCCAGTCGGAGCAGGCGCTGCAGCGGGCCCTGCACGATCCGTACGGACTGTGTCTTGGCGTGCGGCACGACATTGCGTTCGTGCGTGATCCAACCGTGCTCTGTGGCAATGGCCCGCTCGTTCCAGCCGTACCGCAAGGTCCAGAAGTCGAACCAGCGAACCCAGCGGGCTCGACCGGGCACTGTATGCATCTCAATCGCGTCCAAGTCAAAGCCGGGCAGCACGCGGCCTACGGCGAGCTCCACTTGCGACCCATCGGCAACCGGCAGCAGCACGCTGGTCGCGCTTGACTGGTTATCCTCACTATCGGAATGGGCGTAGCCGATGATGTCCACGTCGATCCGATACCAGCCGGCCGGTTTCCACAACAGCGGTTGGCTGATCTTGACGCCTTGAATCCGGTCGATCGGGACGGATTGGCTGGTCAGGTTCGTCAGTCCGCGGGTAACCCGCAGACCGCGAGGCGACTCCGCCAAGGTGAAGTTGAACATCGCGATGAGTCGTCTGCTGATCAACGAAACCACGCTGATCAGTACCGGGATCAGTCCCGACAAGGCCAGCACGGCCCGCTCGGCGAATGTGATGATCACCAAGATCACAATGCCGACCGTGAGGGAAACTATCCATTCGGTCGAGAGCAAGAAGCTCCCGATCAATCGCTGCGGGCTGACCTGTACGAGCGGTAGATCAGCAGCCGTAAGGTCGGTGAAGACGCTCGCTGCAAGATGATCAAGATCAGGCACATTGGCTTTGTCACCATGTGCCCGTACCAGTAGGTATTCGCGAAGTGAAGCCGCCTTGGATCGGCGCAGGTACCGCAGCTTGATGGTGCTGTCGCCGGCGCCGGCTTCCAAGCGAAGCTCGGCGAGACCGAAGAAGCGTGCAGCCAGTGGTTGGATGATGTCGACCGATTGCAGTCGCTCGAACGGCACCTTCTTCGAAGACTTGAATAGCGCGCCAGTCTCTACCCGCAACTCTTCTTCGTCGATAACGAACCGGGTGAAATACCAGCTGACAAAGCCGGCGACTCCTGCGAAGAGAACCGCGACGGCGACCACCGGTAAGAACCATGTCAGGTCCGAGAGGGAGACGCCCGTCTGTTCATTGCCGTCCGGAACAACCTCCCGGGCCAGGCCGAACAAGATGGCGAGCAAGACGATCCACCCACGGATGAATGGGGTCAGTGGATGAGGCCGCTCGGTCTGTTTGACCGCCGTAGCCCGAGCCGGGGCAGGAGCGGGGTCCTGCACGCTGCCCTCTGGTCGTGGAGTCTGGGTCATAGCCCTGACTGGTGAGCTTCGCCCAACTCGGTCAATCGATCACGGAGACGGGCAGCCTCGTCTGGTGCGAGTCCTGGAATCGTTGCATTCGTTTCCGGACTTGCCGTCTTCAGGCTCACCGAAGCCAGGCCGAAGGCACGTTCCAATGGGCCGGACCCCACCTCGACCAGTTGCATCCGCCCGTACGGCACTGCGACGAGGCTGCGAAAAAGGACGCCGTGAGTGATGTAAAGATCATCTTCGCGCTCCACATAGCCCCAGGATCGCCAGTTGCGTTGGACCAAGATCAGCCGGACGATCGCGATCGCCGCGGCTACCGCCCACAGGATCGCTGAAATCCACCAACGGCCGGTGAGCACTCCAACGACAACGGCGGGAATGCTGAGCAGGACGGGTGCGGCGATCAATGCCGTCAGCCGGCGAAGCGACAGATAGGCGGGCGACAGGCGCTTCCACTCGTAGGCGGGCGGCGCGAACAGTTCCTCCATAACAGATCCAGGCTACGGCCAAGTCCTGTTGCGGTCCGTCCGTAAGGGCGTCGGCTACCTGGAGCTCCTTGGCGGCTTTTGGCCTTTGATCGAGACGCCGCCAAAGAAGGTTACGCCCTTGACAACCAGCGTCGGAGCGCCCGGGATCGGATTTCCGACGTCCTTGATGTCCGTGCCGCCGAAGATTCCGACCAGCTCGTTGCGGACGTCCATCCCTTCGGGGACCTTGACATCGAGCCCGCCGAAGCAGCAGATCGTCGACATCTCGATCGTGGACCCCTCGAAGACGGCGTCGCGTAGATCGAGGTCAACGCCACCGAATACCGCGACAACTTGATTCTTCCTGGGCAGTCGCCACTTGCCCCGTCGCTGGACACCGCTGAAGATGGCGATCAGCCTGCCGGGCTCGCTGGAGGGCGACGTCGTGTCGACATCGAATGCGGCGCTGGGAGTTGGCGGCGTGGTCGGTGCGCTGCTCCGCACTACCAGATCGCGCGTGATCGGAATCAGATCATCGAAGGTCTTGGCCGCCATCAGTTGATTGAGCCGTTCGTCGTGCTCTTCTCGGCTTAGCCGTCCTTCGGCATATGCGGTGCTCAAGACGGTCGCAACCTGTTCCCGATCGGCATCGGAAGCGCGGAGGTTGCCACCAGCGATCGGACCGACATTGGTGGGCTCGGGGAGGGCGTCGCTCATGGTTCAACGCTATTCCGGGCTCAAATGCCAGTCGAGATGACGAGCACTGCCGTTTCAGCGACAGCTCGAGGAGCACCCTAGGCGATAGCCGCGGCACTGCCGTTCCGCTGGCTCAGGGCAAGTCAGCGACCCTCAATCACTTACGGCAATGTCGAAGACGTTGCCTTCGGGATCTGCGAGGGTCGTCCAGGTGGCGCCAAACTCGTTGAATTCGGCCACCTTTGTCGCGCCCAGGGAGACGGCTCGCTCAACCGCCGCACCCAGGTCGCTGCTGGTCAAATCGACGTGCAGTCGATTCTTGCCTTGGCGAGGTTCGGGCACCGCAAGGAACATCAGCGCTGGGAAGCTGTGGTCCTCCGTAGCAGGGATGATGGCGAAGTACTGATTGGAACCCTCCCGGACGGGCCGATCGAGGAGCGCCGACCAGAACTGTGCAAGCTCGTCTGCGTGAACGCAATCGATGACGATCTGGCCGAATCCGAGGTCAGTGCTCATGTGCTGCTTCCTTTCGCAATCTGCGGAATGACGGGTCAGGCGACTCGCAAAGACTCATGCTGCCATCGGCTAGACTGCCCGGCGGCAAGGACAGCCTTGCGCGCGGATGTAGTTCAATGGCAGAACATCAGCTTCCCAAGCTGACAGTGCGGGTTCGATTCCCGTCATCCGCTCCAAGCAAAGGCCTTAGCCGATGACCGACGTCTCGCCCGCCGCGCACGAGATCGCGGCATCCACGACCGTCGTGGTGGCGCCGGACAAGTTCAAGGGCTCACTCTCCGGTCCCGAGGTAGCCATGCATCTGGCCGCCGGGCTACTCAGAACTGCACCCCAACTCACTATCGCGCAGGCTCCCGTGGGCGATGGTGGTGAAGGGACGCTGGACGCGTTCCTCGCACAGGGGTACGAGGCCCGGAAGGTGACCGTGACAGGCTCCCTCGGCGACCCTCGGCGAGCCATTTTCGCCGTCAAGGGTGATCAGGCCGTCATTGAGCTGGCCGAGGCCGACGGGCTCCGTCATCTTGATCCGACCGCGCGTCAACCGCTCATCGCAACCAGCCGAGGATTCGGCGAGCTGATCCTCGAGGCGCTCAATGCTGGGTGCCAACGACTTCTCCTCGGCCTTGGCGGCAGCGCCAACACAGACGGCGGCGCGGGCATGATGCAGGCGTTGGGCGTACGGCTGCTTGACCGAGGGGGCGGTGAGCTGCCCCCCGGAGGTGCGGCGCTCAGCCGGCTCGAAAGGATCGACCTGAGCGGCACAGACCCGCGGCTCGGCGCGGTCGAGGTTGTCGTTGCCAGCGATGTCAACAATCCGCTGCTCGGACCGGACGGCGCAGCGTCGGTCTACGCGCCGCAGAAGGGCGCCACGCCAGATGATGTCCGCGTCCTCGAGCACGGTTTGGCCAACTGGGCGCACATCGTCCGCGCTACCACCGGCCGGGACTCAGCCGGCCAGCCTGCTGCCGGTGCGGCAGGCGGCGTCGGCTTCGGTGTCTTGTCCTTCCTGCATCCGGTGATCCGGCCTGGAATCGAGGTGGTTCTCGAAGTGCTGGGATTTGACGGCCTGCTTGACGGCGCCTCCGTAGTCATCACCGGAGAGGGCAGCCTGGATCGACAGAGCCTCCGCGGCAAGGCTCCCGTGGGGGTCGCCAATGCTGCTGCGCGTCGTGGACTGCCCACCGTGGCAGTAGCCGGGATGAGCCAGCTTGACCCGGAAGAAGCGCAAGCCGCGGGCTTCGTCGCCGTACTTGCGCTCGCCGACCGCGAACCGGATCTTGAGGTGTGTATCCGGGACGCAGGCCGCTTGCTCGAAGAGCTCGGCCCAGATCTCTACCGTGCAATCACCGAAAACGTGGTGGCCCGGCTCATTTGACTCTGCACCAAGAACCGACGGCATTCGGACGAGAAGAGGGGCCAACCGCATGAAGATCGGCTTTATTGGACTCGGCATTATGGGCAAGCCCATGGCCGGCAACCTGATCAAGGCTGGTCATGAGCTCCTCGTCAGCAGCCATAATGAGGCTGCAGCCTCGGAGCTTGTCGGCTTGGGCGCGTCCGCGGCCCGGACACCGCGGGAGATAGCGGCAAGAGTCGCCATGGTCATCACCATGCTCCCCAACTCACCGCAGGTCAGGGAAGTGGCGCTCGGTCCCGACGGCATCGTCGAGAGCGCCCGAGCCGACCTGATCTACGTCGACATGAGTTCGATCGCGCCCGCAGTCGCCCAGGAGGTTGCCCGAGCGCTGGGTGAACGGGGAACGAAGATGCTTGACGCACCGGTTAGCGGCGGCGAGCCCAAGGCGATCGACGGCACGCTATCGATCATGGTCGGCGGTGATCACAAGGTCTTCGATCAGGTTCGCGGTGTCCTCGGCGCAATGGGCAGCTCGGTTGTCCATGTCGGTGAGGTGGGCGCGGGAAATACCACGAAGCTGGCCAATCAAGTTGTGGTCGCTCTCAACATTGCCGCCGTATCCGAAGCGCTCGTCCTGGCCCAGAAGGCGGGTGTTCAGGCCAATGCAGTCATCGAGGCCATCCGCGGCGGCCTCGCCGGCAGCGCAGTCCTTGAGGCCAAGGCTCCGATGATGCTGGCTCACCAGTTCAAGCCGGGATTTCGGATCAACCTGCACATAAAGGATCTGGTCAACGCGATGGGCGCCTCGCAGGACATCGAAGCCCCACTGCCGCTTACCGCAGCCGTTCTGGAGATGCTGCGGGCTCTGGACGCCCATGGCCATGGCGGTGAAGACCACAGCGGCCTGGTCCAACACTATGAAGCGCTGGCCGGAACGCGGCTGGAAGGTTAGCGAGGTCCGATTGGTAACTGGCCCGGCAAGTTGAAACGGCGGAAGATCGTTGGCGTCCGAAAGGCCGTCACGCCGGCGATCAGTTCGCCACGAAGAGTGAGGACGTCCAGGGCCAGTGGCAAGTAGTGGCCATTCTCCCGCTCGAGCGCATAGCAGCCAAGTGCAAGCTGTCCGTTCGCCCAGGTCTGCAGGTAGCGAAGGCGCGGCTCGGTCCCCCCACAAGGCATCAGCCAGGAGTCAGCAATCGCGTCACGGCCCCGACGCCATCGCGGATAGGGCGGCATCTGGAACGTCGCATCCTCGGCCAACATGGCCAGAATCGTCTCGATCTCCCCTCGCTCGAACGCATCGGCGAGTCGCTGTGCAAGCTCTCGCAACGTGCGGTTGCCGAGCGCCCGAAATGTCTTCTGCTGGGTCTCGGCCGGCAGGCGCCTGTCGAGCGTGTTGCGGGCTCGACGGAGCGCCCCATTGACGGCCGCAACGGTCGTGTCGAGCGACTCTGCCGCTTCCTTCGCGGAGAATCCGAGCGCGTCACAAAGCACGAGCGCCGACCGCTGACCGGGCGGCAAATGCTGTAAGGCCGCGATGAATGCGAGCTCTAGGGCCTCGCGCCGCTCATATTTAGCCTCGGGGTTCTCTGCGCCATCGGCGACACCCAGCGCGCGGTCCGGGTAGGGCTCGATCCACGGCGTCGTTGGCAGGGGCCGGTCACCCTCGATTGCGCCCAGAGGTGTCGAAGGGCCGTAATCAATGGGCAAGACGCGTTTGGGCCGTCGAGCGATCAAGTCGAGGCACACATTCGTCGCGATTCGGTATAGCCAGGTGCGAGGTGAGCTTTCGCCGCGAAATCTGGGCAGTGCACGCCAGACTCGTAGCAGCGTCTCTTGAAGCGCGTCGTCCGCGTCGTCGAGGGAGCCCAACATGCGGTAGCAGTGGGCATGTAGCTCCGCCTGATGTGCCTCGACGAGCTGGTGAAAGTCGACGGTGGTGTGCTGGGCAGTGTCGGGCAGACCGACCTCCTCGAGCCGGGTTTCGGATGTTGCTCGACCCTACCCAAGCTGCGGCAAGTGAACTTCGGACAGGCGGTCATTTCTACCGGTCGCCGCCGTCTAACCCAGATGTAGATACCCGACCTGGTCGAGGAGTTAGCGAAGACCGCCAACGGCAGAAGGTCACATCCATGGGCGTGGCGTCCTTGAAAAGGCTATACCGCTATCGATACGCGATACTTGCGGGAACTGTCTTGGCGACCGTCGGCTTGATGATCGGGGGCTATCTCGGTCAGATCAATGCGATTAACCCTGCGAGCGGCGGCGTATCTGACTGGCCGGATTACGGCCGCGATGAATTCGGAACCAGGTATGCACCGATTGATCAAATCAATCGGAACAACGTCCGCTATATAAAGCAGGCGTGGGAATATCACACCGGAGACTTCTCGGACGGCTCAAATGGTCGGCCAGAAACCACCTTCCAAGCTACCCCCATCGTAGTGGATGGGATCCTCTATCTTGCCACAGTTTATGGCCGGGTCATCGCGCTGAACCCAGAAACAGGCACTGAGATCTGGAAATATGATGGCGGGGTAGACCCGACGGTCAAGCGCGGTGAGTTTGCCAACCGTGGCGTAACCTATTGGAAGGCGACTGATGGTGTCGCGGTGGATTCCTGCCGAAGTCGAATTTTTGTGGCTACTGTGGATGCTCGGTTGATTGCGTTGGACGCAAAACTCGGGACGCCGTGCCCCGATTTCGGTCAGGCCGGACAGGTGAATCTGTCAGGAGGAGTTGGCCTCGGCAAGTATCAGGTCGATCGGGAAGAGTACGGAGTCACATCGCCGCCGGTTGTCATAGACGATCTCGTCGTGGTCGGTTCCGCTATCGGCGACAATAGGGCGGTTACATTGGAGCGCGGGATTGTTCGAGCCTTCGATGCCCGTACCGGGAAGTTGCGCTGGCTGTGGGACCCTATTCCCCGCAACCGCGCGGATCCGGCGCAACGTACATGGTCAAACAACAGCGCCCTGCGCACCGGCGCCGGCAATGTATGGGCGCAGATGTCGGTCGACACGGATCGTGACCTCATTTTCGTACCAACCAGTAGTCCCAGCCCGGACTACTACGGAGGTGATCGGCCCGGCAGTAATTCTTATGCCGACTCGGTTGTCGCTTTACAAGGTTCAACCGGTGAAGTGGTGTGGCACTTTCAAATCGTGCACCACAACATCTGGGACTACGACTTGCCAGCCCAGCCGACCCTTATCACCATTCGAAAGGACGGTCAGGACATTCCC
>JBKPML010000025.1:0-4036 GCA_046732135.1 Actinomycetota bacterium
CTGAAAGCCCACTGCGATACCCAGAACTTGCGCCGGCGGTATGACGACGAACAGACGAAGCAAGAGTGGGGCCCAGGCGAGTCCGGGGACGGTACGTCGAGCTTGTCGATGGGTTGTAGTGAGCCCGGCCCGGGGCGAGGCCGCCTCGAATCTGGAACCGATCGCCGACGGGCGGATTTTGCCGTTCATTTGGCGATGCAATCGTCGAAGGCCACGGGGAGCCGCGTGCTCTGTTGGCCCGGGACGTCGAGATAAGTTGCATCGGTCGCTCGGGAGTCGGTGGTCTCCAGGCTGAGGTCGATACCGAAGGCAACGCCTATCTTCACCTCGGCAGCGAAGCCCTGCTTGTCCGTCACGTTGCTGTATTCCACATTGCTCACCGTCGCATTCGTGTACATCATGTTCTGGAATGCATCTCCTGGCACCAGCCGATCCGGATAGTAAGTCTCGGCCGACACCGCGCCATCAGGATCATTGGCCTGCGCCGCCAGCCATGCGTTCACCAGATCGCGTTGTGCGTCTGTCGTCACTTCCAGAGTCGTCGTCGTCACGGTCACTACGGCTGCGGAGTTGGAGTCCGACACGTTGCCGCCGAGGTCCTTCTGGCCGGAGTTGACGGTCCCGGTCGCCTTGCCCTCTCGAGTGGTGACCAGCGTCACCTTGGTGATCTGGTCGTCCTTATCCCGGGTGATCGACATGCTGGACCCGAGCACGGCCCTCAATTCACCGGCCAATGGCCCACCTTGACCGTTGATCTGGCCGAATACTTCGCCTGCTGTGGTCCACGTTGTGGTTCCCGTCTCGGTGTCCACAATTTGGGTCCACTTGCCACTGCCGCCGAACTTGAGGCCCGCCTCGGCCAGGGTTAGGTTCGGGATTCCGGACTCGCTGTTCGGGTCGGGATCCCAAGGAAGGCTTAGGCCAACTTTGGCGCCGACGTCGACCGAAACCTCGAAGGTCGAGACTTGTTGCCTCGGCGGCTTCGGCGGGTCGGTGGCACCCTTGATCAGCAGACCGATCGCGTAGCCGCCGCTGGAGTCGTGCCGAAGCATTTCTTGTTCCATGAGGTACTTGTCGAGCTGTTCTCGCATGGCTTTGGCCTCATCGGCGTTCTTGAACACCCAGGTGCTGCCGTAGTCGAACTTGAGCCCGGCACCGAAGTCCACCTTGGCGCCGCGCTCCAGCTTGCCGATGTCGAGTTTTCCGCCCAAGCCACCGGTTACGCCGACCTCGGCGCCGTCGGTCGCGGTGTAGGTCACCGTGCCATCGCTGTAGGTCGCCTCAATGAAGCCGGCGTTCTCACCGATGTTGATGAAAGCGATCTTGATCTCGGAGTTGACCTTCTCGGAGTGCTCGGTGATCTTGCACCGCTTCGGCTTGGGGTCCAGCGGCGGGTTGGCCGGCGGTTGGCTGCCGTCAGTGGCCGAACAGCCGCTGCCACCCAAGATCGCCTTGACCGAGCAGATCGCCCGCTCCGCGATCGCCTCCATCCGGAGTCCGCTCGAGGTCACCACGATGGCGCCGACGAACATGGCGGCGATCGCCACGGCGGATACGTACTCGAGGGTGGCCGCGCCGGCGGCGCGACCCTGCCTCAGACCGTCCAGCCGTGCGCGCATCTTATCGATACCCCCAGAAGTGGGCTCCCTGCCGAGGGGGGTCGGCAGGGATTGCCCGCACCGAGACGTTATGGGTAGCCGCGCCGTCGGTCATGGGCCCGCGGGCCCAACGTCGGGCCCAGTTGCGGGCTATTTCAGGACCGGCCGCAGCTCCATCGACTTCAGGACCCGGCGCTCCAGGTCGGGATCGAAGCTTGGCGTCAGGATCGAGACCGCGACCGACTGGGGATAGGGCCAGTGCGCCGCCACAATCCACTCGCCGGACACCTGGGAGCCGGTGTTATCGGTGATCGTGTACCGGGTGAGCCGCCCGGTCGTCGCGCCTTTGATCTCCACATCGCGACTCTGTACGACCTGAAACTTCTGCAAGCCGACCTGAGCCTGGCCGATCAGCGTGCCCATCGCCTGAGAAGCGGTGCTGAATTCGCCGAAGTCACCGGAGAGCTGCATCTGTTCCACCGATTCGGGGGCCAGCCGGGAGCCCTTGGACCACGGCTGCTCGACCGGAAACTCGGTCGCCCAGGCCCGGGGACGATCAACGACGAGCTTGCCGACCTCCTCCTGCACATACGCCGACTCTTCTCGATCGGCGCAAGCTCCCAAGCTGAGCAGCAAGATTACGATCACCATCGCGTACCAGCCGACAGGTCGCTTTGGCCGCATGACACTTCCCGTCTGGCTCGCGGGGCTGGTGTTGGTTTCCCACGTTTACGTGGGGAACTGGCACTCTACACACGAAACTTCATAGGTAAAGTGCAGGTTTTCCAGGTAAAGCGAAGAGTCGGCTGGTGTCCGGACCGAGGAGGTTGGGTTGGTCTGGGCTACTGTCGGAGCGGCTGTAGCGCTGGCGGCCATGGTGGCGCTGTGGCTGTCGCGGCGTCGGTACGTCCGCGGCGATGACATGCAATATCTCAAGATCAGTCCGTGGCTGCTGCCGGTGCTCGCTGGCCTGGGAGTGCTGGTAGCCGGAGTCTTGAACAACCAATGGCTGCCCGTTGTTGCCGCCACGTATGTACTCGCTCTGGTTTGGGGCCTGACACTGGCTCACATTGACGCCGAGGTCCATCGCCTCCCGGACATCCTGGTCCTGCCCGCCTATCCAATCGCCGCCGCACTGCTGGTGGCGTGCTCGGCCCTGACAGAGGACTGGATCTCACTGCTCACCGCAGCGGCTTGCGCAGGAGGTGCGGTCGCTGTCTTCCTCATGCTGGCGGTGATTTCACCTGGCGCCAATGGGTTGGGACTGGGCGACGTCAAGCTGGCCGGCGTGCTCGGCGGACTTCTTGGCTGGCTCGACTGGTTCAACGCCGTGATGGGGCTGCTCACCGGCTTCGTCATCGGTGGCCTCATCGCTCTCATACTGCTGCTCGGCAAGCGTGCCGACCGCAAGTCGCGAATGTCGTTCGGGCCGGCGATGATCTTGGGTGCCTACATCTGGTGCGTTCTACCTCCGGTTAGCTGAGCTTGAACACCGATCCGTCAGTCACGCGCCCCGGTTGAGTTTCGCTGGCGCGAATGCTTAGGGTGCTGCGGCAGCCGCATCGTCGGTACGAACGGAGGGGAGCGATGATCGCTCGGCCGTCTCGTCGAACCTGTGGTCCCGTCACCGCCATGTTGGCACTTGTCTTGGCCATTTCGTTGGCGCCCCTTGCGGCGCAGGCTGATGAGCAGGAACCGACGAAGGTGTTGCTGCTGCTGGACGTGTCCGGATCTATGAACGAGCAGATTTCCACCGGAGGCACCAAGCTAGCCGCTGCCAAGCGGGCGTTGAAACAGGTGGCGGCAGCCCTGCCCCCCGGAACCCAAGTCGGATTGCGGGTCTACGGCTCGAAGATCTCGGAGCCGAAGGCGCAAAACCCCAGAGCATGTCAAGACACCCAACTCGTCATGCCGCTCGGGCCCCTCGACAAGGCCAAGATGTACCGTGCCGTCGATTCCTTCACGGCCAAGGGCGAAACCCCGATCGCCTACTCGATGGAAAGGTCCGTTGCCGATCTTGGCGGCGAGGGCAAGCGCGTTCTGGTCCTGATCTCCGACGGCGAGGAGACGTGCGCCAAAGACCCGTGCCCGGCGGCGCGCCGGCTCGCCTCTTCCGGCGTCAACCTGCAATTTAACGCGATCGGCCTGGCGGTCGACAGCAAAGCCCGCAAGCAGTTGCAGTGCATCGCCGAGGCCGGCGACGGTTCCTACTACGACGCTTCGCGAGCCGGTGACCTTTCGGAGGCTCTACGCAAGATTGCCCAGCGTGCCCTACGACCCTTCGCCATGAGTGGCACCCCCGTACGGGGCACTGAAGAGCCCGCCGACGCGCCGCAGCTCGCTGCCGGCCAGTACGTGGATTCGTATGCAGCGACTGGCAATCCCCGGTACTACCGGATCCCGCGCACACCGGGTTCCAGCATCACCGCCTCCATCGC
>JBKPML010000026.1:0-8195 GCA_046732135.1 Actinomycetota bacterium
CTGCCGAGCAGTGGGTCTCGACGCATTAGATCCAGATAACGGGTGAGCTGCTCCACGCCATCAATCTCACCCTTGCGCTTGACCTCGACGGCCACATAGGTTCCATCGCTGTCCCGGCACAGCAGATCGACCGGCCCAACGGGCGTCGGGTGCTCCCGTCGAACGAGGGAAAGCCCCGGCCGAAGGGTCTCAGGATGCTGGGCAAGCAATGCCTGAAGGTGGGCCTCGACACCGTCCTTCTGCAATCCAGGATCGGCGCCGAGATCGTGCGTTGTGTCGAGAAGGACCTCTGCAATGGAGATCTGCAGCACGTCACCATCCCGACCCTTGACCTCCCACATGACCGTCAACGGCTCTATGACGGAGGCGTGATCGGGAGCCTGCCGTTCGGTGAAGGTGCACGGCGGGCTCATCCAGTTCAGGGGCTTGTACGCCCGGTCGTCGGCGTGGATGGATACCGAACCATCTGACTTGATCAAGATCAGCCTTGTGGCCATCGGCAGGTGAGCGGTCAGGCGCCCGGCATAGTCAACCTGGCACCGAGCTATCACCAAGCGCACAGGGGCCAACTTACTGTCTTCGCTCGGTGATCGGTGAACTGCGACACTTGAGCTGTGGCCAGGTCTAGCAAGCATCGGCGTGCTGCCCGGCCGCTTAGCTCGAGCTATGGAGCCGAGGCGACGAAGGCCGACGGCGCATGGATCGTACGGAGCGTCGCGGGCGCGAGCGCAGTCAAGAGCTACCGGTGCCCGGGCTGCTCCCAGATCATTCGGCCGGGCCAACCGCATGTCGTTGCCTGGCCCAAGTCACCTGGGCTGACCTCGAGCAGTGGCCTGGGCGAGCGCCGGCACTGGCACAGCAGCTGCTGGCAACGGCGGCGATGAACTCGGCAGGCCTGCACAGCGTGCAGTTCGGAGACGCTGGCCCGTCGGTGGTCTTCCTGCATGGACTGTTCGGGCAGGGAAAGAACTGGACATCGATCGCCAAGGCCTTGACCGACTCCCATCGCGTCTTGCTCGTTGATCTGCCGAACCATGGTCGCTCGCCGTGGACCGAACACTTCTCATATCCAGAGACGGCCTCCTTGATCGCGCAATTGATCAACGATCGCCAAACCCAAGGAAGGATTGATCTTCCTGTTGCGGTGGTTGGCCATTCCATGGGCGGCAAGGTGGCAATGGCACTGGCGTTGCTACATCCCTCACTTGTCGAACGGCTCTGCGTCGTCGATGTTTCGCCGGTGCGCTACTCGACACACACCAGCTTCGCCGAGTTCATCCGCGGGATGCGACAGTTGGACCTTGATCGGCTGCCCGATCGCGCATCCGCGGACCGAGCCCTAGAGCCCTACGTTCCCGACCAGAGCGTTCGCAGCTTCCTCCTTCAGAACCTGCGACGTATTCCTGTCCAGCCCGGCTCCCCTGGTGCCCCTGCTACGAAGTGGCACTGGCAGATGAATCTGGAGCTGCTTGATGATCAATTGGGTGAGATGGGTGACTGGCCGGATCATTACTCGGATTCCTATTCGGGTCCGACTCTGTGGATCGCCGGCGCCGAATCTCGATATGTGCAACCTAAGTTCGGCCCTACCATGCGTGCCCTATTTCCACGGACGCAGCTGGTAACGATCAAGAATGCGGGGCATTGGGTGCACAGCGACCAACCAGAGATCTTCGTCGCCGTCCTGCGAAGGTTCCTGACTGCAAGTTCGCGCGCCGATATCTAGTGTTTCTTCCATGTCGGTAGCGGCGCTGGTCTGCGTGCTGGCGCTGCAGCTGCAACCACCCAGCCCTACAGCCAGCCCGATTGTCGACCCGACCGCAGGTAGGCACGCGTTCGCCGCCTATCTCCTCGGCGGCTTCTTCGCGCTCACACTGATCATGCTTGTCGCGTTCTTACTCAGGCGGAAGCCAAAGTCGGCGAGGAGGTAACCAGCGGCAACGCGAGCAGGCCTACGAGTAATGACAGTGCGTTCACCCCGACCGCGATCATGGCGCACCACGCCAGCCGATTGACCCATCCTTCTGGGTACCTGCCCCGCCGGCGTACCACAGCGAAGATCATCGCTCCCTCCATGAGGGCCACGCCCAGCTCGGCGACCAATACCGCCCCGGTGTCGGACCGTTGCTGTACGAAGAGCCAGAGCAGCGGATGAGTAATCAGATTGACCGCGATGGCCACCGCGATTGCAGAGCGACGGGTCAGCGGACCGCGGTCCCGACGAACCCAGCCGACAGCAGCGAAGGCGCCAACGTAGGCGGGCACCTCGATGGCGCAGGTGATCGCGAGCCCGACGAGAAATCCGTTCCAGAACAGGATCAGAGAGTGTAGCCCGCCCATGCTCCAACTCTGGCGTCCCTACCGGGGTTCGTCACGAACGAGTAACGCCGAGTATTTCGGACGGATTGTTCGGCTTGCCGCCACCACGCGGGTTGCTCCCGTCCTGACCCTCGGCGGCCATGGACGCGATTACGTTCCGAGACTTGGCATCCATCCGGCCGAAGATCGTGGCGGCGGCACTGCCATCGAGGCTGGTGGAATCATCCCAAACGAGAAAGAACTGCGACCCGTTGCTATTCGGCCCGCTGCCTGCCATGGCCACGACACCACTGACGTACGACTCGGTGCCATCACTCTCATCGGCGAAGGTGTAGCCCGGGCCACCACTACCGGTTCCGGTCGGATCACCGCACTGCAGGATGAAGAACGTCTTGTCCACCAGCCGCGGACAACGCGTTTTGCTGAAAAATCCCTGATCCGCGAGCGACTCGAACGAATGGACCGTACATGGTGCCTTGACTCGATCAAGCATCAGTCGCACCTTGCCGTTGGTCATCTCGAGTACATACGTCACGGTGCCGCTAGTCGGTATGCCGGTAGCACTAGGCAGCCGGACGGGCCGGGCTGCCGTGCCGGTCTCTACATACTCGCAGGTCGTGGTCGTTCCGGGCACCGGCCTCGCACCCGCCGATTCTGAGTCGGTCTGCGTTGAGCTCGGGGAGGGAAAGATCTGCTCGCTCGGGACACGCCCGCACCCAGCGGCCAGCAATCCGGTCAAGCCAGCGACCATTGCCCGACGTCGCAAAAGTCCCACGCGTTTCAGCCTGTCATGGCAACACGCGAACCAGCGTTCGACGCTCCGGCAGTGTGGCAGGTCTGCATAGGGTGATTCCATGGTTCGGTTGACGCGCATCTATACCCGGACCGGGGACGCTGGTCAGACCCGACTTGCCGACATGTCCGTGACTGCGAAGACCGATCCCCGGGTGGCCGCCTACGGCGATGTCGATGAGGTGAATTCGGCCATCGGCGTGGCATTGGCGACCGGTGACCTGCCTAGTGAGGTTGCCGATGTCTGCCGCCAGCTCCAGAACGAGCTGTTCGACCTCGGCGCTGACTTGAGCACGCCGCTGAAACCGAGCAGCGACGGGCCTCAGCTACGGATCGAGCAGCCTGCCATCGACCGGCTGGAAGCGTTGTGCGACCACTTCGGGGATCCGCTGCCGTCACTTACATCGTTTATCCTGCCCGGCGGCTCAGTTGTTGCGGCGCAGCTGCACGTTGCCCGCACCGTCGCTCGCAGAGCGGAGCGGTCGGCTTGGGCTGCCGCCGAAAAATACGGCACCGAGCCGTCCGCGGTGGATTCACCCGGCGGTATCAACCTGCTTGCCATCACATACCTGAACCGGCTGTCGGACCTGCTGTTCATCCTGACCCGGGTCGTCAACGGCCCGAGTGGCGATGTGCTGTGGGTACCCGGCGGATCCCGGTAGTTACGTTGACCGGTTCCTCACAAGGTCAGATCAGTCTCGGTTGCCAGCTTCCACTCTCCATAGTCTTGTGACCATGCAGGCAGGAGCTGGAACGGTCGTGATCGGTGCGGGAGCTGCCGGCCTCGCCACCGCCGCAGCCCTGGTGAAAGCAGGTCATCCGGTGACGCTGCTTGAGAAGGCTGACCAGATCGGAGCGTCCTGGGCAGAGCGTTACGACAGCCTCCACCTGCATACAATCCGTTGGCTCTCCGGTCTTCCTGGTCTGCCGATTCCTCGCCGGTACGGCCGATGGATGTCGCGCGATGACTTGATTTCCTACCTGCACAACTACGCAGAGCTCAACGGTCTGCAGCCCGAGCTCGGTGTCACCGTTGAGCGCATTGACCGCGGTGCGAGCGGCGGCTGGCTCGTCACGACCGATGCTGCCGTCCGAGTCTTTGATCGCGTGGTAGTCGCAACTGGCTACAGCCACACGCCGAGGCGCCCGAACTGGCCGGGCTTGGACGGCTTCACCGGTGACGTGCGTCATTCAGCTGAATATCGAGAGCCGTCACCGTACGCGGGTCAGCGTGTGCTGGTTGTGGGCGCCGGCAACTCGGCAGCGGAGATCGCTCTGGACCTGCTGGGCGTTGGCGCAACCGTAACCATGTCGGTCCGTACGCCGCCTAATATCGTGCGGCGCGACGTCTTAGGTGTGCCTGTCCAGCTGATCGGCATCGCGATCAAGAAGGCACCGGCATCCGTAGTAAACCCGCTGGCCTTCGGCCTGCGGCGGATCAGTGTTCCCGACCTGTCAGCTCACGGCCTGCCGCGAACCCGCTACCCCTACACGCAATTTGTTGAGACTGGCACCGTACCCATTGTCGATACCGGAATCGTCACAGCCGTCCGCTCGGGCCGCATCCGGGTCGTTGCGGCCACGGTTTCAGTTGACGGGCCGCGCGTGTACCTGAGCGATGCCAGCTTCGTCGAGCCGGACGCGATCATCGCAGCCACCGGATTCAGCACCGGCCTGGAGCCGCTGACTGGTCATCTCGGCGTTCTTGACGGCCGGGGAATTCCGAAGGTCCATGGCGCCGAAGAATTCGCATCGACACCCGGTTTGCATTTCGTCGGCATCAAAGCCGAGCTGGCAGGCCTACTTCGAGAAATCGGGCTTCAAGCCGACGCTGTCGGCCGGGCGCTCGCCTCCGCCTGACAGAGCCGGCACCCGACCGAAGGTTCTCTCACCGTGTGGGGAGGCTCCGCAGGGCCCGATCAATACTTCAATAAGCCCGGCGGCGCTGCCTCAAGCCAGCTCAGCAAGCCTGTCAGGGAGCCCGGGCTCATCGCCAGCTCGCACTTCTCAGGCCACTCGCCGCTCACTTCGATGCTCACGATCCGCTGGTCGGCGTACAGGGACACCGCTTCAGCGGATGTCGGCTCCCGACTGTCGATAACTCGTACATCCCGGCGAGCGAACGACTTGCGGGGTCGGAGGGCAAAAGAAAAGAAGCGGAACCACTCCAATATTTCCTCGTTGTAGCGGCCGATTCCGAGAACCCAGCCACCCGAGCTGGTTCCGGGGCGCAGTCTCAAGCTGCATTCGAAAGTGCCGCCTAGCCGTGCGAGCCAGCGCCGGCGACCTCCCAATAACACCAACGGCAGGACAAGGCACAGCGCTACCAGCAGAAGAATTTCGACAACGCCCAGCCAGCCCTGCATGACCCCGACATCCCTGCCCTAGCTAGCCCGTGACCGAACGCTCTTATCCGGCCTTTTGAGCGGCACGCAGCTGAGCGGTCGCTCGCAGGAAATGCTGCCTGTCCTCGTCAGTGCCGTCCCCAGAGTCGAGCACCCGCTGTGCTTCTGCGAGTTCCTTCTCCGCCTGGGAGACATTGATTTCGCCGGCCATTCGAGCGTACTCGCTCAGGATCGACACCCGTCCCTGGGAGACCGCGAGGAAACCTCCATCGACGGCGACGATCTCCCGTTGGCCGTCCTCGCTGAAAATAACGACCGCACTTGGTTCCAGGACCGCCAGAACTGGCTCGTGGTTAGGCAGGATACCGATGTCGCCCTCAACCGTCTTCGCGATGATGTTGGACGATCGACCTGACCATACGACCCGGTCAGCCGCAACGACTTCCACTTGCATCGGATCAGCCATGCTTCACCCTTCGACGTCAGGACGCATCACGCTCAGAGTTCCTTCTGCAGCTCAGACCAGCGGCGCTCGACGTCTTCTATTCCGCCGACGTTGAAGAACGCCTGCTCCGCAATGTGATCCATTTCGCCGTCGCAGATCATTCGGAACGATTCGATGGTCTCGCTCAGAGGCACCGTCGAACCAGGAATGTTGGTGAATTTGGTGGCCATGTATGTGTTCTGGCTCAAGAACTGCTGGATCCGGCGCGCCCGGGCGACGATGATCTTGTCCTCCTCGGACAGCTCGTCCACGCCCAGGATGGCGATGATGTCCTGAAGCTCCTTGTTGCGCTGCAGGATCTGCTTGACCCGTACAGCTGTGTCGTAATGCTGCTGGCCGATGAACTGTGGGTCAAGGATGCGAGAGGTCGACGTCAGCGGATCCACCGCGGGGTACAAACCTCGTGACGCGATATCGCGGGAAAGCTCAGTGGTCGCATCCAAGTGGGCGAACGTAGTGGCCGGCGCGGGATCGGTGTAGTCATCGGCCGGCACATAGATCGCTTGCATGGAGGTGATCGAGTGACCGCGGGTTGAGGTGATCCGTTCCTGCAACTGGCCCATCTCATCGGCGAGATTCGGCTGGTAGCCCACGGCGGACGGCATCCGACCGAGCAGAGTCGACACCTCCGACCCCGCCTGAGTGAAACGGAAGATGTTGTCGATGAACAAAAGAACGTCCTGGTTCTGCACGTCCCGGAAGTACTCGGCCATGGTGAGCGCGGACAATGCGACCCGCAACCGGGTGCCCGGAGGCTCGTCCATCTGTCCGAACACGAGAGCGGTGTCGCCGAAGACCCCTGCCTCCTGCATTTCGTGGATGAGGTCGTTGCCCTCACGGGTCCGCTCACCAACACCGGCGAACACCGACGTACCGCCGAAATTGTGGGCAATCCGGTAGATCATCTCCTGGATCAGCACCGTCTTGCCAACACCTGCGCCGCCGAACAGGCCGATTTTGCCGCCCTGAACGTACGGAGTGAGCAAGTCCAAAACCTTGATGCCGGTATCCAGCATCTCTGTCTTCGCCTCAAGTTCGTCAAACCTTGGCGGGGGGCGGTGTATGGGCCAGCGCTCGGTGATCTCTACCTCAGAGGCGGGCACATTCAGCGGGTCACCGGTCACATTCCAGACGTGGCCCTTGGTGATGTCACCGACCGGCACGGTGATCGGAGCGCCGGTGTCGCGGACCTCCGTACCGCGCGTCATGCCGTCGGTTGGCTTGAGTGCAATGGCCCGGACCAGGTTGTCGCCGACATGAAGCGCGACCTCCATGGTCATGCTGCGCTTCTCGTCGCCGACCTGGGTATCCACGAGCAGCGCGTTGTAGATCTCGGGCATCTGGTCGACCGGGAATTCGACGTCGACAACCGGGCCGATCACGCGGGAGACCCGGCCAACACCTCCAGCGGGGGTCTCAGACTTTTGCTCTTCAACGGTAGCGGTCATCATCGCGTCCTTCCTATTCCGCGGCGGCGGTAGCCTCGGCCAGAGCACTCGCTCCGCCGACGATCTCCGAAATCTCTTGGGTAATCTCCGCCTGCCGCGCCTGGTTGGCTTCCCGGGTCAGGGCTTCGATGAGCTGTTGGGCGTTGTCAGTTGCCGACTTCATCGCTTTTTGACGGCTGGCCAGTTCAGAGGCGGCGGATTGCAGCAGGCAGTAGTGGATGCGGCTCGCAACATACAGCGGCAACAGCTCGTTGAGTACTGTCTCCGCGTCGGGCTCGAACTCATACAGCGGCAACAGTTCAGTCTCGGCAGGCGGCTCTGTGCCCTCGACGACCTCTAGGGGCAGCATCCGAATGACCTCCGGGCGCTGGGTCAGCATCGAAACGAATCGGGTGTAGACGACATGGATCTCATCGACGCCGCCCTCCTCAGTCGGAGTGAGGAAGTCCGAGATCACCGCGTCTGCAATCTCCCGGGAGTGCGCGTAGGTCGGCGCGTCGGAGAAGCCCTCCCACTGCCCTCGAATCGCGAGTCGCCGGAACCTGCAGTAGGCGATCCCTTTACGCCCTGCCAGAAAGCGATGGACCTCCAGCCCCTTGCCCTCCAGCAGCATCCGAAGCTGCTGTGCCTCCTTGATCACCGACGAGGAATAGGCGCCGGCGAGGCCCCGGTCGGACGTGATGATCAGCAGTGCAGCCCGTTGCGGGTTTTCCTTCTCCGTGAGCAACGGATGATCGACATTGGAGAACGTTGCCACGGCCGAAACCGCCCGGGTCAGCTCGCGGG
>JBKPML010000027.1:0-12538 GCA_046732135.1 Actinomycetota bacterium
GCGCCTCCGAGCGTCTCGACGGCGTGCCGACACCTGCCGTGCGGCGTCCTCTGAGGGCGCGTTGACGACTGCAGGAGGGGAGCGCGAAACACCCAATGCGGGAACTCAGGCGATCTGGCAAGCGAGTGTTTCGCTCGTAACGACGAAGGAGTCGACTTTTGAGCGCCCGTACGCGAGCCCGGCACCAAAAACGGTGAAGCTCAGGCCAAGTATGAGTTGGCCTGAGCTTCGGGTCACCGTGTGGGGCCGAAGCCCTCGGCGATGACGTGAGTCAGTTATACGCCCGCTGTCTTCGCGGTCGCAAGGCTTTGTTACGGCCACTTTGTAGCCCTTCGGCGTGTCGTCGATTTTTCCGCGGCGTGTCGTACCCGTGCGGCTGGCGTGTCGCTGCCGAGGGCGCGCCGAATCGCCGGTCAGACTGGTCGTGCACGTCCTCGAGCCCTGCCGGGTATGAGCCGGCAGGGCTCCTGTCGTGCCATCCTTCCGGGCAGCGAAGATTGGGCAACCGCGGCAAACTTGGCTCGTGACGGTCAGCGTTTTCGATCTATTCAGCATTGGGATCGGCCCGTCCAGCTCGCACACCGTCGGTCCGATGAGAGCGGCGAGGCGTTTTGTCGCCAGCCTCGAGGCAGACGGCCAACTCGACCGGGTGACCCGGGTGCAGGCGCAACTCTTTGGCTCACTGGGCGCGACGGGGCACGGGCACGGCGGCTACGACGCTGTGCTCTGGGGAATGGAAGGTGCCGAGCCAGACACTGTCGACACCAAGGCTGGCCCGCTGCGGGCGATAGAGATCAGCGAGACCGGCCGGATTTGCATAATGGGCAGTCGGGAGATCGACTTCCACCCAGACGAAGATGTGATCTTCCACAGGCGTCGGTCGCTGCCGTTCCATCCCAATGGCATGACCTTCACCGCCTATGCCGGAGATCGGCTGCTGAGTGAACGTACCTATTACTCCATCGGTGGTGGATTTGTCCTCGATGACGACGGCTCGGGACAACCCCAGCTGATTCCGGATCCCACTCCTGTCCCCTATCCCTTCCGAACCGGCGCTGAGTTGCTGGACGCTTGTGCGAGAAGCGGACTTCCCGTAAGCGGCGTGATGTTGGCGAATGAGTGCGCCCGCCGTCCGCAGCAGCAGGTACGTGCCGGCCTGCTACGGATCTGGCAGGTCATGAGTGAGTGCATGCATGCCGGCTGCACAACGTCCGGAGTGTTGCCTGGCCGGTTGAAGGTGCAGCGCCGGGCGGCAGATTTGTACACGCAGCTAACCGGCACTTCGACGAGCGCTGGGCACGTTCAGACGGTGGATCCGCTAAAGGCACTCGATTGGGTCACCCTCTGGGCACTGGCGGTCAATGAGGAGAACGCGTCGGGCGGCCGGGTGGTCACAGCGCCGACCAACGGCGCAGCCGGAATCATCCCGGCCGTTCTGAACTATGCGGTGAGGTTCGTGCCGGGCGCCGACGACGACGCGATCGTACGGTTCCTCCTAGTAGCCGGAGCGTTGGGCGCGATCTACCAGCAGACCGCGTCGATTTCGGGCGCCGAGGTCGGCTGCCAAGGCGAAGTGGGCACCGCTTGTTCCATGGCCGCCGGAGCCCTGGCCGAGATTCTTGGCGGTGGGCCCGATCAAGTGGAGAACGCGGCTGAGATCGGTATGGAACATAACCTCGGGCTGACGTGCGATCCGGTAGGCGGACTGGTCCAGATTCCCTGCATCGAACGCAACGCGGTCGGTTCCGTCCAGGCGATCACAGCCGCGCGATTGGCACTGCACGGCGACGGAACGCACAAGGTGAGCCTCGACAAAGTGATCAAGACCATGATGGATACCGGTGCCGACATGAAGATCAAATACAAGGAGACGGCTCGCGGCGGCCTAGCCGTGAACATCGTCGAGTGCTGACAGGCCAGTCGTGCTCCGGAGGAGGGCCTGGGTGGTCGGAACTGGGATACCCGACTGGTCGTGAAACCCTGATCGGGTGAAGCGCAGCGTCGCAATACACATACACCTCGGCCTGACGGGGCCAAGTCGGCTGATCTTCAGCGTGGCCTCGGCCAAGAACATTCCCCTGGCCGCTGAGTCATTGTCGGTGGTCGTGGACGGTGATCAAGTTCAGCCAACAGAGATCGCGGATGTTCATGGTGGTCGACTTCATTCGGTCTGGGCGGAAGGAAGCCAGCTCACCCTGAATTACTCCGCCGTAGCGGAAGGTGTCGCCAAGGAACCTCCCGTCGACGACATCGATCAGATCATCTATCTGCGGCCGAGTCGCTACTGCGAGTCGGACAGCCTGGGCCCGACGGCAGCGAGTGAGTTCGCTGGTTTGAAAGGCCAGGAGCTGTTGCACAGCGTCATCGGCTGGGTGAACGAGAAGCTCACCTACGTCGCCGGATCGAGCCTGCCGACCGACGGCGCCGTACGAACGCTGCTCGCTAGGCAGGGTGTCTGCCGGGATTTCGCGCATTTATCGATTGCCCTGTTGCGCGCGCTAAATGTTCCGGCGAGGTTGGCATCCGTCTATGCGCCGGGCCTGAGCCCGATGGAACTCCATGCTGTCGCTGAAGCGTTCGTCGACGATGCGTGGTGGGTGGTCGACGCCACGAAGAAAGCACCTCGGCAGAGCCTGCTGCGCGTGGCGACCGGCCGCGATGCCGCTGACACCGCCTTCCTGACGAACTTGGGCCCTGCCCCCATGTTGAACGAACTCGAGGTCACTGCCGTCGTTGATCAATTCGAGCTCGACAACCCGGAGCTGCTGACCCAGCTCCGCTGAGGCGAGCCCCGCTTCGTGCTCGCGGCGAACCAAGCCTTGTCAGCTGGCGCTGGTCATGAAACCCTGACCATGTAATTTCCACTACGGATCGTCGGGCACGTACCTGCCCGTGGAAAGGAAGTGTGGCGTGGCCACTGTCTCGTTCAGGGACGCAACTCGCGTCTATCCGGGTGCAGATCACCCATCCGTCGACAAGCTCAATCTGGAGATCGGCGACGGCGAATTTATGGTCCTAGTCGGGCCGTCCGGCTGTGGCAAGTCCACCTCGCTCCGCATGCTCGCGGGCTTGGAGGAAATTAACGCCGGCGCCATCTGGATCGGTGAGCGCGATGTCACCGACCTCCCGCCGAAGGACCGCGACATCGCCATGGTCTTCCAGAACTATGCCCTGTACCCCCACATGACAGTGGGCGACAATATGGGCTTCGCATTGAAGATGGCCGGCGTCCCGAAGGGGGAACGCCAGCAGCGGGTACAGGAAGCCGCACACCTGCTCGGCCTGGAAGATTTCCTCAATCGCAAGCCGAAGGCCCTTTCCGGTGGCCAGCGTCAGCGCGTCGCCATGGGCCGGGCCATCGTCCGTTCACCACAGGTGTTCTTGATGGACGAGCCGCTGTCGAACCTCGACGCCAAGCTCCGGGTGTCCACCCGCACCCAGATCGCGGCCCTACAGACCCGGCTGGGTGTCACAACCGTCTACGTGACACACGACCAGGTCGAGGCCATGACCATGGGTGACCGTGTCGCGGTGCTGAAGGACGGCCTCCTGCAGCAGGTCGACACACCGCTGAACCTCTACGACATGCCGAACAACCTGTTCGTCGCCGGCTTCATTGGGTCGCCGGCGATGAACCTGATCGAAGGTGAGGTGGCACCAGACGGCATCCACATCGGCGACTACATCGTTCCCGTTCCGCGCGAAACCCTGGCCAATGCGCCGGACGAGAACCGGCTCATGCTCGGCATCCGGCCCGAGAACTTCACCCTTGGTGAGGGCGACGACGGCATCGGCCTCGATGTTGCGGTCGTTGAAGAGCTGGGCGCAGACGCCTTCCTGTACGGAACGGTCACCGGACTGAGCGACGAAGAGCGGTTGAGGGCAAACCAAATCACCGCCCGCATTCACGGCCGGACGCCGCCCCAACGTGGCGAAACCATACGGCTCAAGATTGACGCAGAGCATGTGCACGTGTTCTCGGAGAAGACGGGTCTTCGGATCTCCCCGGACCAGCACAGCCGCTGACGAAGTAGCTCGGCTCCCCACGCCGCCGGCGTGGGGAGCCGATTGCTTTTCTTGACAAGATAAGCGTGTGCCCAGATTCTCCTCCGCCAAGCCGGACACCCGGCTGATCACTCTGCCGTGGGCGACGCCGCTGGCCGAATGGCCAGAGGACATGCTGGTCGCCCTGCCCCGAGGAATCTCCCGGCATGTGGTTCGGTTCGTCCGGGTCGGCAGCGACATATACGCCCTGAAGGAGGTCATGGAGCACCTGGCGCTCCACGAGTACCGGCTGCTCCGAGACTTGGCGCGGTTGGATACGCCCTCGGTGGAGGCGATCGGCGTGGTGACTGATCGCCTGGATGTGGACGGGGAGCCGCTCGATCCGGTGCTCATCACCGACCACCTGCAGTTCTCGTTGCCCTATCGGGCCTTGTTCTCCCGCGGCGTCCGCCAGGACACTGTGAACCGGCTGGTCGACGCCATGGTGGTCCTGCTGTCTCGGCTGCACCTCATCGGCTTCCTCTGGGGCGATGTTTCCCTGTCCAATACGCTGTTCCGCCGTGACGCCGGGGCCTTCGCCGCCTATCTGGTCGATGCGGAGACCGGGGAGCTGCACGATAGGTTGACGAACGGTCAGCGGGAGCACGACCTGACGATTGCTCGGACAAATCTGTACGGCGAGTTCTGCGACCTGGAGGCGGGAGGGCTGCTCGACTCCGCCCTCGACCCGTTGAAGCTGGTGGACATGATCGAGAACCGCTATCGCGAACTGTGGGCCGAACTCACCGAAATGGAAGAGTTCGATACCGGGGAGATGCACCGGATCGAAAGCCGGGCTCGCAGGCTCAACGCCCTCGGCTTCGACGTCGCGGAACTCGATATCACCACCGACTTTGGCGGAACCAGTATCCGGATCCAGCCAAAAGTCGTCGACGCAGGGCACCACCAGCGCCGACTGATCCGGCTCACCGGGCTGGACACCGAGGAGAATCAGGCCCGGCGGCTGCTCAATGATCTTGACTATTACCGGGCACGGACTGATCAGCAGGGCGCTGACGAGGCCATCGTCGCGCACGAATGGCTGACCGACGTTTTCGAGCCCGTGGTGCAATCTGTGCCACCCGAACTGCGTGCCAAGCTCGAGGCCGCCGAGATCTATCACGAGGTCCTGGAGCACCGCTGGTTCCTAAGCGAACAGGCTGGCGCGGAGGTGCCGATCCAAAAGGCCGCGAAGAGTTATATCGACACCGTCCTGCGCCGGCTGCCAGACGAAGAGGTCGCTCTGTCGGCGGTTGAGTCGATGGGCCCACTGGCCAATCCGTTCGACCCATCGCAGGGCTTCACCGACGATGAGTACGAGAAGCCGCACGACCCATGGGAGGACGATGAACAGGCGGCCGAGGACGAGGTGCAGGCGACTGAGTACCTCGACATCGCCGCGCTGCGCGCCAAAGCCAAGAAGTGAGCTGTCGTCGCCCGACTAGCGCGGTGGTAAACGGAGCGCCCCGTCCAGCCGGATGACTTCTCCGTTCAGCAACGGATTGGCGATGATCGATTCGACCAGCATGGCGTACTCCTCGGGCCGGCCGAGCCTAGGCGGGTGCGGCACCTGGGCTGTCAAGACCGCCTGAGTGTCGCCGGGAAGCCCCGCCATCATGGGCGTCTCCATCACGCCGGGTGCGATCGTCATAACCCGGATCGCCTTGTCGGCAAGGTCCCGCGCCGCGGTCAGCGTCAGCGAGACGACCCCTCCCTTGCTGGCCGAGTAGGCGGCCTGACCAATTTGGCCGTCGTACGCCGCCACACTGGCGGTCATGATCACCAGTCCGCGATCACCGTCCAAGGGCTCGTTGTCGATCATTGCGGCGGCGGCGAGCCGAAGCACGTTGAAGGTACCGATCAGGTTGATCTCAACGACAGTACGGAAGTCGGCCAGCGGAAGCGTGCCGCGCTTGCCGATCACTCGACCCGGGGTGGCGACCCCTGCACAGTTGACGGCGACCCGCAACACGCCAAGATCAACTGCACGGTCGACCGCCGCCTGCACCTGATCTTGGTTCCTGACGTCGGCCGGCACGAACACCACGGCCTCACCCAGCTCCTGGGCAACCCCAGCACCGGCCGAGTTGGCAAGATCAACAATGACGACCTTGGCACCGGCAGCGGCCGACACAGCCACGGTGGCGCGACCCAGACCGGACGCCCCGCCGGTCACCAGTACGACATCACCAGACCCGAGCCTCATCGGTCGAGCCGCAGCAGTTGCCGGCTGATCACCAGCCGCTGGATCTGGTTGGTGCCCTCGAAGATCTGGGTGGCCTTGGCCTCCCGAAGGTACCGCTCGACCGGGAAGTCACGGGTATATCCATAGCCACCGAGAACTTGGACGGCATCCGTCGTAACCTTCATCGCAACATCCGTGGCGAGCATCTTGGCCACCGCCGCATCTCGGGTGAACTTTCGCCCAGAGTCCCGCCTTCGGGCCGCCAGAAGATACGTCGCCCGTGCCGAGTCCACCGCGACAGCCATTTCGGCGAGCAGGAACTGCATGCCCTCGAAGTCGGCGATCCGGCGACCGAACTGGACCCGCTCTTTGGCGTACGAAACGGCGCAGTCCAAAGCCGCCTGAGCAAGTCCGGTGGCGCAGGCAGCTATCCCGAGCCGGCCCGAGTCCAGGGCGGATAGCGCAATTCTCATGCCTTCGCCGTCAGCGCCGATCCGGCGGAATTCCGCGACCGGTACCTGATCGAAATAGAGCGAGGCAGTCGTCAACGCGGTCAAGCCCATCTTCCGTTCCGGCGCCCCGAAACTCAGACCGGGGACGTCGGCCGGCACCAGAAAGCAGCTGATGCCCCCGTGTCGGCCCTCGCTGGTTTTGGCGAACGTGGTGTAGAAGTCGGCGACCGAGCCGTGCGTGACCCAGGCCTTGGTGCCCTCCAGTGCGTAACCGTCATCAGTCAGCTTGGCACGGGTCGTCATCCCGGCGATATCCGAGCCGGCTTGCGGCTCTGACAACGCGTAAGCCCCGAGCCGATCACCAGCGATCAGCGGCGGCAGCAACGCCTCCCGCTGTTCTGAGGTCCCGAAGTCCATCAGAGGACAGAGCGACATCACGTGCACAGACACGCCAACCGCAACGGTGAGCCAGGCTGCCGCGATTTCCTCGAGCGCTTGCAAATAGACCTCGTACGGCTGTCCCGCCCCGCCGTAGCGCTCCGGATATGGCAGTCCGAGCACGCCGAGTTGGCCGAGTGCGTCGAACGCATCCCGCGGGAATAGTGCCGCCGCCTCATCACCGGCTGCCCGAGGCCCGAGCTTGGCTTGGGCGACTTCGCGGACCAGGGCCACCAGCTCCGCACCCTCCGCGGTTGGAAGCAAGCGATCGACCGCCATCGCGCTCCTTCGTCGCCTTCCTCGGTAGACACTCCACTGTGCTGGGTTCCATGCTGCCACCGGCAGAGTAGGCCCACCGACGCTGGAATTGATCAACGCAGCAAATACGCTGTTCGACATGTCGGACGACCTGCAGCAACTCGGCGAGGAGCTGATTACGACAGCGGGGCGCATGATCCGGTGGGTGCCGAAGCCAAATCGGATTCGGCTCTCGTTCCCGGCCGCACGGATCATGGCTCGGCTTCAAGACACCGGTCCGAGCAGGATCATCGACCTTGCCGAACAAGAGCGCTCCTCCCAGCCGACCATTACGAACCACGTCAAACGCCTCGAGCGTGCCGGCCTGGTCGAACGTTCACCGGATGCAAAGGACGCCAGAGCTTGGCGGATCAAGCTCACCAATAGCGGCTGCAAGGAGCTCGCAGAAATGCGTCAGGCGATCGGAACCAACCTGGAACCGTATCTAGCCCAAATGTCCCGACGGGATCGCAAGGCCTTGCAGGACGGCATTGGCGCCATGCAACGGCTGATCTCGCTGGATAGGCTGCCCGAGTGAAAGCTGAGGTGGGCGCCTTCCGGGTCTACGACACGGCGACTCGTTCAGTCCGCGACTTCACCCCGATTGTTCCCGGCAAGGTGTCGATCTATCACTGCGGGCTCACGGTCCAATCCGCCCCGCACCTGGGCCACATTCGCAAAGAGGTGGTCTTCGATGTCCTGCGCCGCTGGCTGACCTGGTGCGGCTACGAGGTCACAGTCATCGCCAACATCACTGATATCGACGACAAGATTTTGATCAAGTCGGCTGAGGCCGGCGTCGAGTGGTTTGCTCATGCCTACCGCTTCGAACGGGAGCTGCACGAGGCGTACGCCGCGCTAGGGTGCCTGCCACCGACCTACGAGCCACGGGCCACCGGGCATGTGCCGGAGATGATCGAGATGATCACGGAGTTGATCAAGCGCGATCATGCCTACCCGGTCGATGACGGATCGGGTGACGTCTACTTCGACGTCAAGTCATGGCCGGACTACGGTCTGCTGTCCAGACAGAACATCGACGACATGGAACCCGCCGCCGACTCGGACGCCCGAGGCAAGCATGACCCCCGCGACTTCGCCCTTTGGAAAGGGCACAAGGAGTCCGAGCCCTACACCGCCAGCTGGGACACACCATGGGGCCGGGGCCGCCCTGGCTGGCACCTCGAGTGCTCCGCTATGGCAGGCAAGTACCTAGGTGATGAATTCGACATCCACGGCGGCGGTCTTGATCTTCGCTTTCCGCATCACGAGAACGAATTAGCCCAGTCAAGGGCCGCGGGCCGGGCCTTCGCGCGCTACTGGATGCACAACGGGCTGGTGACCGCGGCCGGCGAGAAGATGAGCAAATCACTGGGCACCGGCGCGCTCGTCTCCGAAGTGATCAGGCGGTTCCCTGCCCGAGCTGTACGGCTCTACCTACTTCAGCCGCACTACCGCTCGACAATCGAATATTCCGACGAAGCGGTTGCGGAATCAGTCGCCGCGCTGGAGCGAATCGACAACTTCGTCCGTCGCGCTCGCGATGTTGTCGGCGCGGCCGCGGTGCGAGTTCCGGCTGACTTCGTCGCCGCCATGAATGATGATCTTGGTACACCAGCCGCCGTGGCCGTGCTGCACAATTCCGTACGCGAGGGGAATCTGGCGCTGGATGCAGGCGACCAGGATGCTGCGGCGGCCCGGCTCGGCGAGGTCGCCGGCATGCTCGCCATTCTGGGCTTGGATGCAGACAGTACTTACTGGCGCCGTCCCGGTGATGATCAATTACTGGTAGCCGTGATCGATGGCCTGATCGCCGAACTGCTCAAGCAGCGGGAAGCCGCCCGTGAACGCAAGGACTTCGCCACCGCCGACGCTATCCGCGAGTCGCTTGCCGAACTCGGCGTCGAGGTGTCCGACACGCCTCAGGGCCCTCGTTGGAAGCTTGGCTGATGGCCGGCAACAGTCAACGCCAGGGCGCCGTACGGCGGAAAGGCAAGGGAAACACCGCAGGTTCCGGCGGCCGTGGACGCCGCGCCCTTGAGGGCAAGGGTCCGACGCCCAAAGCGGCGGACCGGCGGTATCACCCGGCACACCGGGCTCAAAAGGCTGGCGGTTCACGCGCCTCCAGATTGTCGAAGTCCGACCCTTCGAAAATCAGAGACCGTGGTGGTCCTGAATGGGTGGCCGGCCGTAACGCGGTCCTCGAGGCGATGGAGGCAGGAATGCCCATCAAGGTGGGTTACCTGGCCGAGGGCGCTGAACGCGACGATCGGCTCCGCGACATCCTCAAGCTGGCGGCAAACCGGGATGCGGCGATCCTTGAAGTCAGCCGTACCGAGCTCGACCGGTTGGCAGGTGGCGCAATCCATCAGGGTGTGGCGGTACAGCTGCGGGCATTCGACTACCTGCACCCGGCGGATCTGCTCAGCGCCGCACGTCAGGTCCGCACCGATGCGCTCATTGTTGCCGTGGACTCGATCACCGACCCACGCAACCTCGGCGCGATCATCCGTTCCGCGGCCGCATTCGGTGCCCAGGGAATCCTCATTCCGGAACGACGCTCTGCCGGCATCACTGCCGCCGCATGGAAAACGTCCGCGGGAGCAGCAGCTCGGATCCCGATAGCCCGGGCCACCAATCTCAACCGCGCGCTGCGGTCCTACGCTGATGCCGGTTTCTCCCTGATTGGACTGGATCGTGCCGCCAAGATCGACATCGCCAACCTGTCGCTGGGGGCCGACCCTCTTGTGTTGGTGATAGGCAGTGAGGCGGCAGGAATGTCCCGGCTGGTGCGCGAGGCGTGCGACACGCTCGTGTCCATTTCAATCGCGCAGGCAGTCGAGTCACTCAACGCTGGCGTGGCAGCTGGTATCGCGCTTTACGAGATCAGCAGGCGGCGGCGCTAGCGCGAGATAGATTGTCCGAAAGCTGCGCCGTCTCCAGGAGCCTTCGTGACCGAGACCCTTGCCCCTTCGGCCGCGCTCGACTACGGAGCGAGGGCGTCAGACGCCTACCGCGCAGCGTTGGCTGTCATCGAATCAGTCGAACCACGGGTGGCAGACGCAACGCGGGCCGAGTTGGCAGATCAACGTTCATCGCTCAAGCTGATCGCGTCGGAGAATTACGCGTCGCCGGCGGTGTTGCTGGCCATGGGGACCTGGCTTTCGGATAAGTACGCCGAAGGCACAGTCGGGCATCGCTTTTACGCGGGCTGCCAGAACATCGACACTGTGGAAGCCCTCGCCGCCGAGCACGCCCGCAAGTTGTTCGACGCCGAGTACGCCTACGCCCAGCCGCACTCCGGCATCGATGCCAATCTCGTGGCGTTCTGGGCGATTCTGGCTCATCGGATCGAGCTGCCCGAACTCGCAGCGCATGCTGCAAAGACCGTCTACGACCTCACCGAGCAACAGTGGGAAGACCTCAGGCATAAGTTCGGCGACCAGCGGGCCCTCGGCATGTCGCTCGATGCCGGCGGTCATCTGACCCACGGCTTCCGGCCGAACATCTCCGGGAAGATGTTCCATCAACGTTCATATGGCACCGACCCGAAGACGCAGCTGCTCGACTACGACGCCGTACGTGCAGCGGCGCGCGAGTTCCGGCCGTTGATCTTGATCGCGGGTTACTCCGCATACCCGCGGCGAATCAATTTCGGCAAGATGCGTGAAATCGCCGACGAGGTCGGCGCAACGCTGTTGGTCGACATGGCGCACTTTGCCGGTTTAGTCGCCGGCAAGGTGTTCACCGGGGAGGAAGATCCGGTGCCATATGCGCACCTGGTGACCACCACCACTCACAAGTCGCTGCGGGGTCCCAGAGGCGGGCTTGTTCTCGCCACCAAGGAATACGCGGACTCTGTGGATCGTGGTTGCCCATTGGTGCTCGGCGGCCCGCTCGGCCATGTGATGGCAGCCAAGGCTGTGGCACTCGCAGAAGCACAAACAGAGGCTTTCCGCACCTACGCAACAGCCATTGCCGACAACGCACATGCGCTCGCCGACGGGCTGCTCAAGCGTGGCGCCCGGCTCGTCACCGGCGGAACTGACAACCACCTCGTGCTCATCGATGTCTCGACGTTCGGTTTGACCGGTCGCCAGGCGGAGTCGGCCCTCCTGGACGCCGGCATCGTGACGAACCGGAACGCAGTGCCCAGCGATCCGAACGGGGCTTGGTACACCTCCGGCGTCCGGATCGGCACTCCGGCTTTGACGACTCGCGGATTCGGTGCGGCCGAATTCGATCGCGTCGCCGAGTTGATCATCTCTGTGCTAAAGAACACGACGCCGGTGACCGGGTCCAATGGCCAGCCCGGTAAAGCGAAGTACGCCCTGGCAGAGGGTGTCGCCGACGCCACGAAAGCCGCGTCAGCAGAGTTGCTGCAGGCGCATCCCCTCTACCCGGGCCTGCAGCTATAGCGGGCGAGTAACTGGGAGCGACCATGGAACCGACGACCGTCACCACGATCTTCATGATCTTGTTTGCGATCGGGGTCACCTCTCTCGCCATCTATTGCTGGTTCGGTGACTGGGACGCGGCAATCCGAACCATCTCGCCCGAGGAGCGGACGAACCGTGAAGTCGAGGCGGCAGTCCTCGAGTTGCGACGTGCCATTCGAGACTACGAACAAGGCGGGCGGAGATAACCTGCCTGAGCCCGCCGAACTGCGTTAGTTAGGCACCTCCAAAAGCTCGGCAAGCTTCGGCGCCGCGTACTCTCGATTTGTGCGCCGCATCGCCGCCGCCGTTATGGCCGTGCTGGTACTTGCGCTCGCCTCGTGTTCCCAAGTTGATATCTCGCCGGAGGACGCGTACCGGATCGGCTGCCCCGCCGTCGACGGAGCCGTGGCCAGCGGTTCAGTCGCCAAGAAGGCCACCGTTGCCGGGCTGACGAAATTGAGCGAGTCCGGTCGGCTCGATCCGGAGCCGCAACGCTGGATCGACGCGGTGATCAGCCTTCTCACCTCGAACAATCCCGACGAAATTTCCGCCGAGACCCGGAAGCTGATCATTGACGGCTGCGCCAAGCACGGCTATCCCCTTCAGAACCTGAAGTAGCGCGGCGCACCGCCAGATCCGATCACCGTCGCCAACCATCCCAAGACGGAAAACGACCCCGCACC
>JBKPML010000028.1:0-9786 GCA_046732135.1 Actinomycetota bacterium
GACCGACTCGTAGCCTCTGATTCGCAGGTCGCCAAATTCTTGGCAGGGCGCACGAGCAACCAAGATCAACCACCCTTGACGCAGGTGCCAGTAATGGGAAAGCACGACTATGAGCGCCGAGATCGTGATCGAGACTCACAAGGACGAGCACGACAGGCGCGTCCCAGAGATCGGCTCGGCCGTCCGCTGCCCTACGGCAGCGTAGGCGTCAGAGCGGTGCCCGAAGAGCCTTTACCACCTTTGGCGACAATCGCCTCCGCGCACGAGTTACTCGCCGAAGGTCGGCCGTTCTCCGCCCATGAGGTGTATGAGTCCCGGTGGAAGTCGGGCCCCGCCTCGGAACGGGAACTCTGGCAAGGACTCGCTCAGCTTTGCGTTGGCATCACCCATGCCGAGCGCGGCAACCAGGTCGGCGCTCTGCGCCTCATCGGCCGAGCTCGGCGGCGACTGAAGACCTACTCGGCAACCGGTGGGCCGTCTTATGGCTTAGATCTTGGCCACATCATCAATTGGATCCAAGATCGCGAGCGCGAACCCGACAACAGCTCCTGGTTAGCTGACCAACCGCTATAAGCAGTACTCGAAAGGCCGGACGAGCAATGAGTGAAACCCTAACGGATTGGCGGCAACCGGAGGTCATCAAGCGCCTCCTGACAACGCCCGGCACTTGGGCGGTCGTGGGTTTGTCCGCGAACAAGCGCCGGACGGCTTACCGGATCGGACGCTATCTGCGTGACACGCTCAGCATGCGAGTCGTACCAGTGAACCCGCGCGGCGAGCATTGGGAGGGCGAAAGGGGCTACCACCGGTTGGCGGACGTGCCGGCGCCGGTAGACGTCGTCGACTGTTTCGTCAACAGCCAACACGTCGGCGCCGTCATCGACGACGCGATCACCGAAAAGGACCGGCTCGGCATTACGGCGGTGTGGCTCCAGCTCGGCGTGATCGACGAAGCGGCCGCCGAGCGAGCTCACGCCAAAGGCCTCGACGTGATCATGGACACCTGCCCAGCGATGGAGGGGCCGCGGCTCGGCATCTGACCTGCGGGCGGCTCTCCGTCCGTCACAGCTTAGCTACGGCAGGTCCCCTCGACATGATGTCAGACCCGACCGTGAACGCTCTTGTCCGCTGATTCTGGCTGCGGTATTGCTGAGCGCTCAGGATGATGGCCGATCAGGGCCACCGACTCCGCATCCACGTGAGGGAGCAGCCGGTCGAGCCAGCGCGGCATCCACCAGTTCCACCGGCCTAGCATCGCCATGACCGCGGGCACCAGGACCAGCCGGATGAGTGTGGCATCGATGGCGATAGCCACGGCCATGCCGATGCTGATCATGGTGACGGTGATGTCGGCTGCGGTAGAGAAGCCGAGAAAGACCGCGACCATGATCGCTGCAGCCGCGGAAATCACTCGGCCGGTCGCCGCGAGGCCGTGGACAACACTCGCATGCGGATCACCGGTTGCCAGGTAGTCCTCGCGAATTCGCGACAGCAGGAACACCTCGTAATCCATTGACAACCCGAAGAGCACCGTGAACATCAAGATCGGGATCCAGCTGGAGACCGGCATTGCATGATCAAGACCAAGCAGGCTCGTGCCCCAACCCCATTGGAATATGGCCACCACGACGCCATACGCGGCGGCAATACTCAGCATGTTCATCACCGCCGCCTTGATCGGAACGACGAGCGATCTGAACATCACCGCAAGCAGCAGCACAGATAGCGCCACCACAAAGCCGATCACCAGCCAGATCCGTTCCTCCAGCATGACCGAGATGTCCGACAGGATCGGGCTGCCTCCGGTCAACTCAGCCCCACGGGGCAGGACGTCGTCACGAATGTGTTCGATCAGCGGCGTCGTCCGGGGATCGCTGGACGCGAAGGCCGGCTCTATTTGCACCACTGCTGCCGTGCCATCCGGGGACAACAGAGGTGGGCTCACCGTGACGACGCCTTCGGTACTAGAGACGCGGCCGGTGAGCGAGCCAAGTTGCGCCCGATCGATCTGCTGGAGGTCCACCACCATGATCATCGGCGCGTTGGCGCCGGGGCCGAACTCGGCCGCCACGACGTCGAAGGCTTGCCGGACCTCGAGTTCGGCGGGCTGGCTGCCCGCATCCTGCGGCCATGTGCGCATGTCAAGGACCGGAGCCGCAAGTGCCAGCAGGATGACGGTAGCGCTCACCGCCCACAGCAGCGGTCGCTGCCCGACGACCCGCGCCCAACGGGCGATCACTGACGTGCGGGTCAGCAAGACTCGGCGGGCGTGTCGCTCGCGACGTGGCAACACGCGCCTCCCGGCCACCGCGGCCAACGCCGGGACCAACGTCACTGAAACAAGTACGACCGAGCCGACGGTGATCGCCGTGGCGTAACCGAACGACGCGTACACCGGAAGTCCAGATAGCCGCAATCCCATCAAGGAGACGAGAACCGTGGCTCCGGCAAGCACCACCGAGCGGCCGGCTGTGGCGTTGGCCCGAGCGGCGGCCTCTCGGCGATCAAAGCCGGCCCGCAGCATCTCGACGAAGCGAGTGATCAGCAGCAGACCGTAATCAATGCCAACGCCGAGCCCTACCATGGTGGCGACAGTCGGCGCTGAGGTGCTGACATCTGTGAAGCCCGCCAGCACGGTGACACCGGCCGTGCCCAACCCGAGGCCGAGGAAGGCGCCGGCCAGCGGGAGGCCGGCAGCCACCAACGACCCGAAGGTCAGAATCAGCAGCAAGATCGCGACCAAGACGCCGCTCGCCTCTCCCCTGCCACCCAGGTCCCGTACGGTCTCCGGCAGTTCACCACCCAGCAGAACGGTGTATCCATCGGCCCGGGTGGCTGCGACTGCCTCTTCGAGTGGAGCGGTGTTCGCCATGAGATCGGGGTTCGTGACGGGCGCGTCGTATCGGACCGAGATAAGCGCCGTAGCGCCGTCGGCCGAGAGTCGAGGCGGCGACACCGAGATGACATGTGGCATCCCGGCAAGATCACTACTCAGCGCAGTCAGGACATCGGAGGGAAGCGCGGAGTCCGAGGTAATGACGACGGCGGCACCGGCACCCGACATGGCAGGAAAGCGCTCATGCAGCAGTTCGGTTCCAGCCTTGGACCGGGCACCAGGAACGTTGTAGTTGTCCGCAGGCGAGCCGCCAACCCAGTAGGCGGCCGCAAAGCACAGCAGGAGCGCAGTTAGGGATGCGGCGACCGTGCGCCAAGGGTGGCCCGCCACGGCCCAGCCCAAGCGGTACAAGAACCGCGTCATGCTTTCCTCCCTGCCCAGCGCTCAGAGCAAGGGTGCCATTACGGCGAAATAGGCGCTCAACTCGACCCAAGCAAGGACCTTCGAGCCTTCCAGCGCCGGCGTGTCTAGTGTTTGTTCAATGTCTGTCCTATGCTTCTGCTGACTCAACTGGTATCTGGGAGGCGGCGTGCAGCTGGAGACCACTGATCAGGACCTGGTCGAACTGGTCGACGAGACCGGGCGGGTTATCGGACAGGCGCCTCGCGCCGAGGTGCACCACAGCAAGACACCTCGACATCGCGCCTTCTCGGTCTACCTGATAGACGATGCCGGTCGCGTACTGCTGACCAGAAGAGCGCTGAACAAGCGAACGTGGCCGGGCGTTTGGTCCAACTCTTGTTGCGGACACCCTCGCCCGGGAGAGACCGATCCGGCGGCCATTTGCCGCCGGGTCGGCGAAGAGCTGGGCCTTCAAGTGCGAGACATTCAAGTGCTGTTGCCCGACTTCGGTTACGTCGCCACCGATCCTTACGGTCGGATGGAAAACGAGCACTGTCCGGTCTACCGGGCATTTATTGTGGATGCTTCGGTCCTCCGTCCTGACCCGGATGAAGTAATGGACTATCAGTGGCTTACCTGGCCCGACTTGACGGAGACAGCCGACCGAGCGCCCGGCTTGCTGAGCCCCTGGTCAGTCACACAGATCCGCACGATTGCACCTTGGGATATCGCCTCAACCCAACGAGATCCTCGGCACCTTCATGGCGGAAACGCCACCGCCAGCCTGAGGGCCGTCAAGGATCTTCTCGCGGAGCAGGTCGGCGAGCTGAGCGACCTGTGGCATGCGCTTGGAGATGGCCAAGCGCCCGACGTGCTGCCGCACGATCTGCCGAGCTGGCTGGGTGACCTCCTTTCGCAGGGCGGCAAGCGACTTCGGCCGACCATGTGCCACTGGGGTTTTGTAGCAGCCGGCGCCAGTGTCGAATCACCGGGATATGAGGAGATGATCAGGGCGGCGGTGGCGTTGGAGCTGCTTCATCAGTTCGCGTTGTTACACGACGATGTGATGGATGAATCTGATCTACGCCGTGGCGGCCCAGCAGCTCACCGACAGGCCGAGCATTGGCACATCGAGGCCGCCGGGCGTGGTGATTCTGCCGCTTTCGGCCGAAATCTCGCCGTGCTGCTCGGCGACCTCGCGCTTGTGCAGGCGCATCGGCTTGTAGGCACCCTCGATCCGCGACTACGTGAGCTTTGGTACGAGATGTGTGTTGAGCTCGTGTTGGGTCAATGTGGTGACCTAACCGGTGCGGCGGTGGGCCGGCGCGATCGAAACCATGCTGAACGTCTCGCTCAGCTGAAGTCCGGTTCCTATACCGTCGGGCGACCGCTGGCACTGGGTGCCACAGCAGCCGGTGCCACGACCCGGGTTCACAGGGCGTTGCGTCGCTACGGAGCTCATGCCGGCGCAGCTTTCGCGCTACGCGATGAAGTGCTTGGCGTCTGGGGAGATCCCATCGTGACGGGCAAACCCGCTGGTGATGACCTTAGAACCGGCAAGGCGACAGTGCTGATCAGCGTGGCGGCCGACCGCCTCGATGGCGCCGCGGCAATAGCCCTCCAGCACGTCGGCTCGCCTTCGATGAGCCATCAAGATGTCACGGCTCTCCAGGACGCGATGTTGACTGCCGGAGTTCGGAGCGAAGTTGAGACGTTGATCGCACGCCACGTCGAGGATGCCTGCCTGGCCCTCACGGATGAAGCACTGCATCCAGCCGCCATCGGCGGACTTACCGATCTCACCGCGGCACTGGCCTGGCGCTCAGCCTGAAGCGCTGTTACGTCGAGGTTGACGTGAGACGGCTGTATAAGTCAATCGCTCCGCGAGCAATCGAGTGGCCGAGTGAGATGACCTGCCGACCCGGCACATTTGCGACAATTTCCGCAGCGGCGTCTTGGTACGCGCCGCCCACTGCCACCAGCAGTTTATGCCCGGAGAGGGCCTCAACGACTTCGGCCGTCGGTACGACGTCAGCTCGCGTGGGCACCGCCAAGACAACGGCAGCAGGACGGCATCGTTCGGCCGCGCTGAGCCAGTCTTGAACGGGAAGGTCCGCCCCCAGATAGACCACTGCCAAGCCGACTCGGCGGGCAGCGGTGGCAAACGCCAGAATCCCAAGCTCGTGGCGGCATCCCGGGGGCGAGCCGGCCAGCACCAGAGGGGCGTTGGCGGTCGCTAAGCCGGCCGCCTCGAATGCAGCATTGAGGCGCCGCTGCACCGCCGTGGCTACGAGGTGCTCGCCCGCAACGCTGACCTCGCCAGTGGCCCAGGCGGTGCCCAATCGTTCAAGCTCCGGAAGCAACCAGTCATCGACCACGTGCTCGAACGAGCCCAGGGCGAAGTGCTCGTCGAGCAGACGGCTCACTCCAATCGAGTCCAAGGCGGCAGCCGCAGCCAATAAGCCTGACGGTGGTTTCGGGGACGGACCCGACAAGTCCTGGGGCGGCGAATCGGCGTGAAGCAGGGCCTGCCCAACGCCCTTCTGGCTTTCCGAGAAAAGAACAGCCTCCGCCGCCTCCTTAGGCGACCATCCAGAGAGGACCAATGCCTGCACGCGGTGCAGCGCTGCGATGTCGTCCGGTTCGTAGAGGCGGTAACCGCCGGCGGACCGTCGAGGGTTCACCACGCCGTAACGCCGCTGCCAAGCACGCAGGGTGGCAACCGGCACCCCAACCATCTCGGCGGCGTGCTTGATTGTGTACATCAGACGCCTGACTGAACCTTGGACATGCCACGCCCAACCTTGGACAAGGACTCGACAAGACAGTACGCGTGACACGTTGAGCGAGACAAGGTTTGGTACTGGCCGATTGCGTTTGAGCTGATCGGGAATGATCAAGTGGTGGACGATCATTGGACCGAAATCCAGCGTCGGCTCTTTCGGGTCTACAACGAGCGGCTGCTGCCAGCGGTCTATCGGGCGACGGTACCGCTCAGCGTCCGTCGTTGGGACGTTCCGGGTGAGCCTGTACCCGTTGCCGAGGCGTTGGTTGCACCCTTTGCGGATGCCGCTGTGGGTGACTCCTGGGGTCCGGCCTGGGGCACGACCTGGTTTGATCTGAGCGGCACTGTTCCCGCGGGCTGGCAAGGGGAACTTGTCGAGGGTGTGGTCGACCTCGGGTTCGGCGGCGTGCCTGGTTTCAGCGTCGAGGGGCTCGTCTACCGGTCCGATGGCAGCCCGATCAAGGGTCTGCACCCCTATAACCGCTGGTTTCCGGTTGAGCCCGGGGTCACCGACGTCCGCGTCCTCGTTGAGGCGGCGGCGAACCCTGGTTTGCCAATGCTGGTCCCAACGATCGCTGGTGATGTACAGACGGCCGCGCAGGAGCCGATCTATGTCTTGCGGCAGGCACAGCTCGCCATCGTTGACAAGGACATCCGGGCGCTGGCAGCAGACTTCGACGTGCTCGGTCAGCTTGCGGTGCAGCTGCCGGCTGACGATCCACGCGGCGCCAAGATCTGGGCCGGCATCTGCGATGCTCTGGACGTCCTCAACCTCAGCGACATCAGCGGGACAGCAGCCGGCGCACGTGGTGCTGGAACCGCTGCTGGCCAAACGGGCGAACGCCAGCGCGCATCAGATCAGCGCAGTCGGCCACGCCCACATCGACTCGGCCTGGCTCTGGCCGCTGCGCGAGGCCGTACGGAAGGTGGCCCGTACTTGTGCGAACGTCAGTCAGCTGATGGACGACTACCCCGAGTTGATCTTCACCATGTCCCAGGCCCAGCAGCTGGCTTGGATCGAGGAGCATCATCCGGCTGTCTTTGATCGGGTTCGGGAGAGGATCAAGACCGGTCAGTTCGTACCCGTCGGCGGCATGTGGGTCGAGGCGGACACCAACATGCCGGGCGGCGAGGCGATGGCCCGCCAGTTCATTCATGGCAAGGGTTATTTGGCGGATAAGCACGGCATCGATACCGCCGAGGTCTGGCTTCCCGATTCATTCGGCTTCTCTGCGGCTCTGCCCCAACTGATCGCACTCTCCGGATCCCGGTATTTCCTCACCCAAAAGCTCTCCTGGAACAAGACAAACCGCTTCCCGCACCACACGTTCTTATGGGAAGGGCTTGACGGCACGCGGATCTTCACCCACTTCCCGCCTGTTGCGACCTACAACTCCGAGTTGTCGGGTGCGGAACTGGCTCTGGCCAGCCGGCAATTTCGCGATCGTGCTCGCGCCAACCATTCCCTCGTGCCGTTCGGCTGGGGCGACGGCGGCGGTGGTCCGACCCGGGAGATGTTGGAGCGGGCCCGGCGCACCGCCGATCTCGAGGGCTCGCCGCAAGTCAGGATCGAGTCGCCAGCGGCGTTCTTTGCTCGAGCTGAGGCAGACTACGCCGATCCCCCGGTGTGGTGGGGCGAGCTCTACCTGGAGTTGCACCGGGGCACCTACACATCTCAGGCGCTCATCAAGCAGGGCAACCGGCGCAGCGAGCACCTGCTCCGCGAAGTCGAGCTGTGGGCCGCAACGGCGACGATCCGAACCGGAGCCGCCTATCCGTACGCGGAGCTGGACCGGCTGTGGAAGACAGTGTTGCTGCACCAGTTCCACGACATCCTGCCCGGCTCCTCGATCTCCTGGGTGAACCGGGAGGCCCGTGCGACCTACGAGGCGGTCGGGACCGAGCTGAACCAGCTCATCAGCGATTCCCTGGACGCGCTCCAGTCGGAGCAGCCGGGGGATGGTGGAGCGAGCGAGGTCGTGTTCAATGCTGCGCCTTTTCCGAGAGCCGGTGTGCCAGCCCTTGGTGCGGCGCACATACGCGCTGCCGGGAGCGCGGTATCGGTCGAGCGGGAGGCCGACGGATTCTCATTGGCAAACGACCGGATGCGGGTCCAGCTCAACCCGGACGGATTGATCACCTCGGTGATCGACAAGGCGACGGGGCGAGAAGCAATCGCCCCAGGCGGCTACGGGAACCTGCTTCAGCTTCATCCCGACCTGCCCAATGACTGGGATGCCTGGGATGTCGACTCCTTCTATCGGAATACCCGCACTGACCTGACGGCGGCCGAGTCGGCGGAGATAGTCGAGTTGGACGGTGGCCTGGTAGGCGTCCGTGCCATGCGTCGTCACGGTACGTCGACCTTCGAGCAGCTGATCACCTTGGCTCCTGACGCAGCAGCCTTGGACGTCCAGCTCGACGTCGACTGGCGGGAACGGGAGACATTCCTCAAGGCCGCATTCGAATTGGACGTACGAGCCGAGGTGTCGAGCTCGGAGACCCAGTTCGGGCACGTCAAAAGACCGACGCATGTCAACACCAGCTGGGAGGCGGCCAAATTCGAGATCTGCGCTCACCGATTCATCCACGTGGCGGAGCCCGGCTATGGAGTCGCACTGGTGAACGACTCAACCTATGGTCACGACGTGAGCCGAGCAATCCGCTCGGACGGAGGCACCACAACGACCGTACGGCTGTCGCTGCTTCGGGCGCCGCTGTGGCCCGATCCCGAGACCGATCAGGGCCAGCACCGGCTGCGCTATGCGATCGTCCCGGGCGCTGGCATTCTCGACGCCGTGCGTGAGGGCTATGCGATCAACCTGCCGGTGCGCACCATCCATGGATCGAACTCCGTGGCTCCGCTCATCACGTTGGACTCCGCCGAGGTGGTAGTCGAGGCGGTCAAGCTCGCCGAGGACCAGAGCGGCGACATCGTCGTACGGCTCTACGCGGCGTCTGGTGGCCGGGCGCAAACCACTGTGCGCGCCTCCTTTCCTGCCCGCTCAGTCCAAAGTGTCGATCTGCTGGAACGCCCACTGGACATCGGCCAGACCTGGGCCGACCCGACCACAGTCATGGTCTGCTTCCGTCCGTTCCAGATAGTCAGCCTCCGCTATTTCCGCTGACGCCAGGCGAAATAGCTCCCGGAGAGCCCTCATAGCCAAGCGGGCACTGACGCGAGCCCACGGCTGACATTGCAGCTGCGTCTGCCGACCGAGCTCGAGAGGCTCATCGTCGTCCGTCGCTAAAGAGCGAGGTCTTACTGTTGTGTCGCAGTGTTGAGGTTAAAAGAACGTCGAGCGGAGCGGACGCCGGGTAACCGTCACAGGTTCGGCGGCACATCGCTACTGGTCGGCGCAGCGGTTCTTGGTGCCGGGATAACGGTTGTGTGGGCCGTGCTGGCGGTGACTGGGGCACTTGTGCCAGTTACTTCGGGCCTGTCAGACGTCGGCCCATTCGCACGCTACGGATTGCCTGCCGCCCGAACAGCTCACGACCTAGCGGCAGCCCTGACCATAGGGGCCCTAGTGCTTGGCGCCTTCTTCGTAGCACCGGAGCCGGAATCGAGAATCGACGAGCTGGATGGATCGCGGCGGCGATTGGTCCGCCTCGGGTTCGGCGCATCGGTGATTTGGGCATTCTCCTCCGCCGCGGTGCTCATCCTGACGGCGTCCGACGTGGCCGGGATGCGGGTGGGTGACAGGGGTTTCAGCACAACACTGATCTCCTTCGTGTCGCAGACCGACTTGGGCCGCGAGCT
>JBKPML010000029.1:0-20938 GCA_046732135.1 Actinomycetota bacterium
TGGCCAGAGTCAGTGACGTCTCCAGCCGACCGGGCGACCTAGCAGGCCCCACCAGCCCGTCACCGGCTGCTGCGGCGAGTTGCCTCACCGTGCGGGCCTTCGGTCTCTCCCGATCCCGCCCCCCTTGCGGAAGGCGTAAGAGATTTCTACAACGCCGCAGAATCCTCCGCAACCCCTTACACCAAAGAGATTTGATCAATTTCTACATCCACCGGGGGATCCACATTTTCGGCCTAGCTATGCACCGAAGTGATCAACTTCTCCACAGCTCAGGGCCCTTCCTGTGGACGACGGGACAGCTGGAGGCGCCATTAATCTTGCAACTGTGGAGCCACAGCCAGATACCAAGGACTGGACCTGGACGCTGACCAGTCGCTGCCCGCAATGTGGCCTCGCGGCCGGCGAGATTGAGCCCAGCGAAATCTCCGAGCGAGCCTTCGTGGCAGCCGAGGAGTGGGTGCAGATCTTGCGCTCAAGTCCGGCCGTGACGAGGCGGCCACGGCCGGGCGTCTGGTCACCGCTGGAATATGGTGCGCATGTCCGAGACGCCTATCGGGTGTTTGACGGCCGGCTGGCCCAGCTGCTGGCCGAAGACGAGCCGACTTTTGCCAACTGGGATCAGGATGAGACTGCGATCCGGGAGCGCTACGCCGAACAGGATCCCGAGGTTGTGGCCGACGAGCTGGAGGCAGCTGCGGGGGCGTTTGTGAAACGCCTCTCGTCGGTCGAGCCCGATCACCTGCAGCGCAGGGGACGGCGTTCGAACGGCTCGGAGTTCACCGTGGCCAGTCTCAGCCAGTACTTGTTGCACGATGTGATCCACCACCTTTGGGACGTCACGGGCCAGCAGGATGGCGCTGCCTCGCTAAGTGTCGAGTCCTTTCCGAGCGACTGATCAAAAAGTCGGAGGGCGCTGCCAAGATCAACTCGCGTTGCGCCGGATCCCCCTAGACTGACCGCATGGGCGCGCGATACGCGTTGGACGATGAGCACGCCGACTTTCGAGCTGTTGTTGCGGAGTTCGCCGATCAGCAGCTCGCGCCGTACGTGGCGAAATGGAACGCTGCTCATGAACTGCCCCTCGAGGCGGTGGCTCAGATGGCCGACTTGGGCCTCTTCGGATTGGGCGGACCCGAGGAATACGGCGGTGCCGGTGACTTCACCAGTCTGTGCATTGCGGTCGAGGAAGTTGGCCGGGTCGACCAGTCGCTCGGCATCACGCTTGAAGCGGCCGTCGGGCTAGGGGCCAGTCCGATCGCCCGCTTCGGCACCGGGGAACAGAAGGAACGGTGGCTTCCGGATCTGCTTGCTGGGCGGGCGCTGGCCGCGTTCGCGTTGACCGAGCCAGAGTCGGGCTCGGATGCAGCAGCACTGAATACGTCCGCAAAGCTCGACGGCCAGGACTGGGTGATCAACGGCGCCAAGCAGTTCATCACCAACTCCGGCACGGCGATTACCTCGATCATCACCGTGACGGCGCGTACGGGCACCGGGGATAACGGCAAGCCAGAAATCTCCACAATCGTTGTTCCTCGTTCCGCCGAAGGACTGACGGTCGGATCGGCCTACGAGAAGCTGGGATGGCATGCGTCCGACACACATCCGCTAAGCTTCGACGACGTCAGGGTCGCTCAAGATCATCTACTTGGTGAGCGCGATAAGGGCTACCGGCAGTTTCTCGCCACACTGGATGACGGTCGAATCGCTGTCTCGGCATTGGCTTTGGGTTGCATTCGTGCCTGTCGAGACATGTCGAGGGATTACGCGCTGGAGCGGCGAGCATTCGGCGGCCCGATCGGCCGCAAGCAGGCGATCGCATTTGCCATCGCTGATCTTGATGTGATGGCCCACACTGCCGGTCTCTTGGTCTATTCCGCGGCGAGCCTACGTGATCATGGTGGATCCGCCGCGGAGCTGAAGCGGTCGGCAGCTATCGCCAAGCTCTACGCCTCGGAGTCGGCTGTGACGGCAACCAGAATCGCCACCCAGATTTTCGGCGGCTACGGGTTCATGGAGGAGTATCCGGTCGCCCGGTTCTATCGGGACGCCAAGGCACTGGAGATTGGGGAAGGTACGTCGGAGGTGCAACGGTTGCTGATCGCTCGGGCGTTGGATCTCCCGGTGGAGTAGCGGACCGTGGACGATCTGGAGAATGTGGCCAAGCGGGTTCGGGTCGCGAGGGAGCAAACTCAAAGCCCGGATGCCCGCGCGGCCGCTAGGTTGTCAGCGCAGAACAAGCTCTACGTCCGGGAGCGAGTGGAGCTGCTGTTCGACGCAGGAAGCTTCGTAGAGGATGGCCAGCTCGCGAACGCGCTGACCGACGGGCTACCGGCCGATGGAGTGGTAACCGGACGCGGACTGGTGTCGGGCCGGCCCGCTCTGGTGGTCGCGAACGACCCAGGGGTAAAGGCAGGCTCGTGGGGCGCCCGTACGGTCGAGAAGATCATTCGGATCACCGAGGTGGCGCTGCGAGACGAACTACCGATCTTCTGGTTCGTCGACTCCGCGGGAGCGCGGATCACCGACCAGGTCGATCTGTTTCCGGGGCGTCGCGGCGCCGGCCGGATCTTTCGCAACCAGGTCGCCCTGTCCGGAAAGGTGCCGCAGATCTGCTGTCTTTTCGGACCGAGTGCCGCCGGCGGTGCGTACACACCGTCCTTCTGCGACGTGGTGATCATGGTGGAGGGCAACGCGTCGATGTATCTGGGCTCGCCGCGGATGGCCGAGATGGTGGTCGGTGAAAAGGTAAGCCTCGAGGAGATGGGTGGCGCCCGGATGCACGCGAGCGTGTCCGGCTGCGGTGATCAATTGGCGGTCGACGACCCGGACGCAATCGCGCAGGCCAAGCAGTACTTCTCTTATCTGCCAGGGAACTGGCGTAGCTCACCGCCGACCTACGACCCGTCGGCACCGGCTCGTGAGTTCGGCGACGATTTGGTGCCGATCGAGGAGTCGCGCGGCTACGACATCCACGCGGTGATCGAGGCGATCGTGGACGATGCATCCTTCCTGGAGCTAAAGCCGCTGTTCGCCCCGGAGGTCGTTACCGGGTTCGGCTTGCTGGAGGGTGAACCGATCGGGATCGTCGCCAACCAGCCGTTGATCAAGGGCGGGGTTCTCTTCGTTGACTCTGCCGACAAGGCTGCACGATTCATCTGGCAATGCGACGCATTCAATCTGCCGCTGCTCTATCTTGCCGATGTTCCCGGCTTCATGATCGGCAGCGCGGTGGAACGCCAGGGCATCATCCGCCACGGAGCCAAGATGATCACCGCCGTCGCGGAGGCGACGGTGCCAACCATCTCGGTGATCGTGCGTAAGGCTTACGGTGCTGGGCTCTACGCCATGGCGGGACCGGGTTTCGGCCCAGATGCCTGCCTGGCGCTGCCAACCGCCAAGATCGCGGTCATGGGACCAGAGGCGGCGGTCAACGCCGTCTACGCCAACAAGATCGCCGAGATCACCGACCTGACCGAACGGGCCGCATATGTCGATCGGCTGCGCGCTGACTACGAGACCGACATCGACATCCTGCACCTAGCCAGCGAACTTATCGTCGACGCGATCGTTGAACCGACCCAACTGCGCTCAGAACTAGTTGCACGATTCGCGGCGGCCGCCACCAAGGACCGGCACTTCTCAGACCGGCGTCACGGCGTCCCCCCAGTCTGACCAGGTCACTCAGCTCAGCATCTTTCGGCGCCAGGCCACGAAGGCCTCGACAGGGCTTGCGCTGATCGCTGTCCGGCTCAGATCGGCAGCTTGCGGAAGATCGGCCGGGGAACGTGCCTTAACCCAGACATGATTGCCCGCATCGGCGCCGGCACCCAGATCAGCTCTCGATTGGCCTTGACCGCAGCGACCACCGCATCGGCAACCTCATCCGGAGTCACAGACAGCGGCGCCGGATCAAGGCCTTCGGTCATCTTGGACCTCACGAACCCGGATCTGGCCACGAGTACCCGGACGCCATGGTCGCGCAACGCCTCCCCAAGGCCGAGGAAGAAGCCGTCAAACCCGGCTTTGGTCGAACCGTAAACGAAGTTTGACCTGCGGACCCGCTCCCCGGCAACGCTGGACAGGGCAACGATGCAACCGTGTCCTTGGGCCCGCATGCGGGCCGCGATCAGCACTCCAAGATGGACCGGCGCGGTGTAGTTGACCTCGGCCAGCTCAAGCACCGCATCCGGATTTCGCCAGGCTTGCTCCGGGTCGCCCAGCAGTCCGAAGGCGACCACCGCGATGTCGATGTCACCGCCGGCGAATGCCTGCTCGACGGTCGCAGGGTGGGACTGGAAGTCCCGCGCCTCAAGATCAACTTCGTTGACAGCGCAACCGAGCCTGCGCAACTCATCGGCGGCCGCAGCCCGCCGCTCACCGGCCCGGGCCGCGAGCACGACTCGAAGGTCGTGATCTGTTGCGTAGCGGCGCGCGATCGCCAGAGCAATGTCCGATGTGCCACCCAGCAACAGCAGCGACTGCGGTGTTCCCACGGCGTTGATCACACCCTTGCTCCTAGCTCAGTTCCAGTCGGCGAGCAAGATCGGAATTGAAAATGCCTGTGGGGTCGACCCTTCGACGCACCGCGAGAAAATTCTCCAGCCCTGGGTACATCTTCTTGAACGTTGCTGCGCTCAGCCGGGAGTCCTTCGCCAGGTACACGCGCCCGCCGGCGGCCACAACCTGCTCATCGAGGTCGTCGCAGAGCCGATCCAGCCCGGCCTCGATCGGCAGGTCGACGGTCAAGGTCCAGCCAGGCATGGGAAAGGACAACGGCGCTGGATTGCTGGGGCCGAATCGTTTGAGGACGTTCAAACAGGACAGATGGCCGGAGTTGACGATCATCTCGACGCAGCGGCGGAAGGTGTCGGCCGCGGCGAAGGGCACCACGAACTGGTACTGCAGGAATCCGTGCGGCCCGTACACGCGATTCCATTCCGCCACCATGTCGAGCGGATGGAAGAACTCGGTGATGTTCTGGATTTCACCAACCCGATGCTGAGGCGCCTTGTGATACCAAGCCGTGCTAAAGGCGCGCGCGGTCACCACATTGATAACTCGGTTCGGGAAGATCTCCGGGATGGTGCCGAGCGACGGCGCCACGAACTTCAGCGGATCCCTGGCCAGCTTTAGTGGCAGGTCGTGCATCTTCGCCTTGTTCCCTCGGGTCAGCACAGCCCGGCCCATGTGCTTGCCTTTGGTCACCGCATCGAACCATGCCACGGAGTAGGTGTAGTTCTCATCGCCGGTCGACATCTTGGCCATTAGGTCGTCGATGTCGGTGCACCGGTCGGTGTCCACGGTAAAGTAGGCGGTTTCAGTTCGCTGCAGGTTCAGCGTGGCGCCCAAGATCACACCGGTCAGCCCCATCCCGCCGATCGTCGCCCAGAAGAGCTCGGCCGTCTCGTCGTGAGGTGAGACGGTACGCACCTCGAGGTCGGCGGTCAGCAGGTCCAGCGATCGAAGGTGGTTGCCAAAACTGCCTTCGGTGTGGTGGTTCTTGCCGTGGACATCGGCCGCCACTGCGCCGCCGACGGTGACTTGCCTGGTTCCGGGCAGAACCGGCACCCAAAGCCCGAATGGCAGCAGTGCCCGCATCAGCACATCCAGACTGACGCCGGCCTGGACGGTGACGGTTGGCGGCTCCGACTCGGCATCGACGTGAAGGATCCGGTTCAGTTTGGTGAGGTCCAGCGCAGTCCCGCCGGCGTTCTGTGCCGCATCGCCATAGCTCCGGCCCAAGCCTCGCGGCACGACCCCTCGATCGCCGCCGGCTTTCCGGAGGACGGAGACGGCGTCGGCCACCGAGTCGATCTGCGCCAAGTGTGCCCGCGTCGAGGTAGCCCGACCCCACCCGTGCAGGGGCACCATGGGTTGCGCCTCCGGCATCGACGGCTTGATCGCTGGCAATGGGGATTCGCCACTCATCGAAACACCGCCACGAAGATCACCACGAGCCACACCAATCCGATTGCCTGCAGAACATGATCATGAAGGACCACTTCCTCCGGCTCACCCGCGTTGCCCGAGTCGACTTCAAGTGCGTATTGGAGCAGTCCCAGTGTGAAGGGAGCGATGGAGATAGCCGTCCAGGGCACGCCCAGGAGCGGCTGGCCGTCCCGATTCTCGAACGCCCACAGACTGTAGGAGATCAACACCATCACGGCCGCGAGCATCCAGGCGAACCGCAGATAGGACTCGGAGTATCGCGTCAGCGAGCGTCGGGTGCCCGCATCGGCGCCGAGGGTCTTCATCTCGGAGTAGCGCTTCCCGGCCACCATGAAAAAAGATCCGAACGAGGCGACGAGCAGGAACCACTGGCTGAGGGGGATATCGGCCGCCACACCGCCCGCAATAGCGCGAAGCAGGAAGCCGCTGGCCACCATCGCAAGATCCACCACTGGAAGATGCTTCAGAAAGGCCGAATAGAGCAGTTGCAGCACGAGATAGACCGTGAGCGTGATACCGAGTCCGGTCGAGGTGAAGAAGCCGAGAGCGAAACCGACGGCCCCGGTCAGAGTGGCGATGACCACTGCTGACGTGACGCTGAGCTCACCCGAGGCGATCGGCCGGAGCCGCTTCTTGGGGTGCAACCGGTCTTCCTCGACGTCCCGAACGTCATTGAGCAGGTACACGCTCGCGCTGACCAGACAGAACGCTACGAAGGCCGAGGCGACGTCAATGAGCACTTGGGTCTCGAACAACCGACCTGCGGCCAGCGGAGCTGCGACCACCAGCAGGTTCTTAAGCCATTGGCGCGGTCGCATGGCGCGCAGGCCCGCCGGCAGTCGGCTGGCACTCACAGCGATAGCCGATTGCTCAGACATGCCCACTACGTTATGGGCCATGCGCGTCCCCCGGACCCGTCGGTTCAGTCGGGTCACCGGTTGGCTGACCGCCTCGGTGGTGCTGGCGGCCTGCGCGGCGGCATCGGATGTGCCGCCGGTGCCGACCGTCTCACCCGCGGGCCCGCCGTCTGTCAGCATCCCCGCAGACGGCTTGCCGCTGGCCGCTTTCGGCTTCACGAATGGCCCTGTCGAGGAGTTTTCCCTGCCACGGGGGGCCACCTTAGTCTCCAAGGTCGACCAGCCGAACAACGTGACCGCCGTGATGTCCTCGCCCACGCCCGCGGAAGTCGCGGACTATCTTCGTCGCGGACTACCCGCGGGTGGCTTCCTGATCACTCGGGATGACCGGGGGGCGATGACCATGTCGTTTCGTGGCTACGGCTGGTCCGGCAGCTTCACCGGCACGAGGAGCCCAGGCGCCGTCGCGGGGACGTCTGCAGTGCTGCTCCGGCCCGAGTAGCGACGAGGAGGCTGTGATGTTGGTGCGGCGCGAAACGCTGCTGCAGCACACCCGGCTGCTTGGCCCGGCATTCGTCGCTGCCGTCGCGTACGTCGATCCGGGCAACGTCGCGACGAACACTGCTGCGGGGGCCTCGTACGGTTACCTACTTCTGTGGGTGCTCGTCGGCGCCACGCTGATGGCAGGCCTAGTGCAGTATCTGTCCGCGAAGGTGGGCTGGCTGACCGGCGAATCTCTGCCCGCCCTGGTGGGCCAGCGAAACCGCACCACCCCCCGAGTGGCCTACTGGCTCCAGGCCGAGGCGGTGGCGGCGGCAACCGACGTCGCTGAAATCGTGGGCGGCGCCGTCGCGCTTCGGTTGCTCTTCGACTTGCCGCTCGTCGTCGGTGCCATCATCACCACTGCCGTCTCGACCGGTCTGTTGCTGTTCCAGAACTCCCGCAGCCAGCGCAGCTTCGAGCGAATCATCACGGGGATGCTGGCAATCGTCGCCGTTGGCTTTCTCGCCGGACTCGTGATCGCTCCACCGGATCTCGCAGCCACGAGCGGTGGGCTGGTGCCCAGGCTTGCCGGCGCCGAAAGCGCGCTGCTGGCAGTGGGCATGCTTGGGGCGACCGTGATGCCGCACGCGGTATACCTGCACTCGGCGCTCGTGCGGGATCGTCACGGAGTGGCAGATGCTGATTGCGCTCAGCCAACCCTTTCCAGCATTCGGGTTGACGTCACCCTAGCGATGATCGTCGCCGGCTCGGTCAACGTGGGAATGCTGCTGCTTGCGGCCAGCACGCTTCCCGGACTAGAGATCGACAGCCTGCAGGCTGCGCACGTTGCGATCGGAGACCGTCTCGGCGCCGCGATCGGCTGGGCGTTCGCGCTGGCTCTGCTTGCCTCAGGACTCGCGTCCACGTCTGTCGGTGGATACGCCGGCGCGGTGATCATGGATGGACTCTTGCACCGGCGGGTTCCAGTGCTTGCTCGCCGGCTGATCACCGCCGTTCCGGCACTGATCTTGTTGGGTATCGGGCTGGAGCCGACTGGACTGTTGATCATCTCACAGGTGATCTTGTCCTTCGGGATTCCGTTCGCCTTGATTCCGCTGGCTCGCCTCGCCGCCGATTCCTCCCTGATGAGACTGGCACCCACGCGGCCATTGACTATTCGTCTGGCCTGGCTCGTCATTGGCATCGTCACGACGCTCAACGCCATTTTGATCGTGCTGACGGTTGATTCGGCCTGAGCAGCTACGCCTGCCTAGCCCGTACAGCCTTGGCAGTCAGCGTGGCGCCATCCTTGATCGCTAGAACCCGGATACGGTCACCAGGCTTGATGTCGGAGACGCTTGCCTTTTCGCCGTCCTTGCGTATCCGCGTCTCCACAATCAGTACGTAAGTGGCGAGAAAGCCGTCCTCGCTCTTGATCGTCAAGGATGTCTCGTTCACCGTCTGCACCAACCCGCGCTGGAAGGCGACTTCTTGATGCTGCTTTCCGCCGAGTGTCGCCTCGCCATGCAGCGCTCGGCGCAACAAACCACGATGCCGGCGATCTGTATCGGCCTTGCGGTCGGTCCTCTTGGCGGGGGTGGCGGTCGGATTGGGTGTCGCCCCGGCGGTCGGCGTAGCGCTAGGTGTGGCGTCCGGATCCGCATACGAGATGCCCGCGCCGACGCCAGCGGCCAGGGCGATTGTGCTCATTCCCACCGCCACGATCTTGGCTACCTTCTTCATCCGCTGCTCCTCGTCGATGTGCTTCCTGATCGGGCCGATTCCTTCGGAACAAGTCTTTCGCCGAACAAGTGCCGAATGCCGCACCGAATCGGCGTTCCTTCAGGAAGCCTTCAGCGCCCACAAGTCAGGCCAACTGATGCCGAGATCGGCGACCAGCGTGCGAAGCAGCGGCAGGCTGATGCCGACGACATTGTGATGGTCACCTTGGATTCCGGTGATGAAGGCACCACCGAGCCCATCGATGGTGAAGCCACCGGCAACCTGCAGGGGCTCGCCCGTGGCGACGTACGCCTCGATCTCAGCTGGGGAAAGCTCGGCGAAGTGAACCGTGGTGGCCGCAACCGCGGCACGCGCCGCAGTGTTGTCACCGGCTCGTGCGATCACGTGGTGCCCGGTGTGCAGCACCCCGGTGCGCCCGCTCATCTGGTGCCAGCGCCGCAGAGCCGCAACCGCCGTGGCCGGCTTGCCGTGCGGCTCACCATCTAGTTCCAGCATCGAGTCGCAACCGATGATCACCGTCGGGTCGAAGAGGTGACCAAGCCGGTCGGACACTGCCTCGGCTTTGTGCCGGGCCAACTCCGCCACCAGCTCAGGCACCCGGTCGGTCAGCGCAGCAGTCTCGTCGACGCCCGAAATGATCACGTCCGGACTTAGGCCAGCTGCGCGCAGGGTGCGTAGCCGCGCCGGCGATGCCGACGCTAAGACCAGCCGGATCTGCGCTGTCACCGATGATCAGATCCGCATAAGCGCGGATCGGAGCGGCTCGAGGCCGAGCGAGCCGAGGTTCAGCGCATCGGCGTGGAACTGCCGCAGGCTGAACCTCCCGCCGTTGCGGCGCCGTGCATCTTCGCGTGCCTCGAGCCAGATGCGCTCGCCCACCTTGTACGCCGGAGCCTGTCCAGGCCAGCCAAGGTATCGATCGAGTTCAAACCTCAGCGTCGGCTCGTCACTAGAGCAGTTCGCCATCAGGAATTCGAATCCGGCAGCCGGCGTCCATCGTTCACCGGGATGGAACTTCCAGGGATTGTCCTTCGGTATCTCCAGTTGCAGGTGCATCCCGATATCGATGATCACTCGGATTGCTCGGAACGCCTGGGCATCCAACATGCCCATCCGGTCGCCGGCCTCGAGATACCCGAGTTCGTCCATCAGCCGTTCGGCATACAGCGCCCAGCCCTCACTGTGGCCGGAGCAGAAACACAACTTGCGCTGCCAACGGTTCAACAAGTCCGACCGGTAGGCGTTTTGCCCGATTTGCAGGTGGTGCCCAGGGACGCCCTCGTGATAGACGGTCGTGACTTCCTTCCACGTCGAGAAGGTGTCGATTCCTGCCGGGACCGCCCACCACATCCGGCCTGGCCGGGAGAAGTCCTCTGCCGGATCGGTGTAGTAGATCACGCCGTCATGGGTGGGCGCGATGCAACATTCGATCTTCTTGATCGGGTCAGGAATCTCAAAGTGGGTGCCGGCCAATTCGCTTACCGCGTGATCAGTGAGCTGTTGCATCCAATCGCGAAACGCCGGAGGGCCAGCGATTCGACGCTCGGGGTCCTCATCGAGTGTCGCGCAGGCAGCCTTGATGTCGGTGCTGCCGGTCAGGTCGCGAGCAATGACCCGCTGTTCGGTCTGAATACGGTGCAGCTCGTCGAAGCCCCAGGCGTAGGTCTCGTGAAGGTCGATGACCGCGCCAAGGAAGTATCGCGAATCCAGTGCATAGCGTTCCTCACCGACGGCGTCCAGGCTTGGTGCCAGCGGTGCCAGCTCGGTGCCCAACCAGGTTGCGAAGTGGCTGAACGCGGATCGGCCCTGATCGGCCGCTGTTTCAAGCTCGGCGTGCAGCGATTCCGACAGGTCGGCAGGAGCTCGCTCGACCAGGCCCGCAAAGAAGTCGTCCGCGTCGGTTTCACCGGTCCATGATCGGATCTGGGTGATGGTGCCGTTGATCTGTCGCACCGCCGAAACGTTCCCGTCACGGGCCTCGGCATGCAGGGTTTCCTGTACGCCATGCAACGCAAGGTCGACATTACGAAGCCGCGCTGCGATGTTCTGCCAGGCTTGCTCACCCTCGGTGGGCATCAGATCGAAGGTCGACCGAATCTCTTGAGCAGCACCGGCTATGACGCTCACCCGCGACTGGCTGATGTGGGCGTCGTAGAGCTCCACCTCAAGCCCGAGCCGCTCGAGCATGGCCTCCTTGGCGGTGCGTTCCCGCTCGTCCGAGGGCTCCGCGGAATGCAAAGCTGCAATGGTTCTACGGGTGTGCGCCATCTGCTCCGCGAGCCCGGCTGGTGAATAGTCGCCCCATTCATGATCGTGACCTTCGATGCCGAGATAAGTCGCGACCTCGGGATAGCGCGCTGCGCATTCGTCGACGTAGCGGTCTGCGATTGCATCCACTTCACGTGCTGGCGGCTTCATCCCCGGCTGCAGGTTCACCGACGACAGCGTAGTGCCCATCGTTCGACGGACTCGCCGCCTTTGGTTGGCAGCTAATGTCGGAGGATGCCTGGGCCAAAGCCGAGCGCTGGGGCCGGTGAGAGAGTGTGGAGATCGCTGCCACCTGGCGCTCGCGAGGCACTTGAGCAGCAGCTCTCACCGACCGATCTGCAGACACTTCTACTGATGGTTGCGCGGACGCGTGCTCGACGTGTGCAACCGCCAGATCTGGTCGAACGATGGCAATCAGACCGCTTCGTCCGGCCATCGAATGTCGACCCTCGTTCGCTGGCCGAGGTGGAGCTGAGGATCTGGCGTTTGCTGCCACCAGAAGTCATCCGACTGGACCTATCACCGGTCGCACCACTTGGCACCTGCAGTGGCATGGCATCGATTGATCAGAATCGAGTCCTTAGTACCGTGCGCTCCAGCGAGGTGGTGAGTGACCCCACCAATGTCTTGGCCATCGAAGCGGCAATTCGGCGGCGTCGGGGGTCACCGGTTCATCTTGCTGCTTGCCATCGTGTCCTTCGCAATCAGCGCTTCAACGCATCCGGCGCGTCCCAGCACTTCAAGCTGTTTGCGCTGGTCAGCTCGGATCGCGACTCCGGCTCAGTACGCACCGAAACCCAGCTGATGATCACCCATCTCCAGTTCTGGCGGAGCGTGTTGGCGGCGTTCCAAATTGTCGGCCGAGTCGCCGTGACGGTGATTGGCAACGCAGCTCTGCAGGAGCGTCTTGCCGACACCGTCATGCCGGCGCTCGGCGGGATCGATTTCGTCGAAGATCCTGATCGCACCGGTGGCATCGGTTACTACCGATCGGCGGCATTCAAGATCACGTCGCGATCTGATGGCTACGAGACAGAGCTCGGCGACGGAGGCTTTACCGACTGGACCGCCAAGCTGATGACCAACGCCAAGGAGCGGTGTCTCATCTCCTGTCTTTCGACGGAGCGGCTAACGCAGGTGATCAGCGGACAGCGCTAACGCCGGCCGGCGCCGAGCAAACCGCCGAGCATGTCGAGGATCGAACCCGCCTGCGAACCCTGAGTGCCGCCGCCCATGCCACCAAGAATTGAGCCGAGCAGGTCGCCGACACCGCCGGCCGGCTGCGATTGATCTGGGCTCGTGGCCCCACCACCTCGCATCCGCGACGACAGATAGGACAGCACGATCGGGGCCAGCAGGGGAAGCAGCTTCTTGATCAGATCGCCACTGCCCCCGCCAGCAAAATTAGCTCCCAGGGTCTGCGCTACCTGATCGGTGTTGCGACCGAAGATATTGCCAACGATCTTCTCGCCATCCTGGAGGTCGACCTGGTTGAGGTCAACACCACCGGTCACCAGATCGGGCGAGTGCTCGTGAAGGGCACCGGCGAGGGAGGCGGCGCCCGGTGGGTCGGCGGCGTTCGCCTGCATGCCGCCCAGCAACGCCGGCAGCGCCTGTCGCACCGCCGACTCCGCTGTTTGAGGATCCACTCCAAGCTGATCGGCAAGTGCGTTCATCGGGATACCGGCGATGATGTCATCCACGTTGTCCATGCCTGACCTCCTTCTCCGGCTGCCGATCGGGGCAACCGTCTCACTCTAGCGTTGGTGAGCTGTGGTCCTATGCTTCCCGACCCGAGGCGCGCCAGCCTCCAGGCCCGGGGCGCAATGGCGCCCGCATGGCCCGCCAGTAGGCAGACCAGCCGTTGTCCGAGGCCTTCGATGGCCCGCCGGAAGCCCCAATTCGAGCCTTCAGCACGGTCAGCAGGGCAGCGAGTTCGTCCTCACTCGGATTGCCTTTGACCACCTGGAACTCCGGCTCTGCCAAAGGCTCGGTCATAGAGGTATGTTCCCGTGCTTTTTCGGTGGCAGTGTCTGCCGTTTGGTGCGCAGCAGGCGGAGTACTCGAGTGATTTCAACTCGCGTCTCGTGCGGGCTGATCACCGCATCGACATATCCGCGCTCCGCGGCGATATAGGGATTGGTGAGCTCGTCGTCGTATGCAGTGATCAACTCGGCGCGCAGTTCTTCCGGCCGGTCAGACTTGGCGATCTCCTTGCGGTAGAGGATGTTCACCGCACCCTGAGCACCCATCACTGCGATCTGAGCCGTCGGCCAGGCCAGGTTGAAGTCGGCCCCGAGGTGCTTGGAGCCCATGACGTCGTACGCACCGCCGTAAGCCTTTCGGGTGATCACGGTAACCAGCGGGACCGTGGCCTCGGCGTAGGCGTAGATCAACTTCGCTCCGCGGCGGATGATGCCATTCCACTCCTGGTCGGTGCCGGGGAGGAAACCCGGTACATCGACGAAGGTGATCACCGGGACGTTGAACGCGTCGCAGGTGCGCACGAAGCGGGCCGCTTTCTCAGACGCATCGATATCCAGGCAGCCGGCGAAGTGCAGCGGCTGGTTGGCGACGATGCCAACACTTCGGCCATCGATTCGGCCGAAGCCAACCACGACGTTTGGCGCGAACAAGGCCTGCACCTCGAGGAAGTCGCTGTCGTCGAGCACTCGGGAGATCACTTCGTGCATGTCGTACGGCTGGTTCGGTGAATCCGGAATCAGGGTGTCCAGGTCGCGGTCGCCCTCATGGGGACTCAGATCGTTCTCGAAGTCAAATGACGGCGGATCCTCGAGATTGTTCTGGGGGAGAAAGCTCAACAGCGTCTGCACGAAGGAGATGGCATCTTCCTCGTCGGCGGCGAGATAGTGCGCGTTGCCTGACTTGGTGTTGTGGGTACGGCCGCCACCGAGTTCCTCCATGGTGACGTCTTCACCGGTCACCGCCTTGATCACTTCCGGACCCGTGATGAACATTTGCGAGGTCTGATCGACCATTACGACGAAGTCGGTCAAGGCGGGCGAGTACACGTGGCCGCCGGCGGCAGGCCCCATGATGAGCGAGATCTGCGGAATCACACCGGAGGCATGGGTGTTGCGGCGGAAGATCTCCCCGTACAGCCCGAGCGAGACCACGCCCTCCTGAATCCGGGCCCCGCCACCCTCGTTCAGCCCGATGAGCGGGCAGCCGGTCTTCAGGGCGAAGTCGATAATCTTGACGATCTTCTCGCCATACACCTCGCCAAGGCTGCCGCCGAAGACCGTCACGTCTTGGCTGAAAACGCACACGGGCCGTCCGTCGATAGTGCCGAAACCGGTGACAACACCGTCCCCGTACGGCCGCTTGCTGTCGAGCCCGAAGGCGGTGGCCCGATGCCGGGCGAATTCGTCGAGCTCGGTGAAGGATCCGGGGTCCAACAGCAGCTCGATCCGCTCCCTAGCGGTTTTCTTGCCCTTGGCGTGCTGCTTCGCTACCGCCGCTTGGGATCCGGCGTGGACCGCCTCAGCGACGCGGAAATCCAGATCCGCGAGCTTGCCGGCGGTCGTGTGCTTGTCGCTCCCTGCGCTGGGACGGTCCATATGTGTGGACTCTAGCCACTGTAAAGATGGCGCGTGGCACTCTACGAGCCGATCGACGAGGCGGCCCTATTGCACGCCCTGGTTCGGCCGGACCAGGTCTGGACAGGTCTGCGCGTGGTGGCCGAGACCGGCTCGACGAATGCCGATCTGGTGGCTGGTGCCCCAACCGGAACGCCCTCCGGCAGTGTGCTCATTGCGGACTACCAGTCGGCCGGCCGTGGGCGGCGGGAGAGAGCCTGGACTGCTCCACCAGGAACCGGTGTGGCCGTATCGGTGCTGCTGCATCCGCCCGATGTGGCACCAGCTCGCTGGGGCTGGCTGCCGCTGCTCGCCGGACTGGCCGTGAGCGAAGGCCTGCGGCGCTATCCCGGGGTTCCGGCGGTGCTCAAGTGGCCGAACGACGTGCTGATTGGTGACAGCAAGGTAGCGGGGATCCTGGTGGAGCGAGTGGACACCTCGAGCGGCCCGGCGGTGGTGGTCGGCTTCGGGATCAATGTGCACCTCAGCATGGCTCAACTACCCGTGCCGTCGGCGACATCGCTGGCCCTGCGCGCCGCCGAGTCGTCTGAGCGCGGGCCGCTGAATCGCACGGAGGTCATCCGCTGCTGCCTGGAGAGTCTCGGTGAGTTCTATCTCGGATGGGAGAGCGGCACCGCCGACAACCAGCTGGCAACGTCCTATCGTGACCGCTGCGCGACAATCGGTCGCCAGGTGCGTGTTGAACTCGCCGACGGCCGGTCCATCGAGGGCTCCGCGACCTCCGTGGACGGTGCCGGGCGCCTCGTGGTCCGTACCTCAGGACAGCTTGAGGTCATCAGCGCCGGAGACGTCATTCACCTGCGAGGTGTCTAGCCTTGAGCCGTGGGATTTTCCCAGAAGCTGCTCGGAGCGGATGAGCGCGTTCTCATTCATACCCGGACCCACGCCAAAGTGTTGATCTTGCCAGCCGTGGCTTTGGTACTTCTCTGTCTCGCCGTGGGAGTCGGCGCTGCGTTCATACCGGAGAGCGCTCGGCCGATCGGGCAGCTCGCTGTGGCACTGATTGGATTGGTACTGGCGACTTGGTGGGTCGTGCTGCCGTTCCTTCGATGGTGGACGACCACGTATACGGTGACCAACCGGCGGCTGATCATGCGGCGGGGGATCCTGACCAAGGTCGGCAAGGACATGCCGCTGATGCGGATCAACGATGTGGCGTACGAGCGCAGCCTGGTCGATCGGATGTTCGGTTGCGGCACCTTGTACGTTCAAACGGCTGCCGAGGGCGGCACGATCAAGTTGCAAGATGTCCCGAACGTGGAGCGAATCCACTTGGAAATGACAGAACTGCTGTTCGGCAACCAACTGGAGCATCGGGGTGGCAGGTGAGCGTTCGGGTCGAACGGCTGTCGGCGGTGATCGCCGAAGTGATCTTGGACAGGCCGGAGGCACTCAATGCCATCTCCACCGAACTGGCACACCAGATCCTCGAAGCGAGTGAGGGGCTGCTGATCGATGACCGATTGAGTGCGGTCCTGGTGACCAGCGCAGTTCCGAAAGCCTTCTGTGTCGGGGCTGATCTGAAGGAGCGAGCCGGCTTCAACGATCACGATCTGCGTCGACAGCGGCCGGTGATGCAGGACGCCTTCGGCTCGCTGCGAAACTTGCCGGTACCCACCATCGCCGTCGTCGAGGCCTATGCGCTGGGGGGTGGCTGCGAACTGGCGTTGTCATGTGATCTGATCATCGCGTCTGAGACAGCGGTCTTCGGCCTGCCGGAGGTGGGCCTGGGGCTGATTCCCGGCGGTGGCGGCACCCAGCTGCTCCCTCGCCGGATCGGCTGGAACCGGGCCGCAGACGTGATCTTCACCGGTCGTCAGATCGGTGCCGAGGAGGCGTACCGGCTGGGACTGGCCGATCGGCTGGTGGCGTCCGGGACGGCGCGCGCGACCGCCCTCGAGCTCGCTACCGAGATCGCGGCCAACTCACCGAGAAGCCTGCGAGCAGCGAAGCTGGCGTTGCGCCGGGGCTTTGATGTCGATCTTGCCAGCGGGCTGCTGATCGAGAATGAGAGCTGGGAGCAGGTGGCGTATTCAGCGGACCGCCATGAGGGAGTTGCAGCCTTCATCGCCAGAAGGAAGCCGCGCTGGCCGGGTAAGCACGCCATGACCGATGAGTGAGGCTCACGCACCGCAGCTTCCCCAGCCCGTAGAGCTCCCGGTCGACGAGCGCGAGAGCGCACTTGGCTTGCGGGAGCAGCTGGTCCGTTTCGTACTCACCGGTGGTCTGTCAGCAATCGTGGACTTCGGCCTGCTGGTGATCTTGATGTTTCTTGGCCTGGAACACCGTCCGGCAAAGGCGCTCTCGTTCCTGGCCGGCACCACGACCGCCTACCTGATCAATCGGCGATGGACCTTTCGGGCCAGCCCATCGAGGCGGCGCTTCTTCGCTGTGGTCACGCTGTATGCGCTCACCTTTGCCCTGCAAGTCGGCCTGTTCAGTGCGTTGTTCGAGTGGCTGACCGAGCAGGGCCTTCGCCGGCTGGCCGTCCAGATAATCGCCTTCGTCATTGCCCAGGGTGTCGCCACCACCGTCAACTTCGTGGTCCAGCGCACAGTGATCTTCAAGTTGAGGTGATGCTGTTCTTCCTAGTCGCTCGCGCCCGCTGGCGCCTGGTAGATGCTGTCTTCCTTTCTCGACTCGCAGATGTTGTCTGCTCGCTCGCTCGTCCAGGCAGCATCGGGCGCCAGCTTCCCGACGCTCGCTCGGTAGTCTTCAGCGGGTGAGTGCTCGCCCGTTCACGGTCGGCATCATCGGGGGCGGGCAGCTCGCGCGGATGATGTACGCCGCCTCCATCGGCCTTGGCGTAAACGTGCGGCTTCTTGCCGAGGGATCCGACACCTCCGCTGCGACCGTCGTGCAGGACGTCACTGTCGGGGACTACACCGATCCGGAAACGGTGCGGAACTTTGCCGCCCAGTGCGATGTTGTGACTTTCGATCATGAGCACGTCCCCACGGGATTGTTGCGGGACCTCGAGTCGGCCGGGGTTGTGCTGCGCCCGGGACCTGCGGCGCTGATCCACGCGCAGGACAAGGCCATCATGCGGGACCGGCTGGGCGCCATGGGAGCGCCCTGTCCGGTCAATCGAGTGGTACGTGACGAGCCGGCCCTGGTGGCGTTCGGCAGCCAGAGCGGCTGGCCGGTGATTGCAAAGACCTCGCGTGGTGGCTACGACGGAAAAGGTGTCTGGCAGATCGGCTCTGCCTCGCAAGCGGGCGAGCCGTTTCTCGGGGCGGCCGAAGGCGTGCAGATCATTGCCGAGGAGTTCGTCGACTTCACCCGCGAACTGAGCGCGCTGGTGGTGCGCTCACCGTCCGGCCAGGCGGCTGCCTATCCGATTTCGGAGTCGGTGCAGCGCGGTGGCATCTGTGTCGAGACGATCACCCCCGCTCCTGGCCTCCCGGAGGCGCAGGCCATGGGTGCACAAGAACTCGCACTCACGATCGCGTCAGAACTGGGCGTCGTCGGCGTCCTCGCGGTGGAACTAATGCAACGGGCGGACGGATCGATCGTGGTCAACGAATTGGCCATGCGACCACACAACACCGGCCACTGGACTATCGACGGTGCGCACACGTCCCAGTTCGAGAACCATCTGCGGGCGGTGCTCGACCTGCCGCTTGGAGATCCGACTGCCCGGGTGCCGTGGACGGTCATGGTCAACATACTCGGCGGAGCGGTGGACGATCTGCCCTCGGCGCTGTTGCATTGCTTTGCCCGGGACCGCCGACTGCGCGTGCAGCTCTATGGCAAACAGGTGCGTCCCGGCCGGAAGGTCGGCCATGTCACGGCCTTTGGCGATGATCTTGAGAGCGCCCGCGGGCGAGCGTTGCATGCAGCTGCTTATTTGAGAGGAGATCCCGATGCCTGAACGCGACATCCCTCCGCGGGTGGGCATTGTCATGGGCTCCGATTCGGATTGGCTGGTCATGGAGCCCGCCGCCGCCGCGCTGCGTGAATTCAACGTGCCGTTCGAAGCAGATGTAGTGTCCGCGCACCGGATGCCGGAAGCGATGATCAACTACGGGCGTACGGCGCACGCCCGAGGTCTCGAGGTGATCATCGCTGGAGCGGGTGGCGCGGCCCACCTGCCGGGGATGCTCGCCGCCGTGACTCCGCTGCCGGTCATCGGCGTGCCAGTGCCGCTGAAGTATTTGGACGGGTTGGACTCACTGCTGTCGATCGTGCAGATGCCGGCGGGCGTCCCGGTCGCCACCGTCGCCGTCGGCAATGCCCGCAATGGGGGCCTCCTGGCCGTACGGATCCTCGCGACGAGCGACCCTGCGCTGCGGCAGCGCATGCTGGACTTCCAAGATCAACTTCGACAGGCCGCCGAAGCCAAGGGTGCGACGGTTCGGGCGAATTCCGAACTTGACGGCCATGCCTAACCGGTCAGCACAACCCGACCGTCCCCAGTTTTGTTGTCCCTTTTCCGCGGGGACCGGCGCACCAGCACGATCGAGCCTGCCGCACCCACCAGCAGCCCGGTCACGCCGCTGACGACCGCAAGCCGGGAACCGGAGCGCGACGAAGCGCCGCTGGTGCTCGTGGGCGCTTGAGTTACCGCCGCCGTCTGCTGGGCTGCGGGAGGGGGAATGGACATCGGCTCGGAATCGGAGGCAGCTGCGGGTCCTTCCGCCAGCAAGCCGGCCTTTCTCACAACCGCGATCAGGTTCTTGGCATCGGGGGCTCGGTGCCACCTGCGTGGTGTGCAGCCAAGACGGCGATCAACAAGACAACAGACCTCGCATGGCCGCGCTGCACTAACGACACGAGACACCTCCGAAGGCTCGGCTACCGCTTGGACACCGCCGCTGTTCTCTTGGTTCGCATTGAGCGGACTCAGTGCGGCTAAGGTGCCTGCGTGGCCAATCCGGTGGGTGAACTCGCGACGGGTGCGAGCCTGCTCGCACGCGGCCTGAGCCTGATCGTTAGGCGGCCGCGGTTGTTCCTGCTTGGCGCCATCCCGCCATTGATCACCTCGGTGATCTTCGTCGGTGTGCTGGTTCTGCTGTTCACCCAGATCGATTGGCTGGCCAAGAGGCTCACACCGTTCGCCGATGACTGGGATCCTGGGGCCGCGTCTGTCCTGCGAGTCCTGCTGGCTCTGACATTGAGCGGCGGGGTCGTCTTGCTCATGGTGATCTCGTTTACCGCCCTCACACTTGCGCTCGGTTCCCCGCTGTACGACAAGATCTCTGAGTTTGTGGAAGGTGAATTCGGCCAGGTACCAATTCAGGACGAGCCGGTCAGTCGCGGTGTGCTCCGCAATGTCCGGCAATCGCTGGTCCTGATCGCGATCGCGGCTGTCGTCGCGCCGCTACTGTTCCTGGCGGGCTTCATCCCGGCCATCGGCCAGACCGTCGTGCCGGTGATGTCCGCAGTCTTCGGCGGCTGGATGCTCGGGGTCGAACTGGTCGGCTCGACGTTTGAACGCCGGGGGTTGCTGCGACTGGCCGATCGCCGGGCGGCGATGCAGGCCAGACGGTTCCGGGTGCTGGGTTTCACCGTTCCGACGTTCCTGCTGCTGGCGATTCCATTCGCTGGAGTCGTAGTCTTTCCGGTCGCAACAGCGGGAGGCACCCTGCTCGCTAGGCAGCTGCTCCGAGAGCCCACCTAAGCTCAGCGAACCGACTCAGCGATGGCCAGCGCGCGTGCCAAACTGGGTGCCCCCTCCAGCCGTACCGTGCCTCCGTGGTTCCAGTGGTCCGCTGCTGCCAGACAAGGGAAGGGCCGGCGATTCTCGTCTGCTCGCCGTGCTCCTGGCCCTGACGGTCGACGTAGACGATCGGATGCGGCTTTGCCAGCCACACCGCCTCCCGGCCGCTCACTGAAGCCGGCGTCACGTCTTCCCAAGACTCCTTGACGAACACCCAGGACAGCTGGCCGTCGAACTGATCCAGGTGGTACTGCGCGCGCCCAGTGCGCCAGTACATTGACACCACTCGACGGTCGTCCGACACGGTGACGCGATCGGGCGGTCCTAACTGTTCCGGCACCGTCAGGGGAAGGTCG
>JBKPML010000030.1:0-2743 GCA_046732135.1 Actinomycetota bacterium
CGGGTTCAAGCAGATAGAACCAAAACGGCAGGGCCAGGTCATCTACGCGCGGGCGGGCGGCCATGAAACCGAAGTCGAGCACCGCTGCGATTCTGTTGTTCGCAAATAGCACATTGTTATCCCAGAAGTCGCCATGCACGACTTGGACCTGATAGGCCTGCAGCGGCCGCTCGGCTTCCGCGACGGCGTTGATGAGCGCAGTGGCGCTATCGGCGAATTGCGTCAAGTAACTGTCGCCCCAGTCGCGGATACGCTCTGCCCCCCGCCGGGTGGCTACTACCGTCTCGGCGGCAGCGATGTGGTTGGCCGCGCTAACACGGGCGGCTGCTGGGGGTAGTTCCGAATCCCGCAACACGTCATGTATCCGCGCCAACGTAGCGAACCCCGGAAGCAACAGACGTGACGTGTTCATCCGACCGTTGGACGTCACAAATCGCTCGATTTCTACCAGACGTCCATTGCCAAGCCTATTAATCGTCCGGCCGGTTACGTCGGCGATCGGCGCCACGGTGGGAATACCGGATTCAGCGAGGATCGTTCGCGCGGCCTGCTCTGCGACCAGGCGCTCGATCGTCATGTCAGCTCGGTGGACTCTTGCCACCACCTGGCGGCGGTCCGTCGCTACCAGCACGTTGGTAGTCCGGCTGCCACCCAGATCATGCCACCGACGTACCTGGCCGAGATTGAACAAGACGGCAACCTCGGTCACGAGGCAGTCCAAACCACTGCGCGGTAGGTCCGAATCCCTGCTCACTACATGACCCTAGTGCGCCAGACACCAACGTACGCTCGCTCGTTCCGCCGCGCTCGGCCGACCGGAGTACCCACTGGCGTGCGATCCTTCTCCGTGGTCACCACGTCCACCGTCACTCCGGTCGCAGTGGTGATTTTCTGCTTGGCAACCGCGAAGAAGCCGGTGTGGGTCCCACCCATCATCAATATGACCGTCCCCGCCACCGAGCGGCCCCCCGGCCATGCCGGACGCAGGCCGCCCCAGCGCGATGAGCTGACTGGGGTTCTCGAATCATTCCGCGACGCACTCCGTTGTTGTTAGGTGAAGGCGTTTACGGCTCGGGCGACGATGAGACCAAATAACGCGAGGGCAATCGTCGATTGCACGAGCATTGTGTACTTGGCGCGGTGGGTCAGTGGCATCACGTCGGTCGGGCTGAATGCGGTCGCGTTCGTGAAACCCAGGTGTAGATAATCGAGGAAAACCGGCCGCCAGCCGTGCGCCGCGATCTCGGGGCTCATGTGCTGGGTGAACGCGAAGTCGGCCGGCAATGAACGCCGGGCACGCATACTCGGGCCGCCGCTATCGATCAGCCAATACAGCAGTGCGAACGACAGGTTGTTGCCGAGCCACACCAATGCGCCGGCGGCGAGCAGGCGTGCGGGGTCGTTGGTCACCGCCGACCCGTGGATCAGGTCGCCGATCAGGCGCACCGTCGCCCAAAGCGCTGCGACAACCATCAGGGTTGCCATCGTGACAGCGGTGGGGTGCAGCCAGCTTCTGTGCCTGGCCAAGTCGGCCGGGTTGCCGAACACCAAAACCCCTAGAACGGCGGCTTCGAGTGCTGGAAGCAGCCACGGCACGGCAATGACAGGCTCCCTGGGCAACCAGATCCGCATGGCGATGTTGAGGATCATGAACACGAACACCGCAGCGGCGGGAGGCCAACGCGACTCGTTGAACGCCACCAGCTCAACATCGTCGGTTGCCGTGGCAGGCATTGGCTCAGCATCGGAGGAATCCACGCCCGAACGCTAGCGCGCAGCGAACAGACCGTACGTAGTCCGCTGCAACCCGGCTGTGGTCAGCGTCGGATACGTCTACTCAGGCCTACGGGGGCGGGTGAAAAGAATTACAACGCTGACCAAGAGGACCCATGTGGGGAAGAGGAGCTGGAACCACTTGTGCTCCCCAGCCGCAAGCAGCAGGGTCAGCGCCACCAGATAGCCGAGGTACGAGACCCAGCGCGGCAGCCCGGAGTTGCGGAGCCCGACTGTGCTCACCGAAAGTGTGAACACTGCCGCCATCCGCATGGCATAGACCGAGATGAGGGTCTGGGTGTTGCTGCGACCGTATGCGAAAAGGCCCGCGTTCGGGTTGGGTCCGGCGAGCATCGCCAGCAGGCCGGTCGAGTTAACTGCGCCCATGAAGAGCATCGCCAAGAAGAGCAGCCCGCTGCCCAGAAAGACTGTGGAGAACAGGCGATCCTCCACGTCGCCGAGTTGCTCACGGACGACGCCGATGAACCACAGGAAGGCAATCCCGGCAAATGGCACCAGGTGGAGGCTCAACCGGATGAGGCCTCGTCGCTGGGCATCTGTCTGGAGTACCTGAAAGCTACTTTCCGACAATGCAATACGGATCATTGTCAGGACAGCAAGGAGGAGCACGGCAAACACGATCCCCGCGATCGCAGCCGACCGGCGACTACGCCACCGACGGGCAGTCAGGACAGGTGCACTGGTAGTCACATCGCCTCAACCTACGCTTCAGCATGACCGGCTGCTGGCCTCCCAGACGATCTTGGTGCCTCCTGATGATCGCGTCGATCTTCCCTCAGCGATATTGATCGGCCGGTTGCTCCGATGAGCGCCAGGTGGCTAAGGCTTGGGGATTGCCGAAATGTCGGCTTCGTTGCTCTCGGCCTTTCGAGCGCCTGCCCGTCATTTGAACCGCCTGACGCCAGGTCGTTGCGTATGCATTGCGACTGCGCGGCGCTTGATGCCGCTT
>JBKPML010000031.1:0-13940 GCA_046732135.1 Actinomycetota bacterium
GGTACGGCTCGAAACCGGTCAGCGGTTGCGGGTGACCGCGAAGATGCCAGCATCGACGGAGTCCTGGCGATTGGCGGCGGCCGATGCGATCACGCCCACGCTCATGCTGTACGCGCCGACGCGGGTCCAGCTCGCCCGCCGGGACGGCGTCTTGCAGGGCAACAGCACCGAGTCGCTCAGCGTCGCCTCGCCCCAGGTGAGAGTGAGGAACCGAGAGATCGCGCGTTCTCCCGGTGGTGACGGAACCGGAGGAATCAACGCTGCCTGGAGTGCATCGGTCGCCGGTGACTACTTCGTCGCACTGCAGCTGGAGCCGTTGCAGGGCTACCTTTCCGGCCGCGTCATGCCGGTCAGGCTCAACGTTGCGATCGATGGTCAAGCCTCGGGTCAGCCGCAGTACGTGGAGGACCCGGCTAACCAGTCGTCCCCACCGGCGACGCCAGCGCCGGACACTTCATCAAGTGCCGGCTTGTCGAGCCAAAGTCCAGATTCCCCGTCCATTTCCCGAGATATCGGCCGGTACGGCTTGGTTGGGATCGCGGTGGCAGCCGCCCTTGTCATCGCCGGTCTGGTTGCCGCCCGCGCACTGAGTCGGCGCCGCTCTCGCAGGGGTCACGGTTGAGCGCGTAACCCAGACGAGCCTGAGGCGTGGTACGGTCCGGCGACGTAACCGATTTGTGACCTCGGGGGACGGCGGTTGGGCCGACGTCTCAGAATCGGAGTGGCGCAGGTGCTCATCGCAGTTGCCGGCTCGTCCGGGCTCGGTCCGGTTGCAGGTGTGTCCACCACACAGCCTGGCGCGCTGCTGCAGACCGTATGGACATCACCAGCGAGCCACGTAGTCCTGCTTGCTCCCCGGTATGCGTCCTCGATAGCTCATGAACAAGCCCACGTCACCATCGCGGCCCAACCCGATATCCGGGTTTCGGTGCTGCCACTTGATCATCATGCCCTGACGCTGACCTTGGTGGCCGGCGCAGTGCTGCAGCTCGAGCGCGTGGCGGGTGGTTGGGCTGATCCCGGCGAGGCGGTTCAGCTACTGAAACAGTCCGCGGCACAGTCGCGCAGCCTTATCTGGTATCCGCGGGTCTTCGGACTTCGCGATCCGTCCCCGACATGGAGTCAGCTGGCTCGCAGTCTGTTCGCTCGGTCCGGCTACATCACCGAGCTCGGAGCCGGGGCCAACCTGGTGCCTGGACTGGTTGCCTGGTCGGGTCCTAACGCGGGCACCTGGTTCTCCACCGGCGAGGTGCCACGTCGGTTCCATACCCAGCCAGGTGCAGTCGCGCCGTCAGTCGTCCCGGTCAGGACAGAGGTCAACGCCCCGTACGCGACGAGAACCTCGATAGAACTGGCCGCCCTGGTCCGTCCCGTACGCACGCCGATCACGACCGCTCAATGCTCGGCCTGCTTGGTCGGGCGGACGGCGGCGGGATGCGCGTTCTGTGGCTCCGGACCTCGGCCCGGTTGGGCAATGGCACAACCCGTAGCCGAGCGGCACGGCAAGCGAGCAGTGTTTCGAGGTGGAACGAAGTGAACCCGAGGCAGCGACGTGGTGTGGTCCTGATGATCTTGTCGGTGCTGGCAGCGTTCCTCGTCTTCGTCGGTGTGTCGAGCTACGTGTCGAACGTCAACAGCAGGGTCGGCCCGACGGTGACGGTCTACCACGTGACCAAAGACCTTCCAGCATTCACCACTTTGTCGAGTGAGAACACCGAGCCGGTCCAGGTGCCAGAGCGCTGGGCTGCGGACAACACGGTGCTGAAGAGTTCGGACATCGACGGGCGGGTCATCGCCACGCCGCTCACCGCCGGTTCTCCGGTCAGTCTGGACGGACTCGTTCCACCAAGTGATCTTGATCCCAGCGAACGCGAGATCGCGGTCAACGTCGATGCGGTGACCGGCCTTGCCGGGCGAGTCCGGCCCGGTGATCGAGTGGACGTTTACGCGGTCTTCGCCGACGTTCCCGGCCTGGCCAAGCAGGCGCGGATCCTGGTCGAGAATGTACGTGTCGTCTCGGTTCTGGGGCAGCAACAGGTCCAGTCCCCAGACGCCAAGACGATCCAGAACGTCATCCCGGTCACCTTGGCTCTGCAGCCGGATGCAGCCCTCTCAGTGACCTACGCGAACTCTTTCGCCAAGGAGGTCCGCCTGGTCGGCCTTCCGCCTGGCGTCGCGCAGGATCGCAGCAACGAGAAGAAGACCTTCGACGCCAAGAAACTCGGTGGGAAGGCTATTCCGGAGGAGCAGCCGTGAACCGCGCCGTGATCGCGATCGCCGACCAGGTGATCGTCCAGGAACTCCGTTCCCGGCTCGAGCAAAGCGACGCCGATATAGAAGTTGCCTACGTTGCCGACTCCACCCAGGAGATGGTCTCCGCGGTTCTGAGCCATCGCCCGGCGCTGATCTTCGTTCATGATCAACTCGGACCAAGCACCGCCATGTACACGATTCGCGATCTCACCATGCGCAACCCGTCGCTAGCCGTGCTGATGGTGACCACCAGTTTCGACGCCGACACCTACAACGCCGCGCTCGATGCGGGCGCTCGCGGCGTGCTGACCTACCCGTTCAATGTCGAGGACGTCAATCAGCGGGTGGCGACCGCGCTGGACTGGAGCCAGCGCATTCGGGCCGCGATCTCCGACAATCCCGAAGCAGCCGCGGCCCGCGCAACGAGCGGAGCCCGGATCATTGCCGTCGCCGGCGCAAAGGGCGGCGTCGGCGCCACGATCATCGCCTCGCATCTGGCCTGGGACGCGGCCACCACACAACCGAACATGCGGGTCTGCCTCGTCGATCTCGACGTCGAGAACGGTGACGTGCCGAGCTACCTCGACGTCAGTCATCGGGTCTCGCTGGCCGACCTGTCCAAGATCAGCGCGGATCTCACAGCTCGGGCGGTCGCCGACACAGTGGTGGTGCACTCCAGCGGCCTGCACTTGCTGCTCGCCCCGACCGAGATCCGGGACACCGAGTACATCACTCCGGAAGCGGTTCGCCGCATCCTGGCTCAGCTGCGCACGCTCTACCACCTCGTCATCGTGGATGCCGGATCAGCGATCACGACGACCCAGGCAGCGGCCGTCGAGTCGGCCGACGTGACCTTGCAGATTGTGACCGCCGACGTGCCGGCGTTGCGGGCTGCGCGACGGCAAGTGGTGGCATGGGAGTCCCTGGGCGTCGCCAGTGCGGATGCCGTACGAGTCGTGGTCAACCGGTTTGTCCGGCAGAGCGAGATCCAGCAGGACACCATCGACATGCTGACGCTTGGCGAGCGATCCGAGGTGCTGATTCCCGATCTTGATCGCGGTCTGGAACGGGCAGGCAACAGCCGCACCCCGGCGGAAGCCCGCAATGGCACCTGGTGGAGGAGCCTTCGGGCCATCGGCCAGGAGCTGGACACCGGTCGGGCGTACCGGGAGGCACTGGCCGCGGCGAACCGGCAGAGTCTGAACGGCAAAGGCCATGCCGAGCCGGAGCAGCGGACCAACGGTCACACCCGGCCAGCCTCCAAATTCCGACGGTTGAGCCGCGACGCAGGCTCCGTCGTGCTGGAGAACGTGGCGATGGTGCCGATCGCCCTGGTCGTACTGGTTGTCTGCCTGCAGTTTGTCCTGCTCGGCCTGTCCTTCGTCTGGTCGGGCGTTGCTGCTAACGCCGCTGCCCGAGCCGCGGCCGTCGGTACCGATCCCAATGCCGCCGCTCGGGACGTCTTGCCGCCCGGAATTCAGTCGCACGTGACCGTGGCCTCCGGCGGAGCTTGGGTGCAGGTCCAGGTTCGCTCGCCGTTACTCATGGGCAACGGCGTCACCAAGCAGGTCTCGGTCGACGTTGCTCACACAGTGGTCGAGGAGCCGCGATGAGGACATTCCGGCGGGATCGCGGCACGGCGAGCCTGGAACTCGTCGCGCTGGTACCGATCGTTTTGTTGGTGCTCGTGGGGGCGCTCCAGGTGTTGATCATGGCCTACACGGCTCACGCAGCATCCCAGGCGGCTCGCGACGCCGCCCGCGCTTACTCGCTCGAGGGGTCTCCCCAAGCGGCCGCAGAGGCCAGCCTCCCTGGTGCAATCTCTTTGGTGTCGGTGAATACCTTCGGGCCGAACCACGGGGTCCGGGTCGTCGTGCAGGCGCCGGCGATGCTCTTCCTCACCGACCGGCAGATCACTCGTCAGGTGACCATGCCATGAGGCGGGAGTTCAGCAAAAGCTTCTATCGACCGCAGACTCGTGACACCAGCGAGAGTGAGGCCGACGACGCTCAGGTCCGCCGGTTCAAGCAGATCCTGCTCGACGAAGTCGATCTTCAGGAGTTATCCCGGCTGCCACCGGAGGAGCGCCGCGCCCGCCTGGAGCGGGTCCTAGCACATCTGATCTCCCGGGAAGGCGTGATCTTGTCCAGCCGGGAGCGTTCGACACTGGTTCGGCGCGTGGTGGACGAGGCTGTCGGTCTTGGCGTGCTCGAGCCGCTGCTCGCCGACGAGAGCATCTCCGAGATCATGATCAACGGACATGAGACGGTCTACGTCGAGCGGTTCGGCCGGGTCGAGCGCATCCCCTCGGGGTTCACGTCGGAGGCCCAGCTCATGCAGACCATCGACCGAATCGTGTCCGCGGTCAACCGCCGGGTGGACGAGTCGAGCCCGATGGTCGATGCCCGGTTGCCGGCCGATGCCCGGCTACCACGCGGCGCCCGGGTCAATGTGGTGCTGCCGCCGTTGTCGCTGACCGGGCCGTCAGTGACCATCCGGCTGTTTCCCAAGGCCTACGGTCTGGGCGAATTGCTGCAGCGCGGCACGCTCGACCGGGAAAGCGCCGACCTGCTCGCAACCTGCGTCCGGGCCCGGTTGAACCTGATCGTCTCGGGTGGGACCGCCTCTGGTAAGACCACGCTGCTCAACGCCTTATCCCAGTTCGTACCGGCCCGCGAACGGATCGTGACGGTCGAGGACGCGGCTGAGCTTTCGCTGAACCAAGAACACGTGATCCGGCTGGAGACCCGCCCGCCGAACGTCGATGGCCGCGGCGATGTCACGATCCGCGACCTGGTGCGCAACTCGCTGCGCATGCGACCGGACCGGATCATCGTCGGCGAGGTACGCGGCGGCGAGGCGCTGGACATGCTGCAGGCAATGAACACCGGCCACGACGGATCGCTGGCAACCGTGCACGCAAACAGTCCTTACGACGCCCTGTCCCGGATCGAGACGCTGGCCAGCATGAGCGACGTCGAAATCCCTTTCGCAGCGATTAGAGACCAGGTCAACGACGCGATCGACATGGTGGTCCAGCTCGCCCGGTATGCCGATGGCACCCGCCGGATCGTGCAAATCGCCAGCGTGGTATCCGAACGCCGCCAGGACTACCGGTTGCAGACGCTGATGGAGTACGACGGTGTGACGCGACGGTTCGTCCGCTCTCTGGCACCGGACCGGCTGGTCAGGGCACTGACGCTGGCGGGTGAAAGCCTGCCGCCGGGTTGGCTGGCCGAGGTCCCCGCATGACGATCATCTATCTTGCCTCCGCACTCTTCGTGTTCTTGTTCGTCGCCGCGGTCTCCCAGTTCGTTGCTTCGGCCACGAACCGGCGGCAGATCGTGGCGGGCACACTCCAGGGGACCGTCCGGCAGGAGCCGCCGGGCTCGCGGTTCGCGAGGCTCAGCAGGCGCTTCAATGCGACGAGATTCGGCCGATATCTGGAACGCGACCTCGTTCTGGCGGGCATCACATTCCCGCCGGTCTTGGTCTTCGCCGGCCTCGTCGTCGCGACGATCGTGATTCCGTATGTTCTGGCTCAGCTGCTCGCACCGCTGTTCGCCTTGGTCGGGCTGGTCTGTGGCTACGCGTTGTTGCGGGCTTGGTTGCATCGGGCTCGCGAGCGGCGCCGAGAGCGCTTCGTCCAACAGATCCCGGAGCTCGCACGACTACTGTCTAATGCCACCAACGCTGGGTTGAGCATCGCTACAGCCTGGGCGGTCGCGGAGGCGGAGCTGCCAGATCCGGCCAAGACCGAAATTCAGCGACTGAACGCCGCGGTACGGTTCGGGTCCTCGTTGGAGGACGCGATGCTGCAGCTGAACGATCGATTGCCGGCGCGCGAAGTGCGGGTCTTGATGTCAACGCTTGTCGTCAGCGCCCGCTCGGGCGGCTCGCTGGTCAAGGCGCTGCGAGACATCTCCTTGACACTAGACGACCGCAAGGAGGTCCGGCGGGAGATTCGTACGACGCTCGCTCAGGCCCGCTCTACCAGCGTTCTGGTCACCGCGATGGGCATCGGAATGCTGCTGATGTTGAACGTCATCCAGCCGGGGACGGTGGAGAAGATGACCGAAAACCTGATCGGTCAGCTTGCGCTCGTTGTGGCGTTCGCCCTCTTTGCGATCGGCTACCTGGTGGTACGTCGGATAACAAGGATCGAGCGGTGACGTTCGCGTTTTCGACCATCTGGCCCGCACTCGGTGCGAGCGGGGCGCTGCTGACGTTCGTGCTGGGCTACCGGATGATGCGGTCCAGCGCCGCGGAGTATCTGGACGCTGCCGATCTGATCTTGCTCAAGGAGGAGCGCCGCCGGGAGGCACAGGGTCGGCTCTCACTACTGGAGCGGCTGGCCGGCCGGCTCGTACCCCGGCTGCGGCGGCTCATCGGCACTGCCGGTATCGGATACCTCCAGCGGCAGATCGACTACGCCGGCCGACCGGTCGGAGTCACCGTTGATGGGCTGCTGCGCAGGATGTGCTGGTGGGCGCTGGTCCTGTTGCCCGTCGCGATCTTGTTCGTCGTCCAGGGCCAGCTCATTGGGGTGGTGCTGATCCCGATCGTGGCTGTGCTGCTGCCGCTGATGCGCGTCGCAGGGCAGAGCCGGCGTCGCCGCGACAGCATCGACCGTGATTTGCCGGACTTCCTGGATATCCTTGCGGTCACGGTAAGCGCGGGTATCTCATTCAGGTCAGCGCTGTCACGTGTTCTCGATCGTTTCGAGGGGGCGATCTCCGGCGAGGTTCGGCTTACCCTGGACCAGCTGGCACATGGAGCCAGCATCCGAGTGGCGTTCTCCAACATGGAGCGACGGAGCGGATCGCAAGCCATGCGAAGCTTCGTGACGGCCTTTCTCCAGGCCGAAGAGCTCGGGGCCCCTTTGGCCGCCACACTGAATCAGATTGCAGCCGACATGCGCCGGGAGAACGCCCAGGCCCTGCGCCGCAGGGCCGCCCAGGCGGCGCCACGAGTCACGCTGGTGACCTCATTGGTTCTTGTGCCCGCAGCCCTGATCTTGGTTATCGTCGGTTTGATCTTGGGCGCCAATATCGACCTCAGCGGTCTGCGAGACGCGTTCTCATGACGTCGGCATCCGTGGCATCGGCCGATGCTGCCCAAGCGGCTGCTGCCCGGCTGCCCGCGCCGACTGGGACATTGTCGGCCGCCAGCGCGGGCACCGAGCGTCTGCTCACTGATCCTGGGTACGTACGGCTCATCCGTTGGGTCTTTACCGCCCGGCTGATCTGCCTCGCCTTGGCGGCGCCGGCCGCGCTTTCTGCCCCACAGGAAAATGTAATCGCGCCAATCAGTTTGTGCCTGCTTACGGTGTCGAGCCTGGTGCTCAGCAGCAGCGATCGGCTGATCCGCACAGTGATCCGTCATCCCCTCCTCGCATCGGTTGACGTCGCGATCGCTGTCGCGCTCGTCATGTCCCTCCCGGCGGGTCAGCCGGGTACGCTAACGGTGGTCTGTTCAGCGCTGGCAGCAGGCCTGCTCTTTCCAGCGTCGGTGCTGATCATCTTGATGGTGCCGCTCGCCGTCGGAAGCTTCGGAGCACCGGCCGCAGTGCTTGGTGCCCCGCCCGACGACTGGCAGGGTTGGCTGGCGCTGATTGCGGACTTGCCGATTCTCGTCGTCGGCGTGTGCATCATCGGTGCGGTGGTGCGCCACCACGTGGAAGCGCTGTTGGAGGCCAGGCACCAGGTTGCTGAGGCCGTCGCCGCTATTGGAGCCGCCGATGAACGAGCCCGGCTCGCCCGGGAGATGCACGATTCGGTAGGCAAGTCCCTCCACGGCATTTCGCTCGGGGCGAAGGCGTTGTCCCGTGTTGCCGAGCGCGACACGAACTCAGCTCGCCAGCTTGCGACTTCGCTCGCCGAGTCGGCGGACCGGGCAGCTCGCGAGGCACGTACCTTGCTCGTTGCCATGCGCAAGGGCCAGACCGACCAACCGACCATCGATGTGATCAGCGAAGTCGTGGCGCGCTGGCAGCAACAGACCAGGGTGCCCGTTCGTCTGTCGACGGGCCGGGCAGTTGATGCCGCCCCACAGGTCACATCGCAGATCAAAGCAGCTCTGGAAGAGATCCTGCACAACATCGACAAGCATGCCGCGGCCGCGCAGGTCGAGGTTGAGCTGACTGGCGACGAGCGGTTTCTCGAATTGATCGTGACCGACAACGGGGTCGGATTCGATGCTGATCGCGCTGCGAGCCAGGAGGCCGAGGGCCACTTCGGTCTGCGCGGAATACGCGAGCGGGCCGCATTACTCGGCGGGCAGGTGGAGATCACGACGGCGAAGAAGAGGGGGACTCGAGTCCGATGGACAGCGTTGCGGCAACCGGAGCAGGCGTGACAACGGCTCGGATCCGCGTGGGAATTGCCGACGACAACGCCGTTGTGCGGATGGGTATCCGCAGCCTGCTGGCCACCACCGATGATCTTGAGGTGGTGGGGGAAGCGGGCGACGGTGCCGCGGCCGTGGCCTTGGCGAAGTCGAAAAAACCCGACGTGATGTTGCTGGACGTGCGGATGCCCAAGCAGGACGGGGTCACGGCCGCGGTCGAAGTGGCCAAAGAGAGCGCCGTTGTGATGCTGACCTACTCCGAGTCGCCGGAGATCATTTCCGCCGCGGTGCGAGCCGGAGCGCGGGGCTACCTGGTGCACGGCCAGTTCACGGAGCTGGAGCTGATCTCGGCGATCCGGATGGCCGCGCGCGGCCTGGGAACCTTCTCGGCTCAGGCGATGTCAGCATTGGCCAATCCAGCACCTAGCCGGGCTGCCCTCGCCGCCCGTTTCGGGCTTTCCGAGCGGGAAGCAGACGTTATGGAGCTGATCTCCCAGGGAGCGGCGAACTACGACATCGCGCGTGCGCTGTTCATCTCGGAGAAGACGGTGAAGAACCACATCAATCGGATCTTCGCCAAGCTTGCCGCCAACAACCGCGGCCACGCCGTGTCGCTGTGGCTGTCGTCCTCCTCCACCGTCCGGAGAACCGGGTGAAATTTGGGCCCACCGCTGGGCCCGCGGGCCCATGGCAGCCGGGGCGCTGATACGTAGTGTCGTCGTCAACCCAGCCCCGCGGCAACACCGCCCACCGAATTTCGACCCGCCAGGGTCACGAAACGAAGGAAGAACCATGCAGAAGTTGCTCCTCACCCTCTTCGTATGGCAGCTCACCGCAATCGACAAGCTCAAGGCTCGCCGCGAGGCCGGCCAGGGCACTCTTGAGTACGTCGGCATGATCGCCGTCGCGGCCATCATCATCGTGGCTGTGGTTGCGGTCGCGAAGTCGGCCGACATCGGCTCAATGCTCACTGCGGCAGTCAACAAGGTGAAGTCGGCCGTCGGCTGATCCCCTCATCGGCCGGGCGAGGAACCCCCCTTCCTCGCCCGGCCTTTCTTCATAAGTCCCGATGAGCAGGGAGGCAGCCGTGAGGCTTAGGGACGCCGGCTCAGGGCCGGTCACTGCGATCTTGGTCGTGGCGATCTTGGCTCTGCTAGTGGGCGCCGGATTTGTCGCATCTGGCGCTGCTGCCGGCGACGAGGCCTCGAGTGCCAACCACGCGGCCGATGCGGCCGCGCTCGGCGGGGCCCAAGGCGTGCTCGACGACTTGCCGTCGTTGCTCAACCGCGGCTTTGAAGATGTCGACGAGATTGCAGAGCTCATCGGTGGTGGCACCTGCCTGCAGACCGGCCGAGTCAAAGCCGTCCAACTGGCCGCTGCTAATGGCGCAACGCTGACCAACTATTGCTTCAACGTCTTCCGCGATCGGGTGACGGCTTCGGTGCGAATGAACAAGACCAACGTCGCCGGGCCACCCGCGAGTGCAGATGCTGAGGCGGCCACCACATTCGATGCCTCCGCCTGCACATTGGACCCCAGCTTCGTGAAACCGACACCCTCACCCGCACCGACCTCTGGTCCGCCGCCATCATCGCCACCTGCCACCCCGGCGCCGACGAAGACTTGGGTGGACTGCGGCTTCGGACGGCTCGAGGTCCACTTCAGCGGCGGAAAGTTCCACTTCGAGCGGGTGGGCCACATCGCTGACGACCTTGAACCGCGGCTTACGGCCTGAATACCTAAGCAGAGGTCTCCCAACCCAAACGTCCCCGGTCGGCCGGACGGGTTGAACGGGAAGCTGCCTTAGCTGCTTGGCACACGGCGAGCGTGCCGCAGCCACGAGGGCAGGCGTAGCTCTGGCAGCAGCGGACCGAGTACCGACACAAGTAGGGCGCCACCCAACCAGGGGAGGGCGCTCAGCAGGCCGTAGCCGATCCCGGCCGCCGCCGTCACCTGGGTCGCGCTGATCAAGCCCACCGCGCTCGGTACAGCAGCGCCCCACAGCAAGCACCGCCGGCGAGTACGTACGGAGCGGCGCGTAACAACGATGCCGATTGCCGCCGTGTAGGCAGCAAGCACGGCGGCCGCCAGGGCCATTCGAGCGAGGGATGTGACCGGGCTGTCAGCGGCAAGCGCGGCGACGCCGGCACTGGCGGCGGCCAGTGCCAACGCGCTGACGACCCACACTCGTAGTGTCAGCCGGATCATGATCGCCAGCGTGCCGACTCGAGGATGCTGTCGATAGTCCCAGCGGTTAGATCCTCGGTCCCGAGGACGACGAGCACAGCCGCCGGCGCTGTCGGCCGAGTAGCGATCAAGAGTTCGCCGTGATAGGTCACCCCTGGTCCCGCCGAATACTGCAAGCCGATTCTGGTCTTTTCACCTTCGTCCGACATCGGGCGGCTGCGCCACTTGGTCAGCCGAAGATCAGGCAGCATCCCCGCCGCCGACCCGGCTAGCGCTAATCCCAGCACCTCGCCGGCGTTCGTTGACACGATGTCCCCCCGTGCGAGGACGACCGTAGCGGGAAGCGCGTCGTGGCCGCCGGCCTGGCCGACCCACTGCCACCCGGCGCCGAAGGCGATCCGTCCGTTCGATGAGCCCGTCGATTGGCGTGCGCTGCCCTCCGAAATGGTTACCGGAACCGCGAAGATCAGGTCACCTACGCTGACAGTGCTGGCAGTGGCAGGGCTCGGATTTCCTGTTACGGCAGCAGCCAGAATGCAGAGCGCCAGGGCCGTTCGCCGGCTCCATCGTCGCGCTGTCACTGTGACCTGCAGCTCGGGTCGGTGACCAACGTACGTGGTGCACGGTTTGGTTGCGGAGCAATGGCACTGACCGCGAGCAGAGTGCCGCCAGGCCATTCCACTCGTCGGTGTCGTACCAATTCCTCGCCGACGAGCTTGGCTGCCGCCTCAGCCTGGATCCCGGAATAGCGCAGCAGCGTGACGGTCGCGGCTCGGGTCAGATAGGAGCCCAATTGGTCGGTGGGTTCGGGCGAACGCAGTCCCAGCAATTCGTTCAGGCCCAAGTTGAAGCCCTGCGAATCGCTGAGCCAGTCAGCCACCAGGTCCTCCTCGGCGGCTGATGTCACCCGCAGGCCGATGTAAGCAACGCCGATTGTGTTCGACTCATCTGTCCGGCTTGGCCCATCTGCCGATAGCGGCTCGCCTGGCACCAGCTGCCCCCCAGATACCACGCCGATCAGCACCGAGGTGATCGCCCCGCTGGGGTCGCGGGTCCAGCGCACGCTTCCCTTGACAGGCGAGCTGCGAACCTCGCCGGTCACCGAGACGACCAACGACGCATCGAAGTTAATGCGGTTGTACGTCAACTGCGCCGGTCGGCCGGGGACAACTGCGATGTAGTTCTCGCCGGGCCTGTTGGGCGGTTGCCCGTCGGGTGGCCTGGTCCTTGCATCCAAGGAGCCATCGATGGCCAGTGGCAGAACTGGGGTATCGAGGCGCACTTGACTGAACAGGATTGTCGGAGGCGGAATCCGGCGGCCCTGGTCACCGAAGACATCCGACAGTATGGCGAGTGAAGACCGGCGCTGCACCCATAGGCGGTAGCGATCCGAAACTGCCTGCACCAGGCCGTCAGCTCCCTGCCCACCTGGCAGATACCACTCGGCGGAGCTCGGGACCGAGGCACCAGGCAGCACATCCGCTGTTGAGCGGCCCTCACCTTGCAGGAGAAAAGGGGGATTGGAGCCGCCGGTTCCGCCGATCCGTACGAACATGTCGCCAGATCGGGCGGTGCTCGCCTCGATCGGCGTGGAATTGGCAGCGGCCGTGCGGTTCACTCGGACCTCCGGCAGCGTCTCGTCGAAGGTTGAGAGGAGGGGGCAGCGTGGCGGGGCGAGCTGTTCGCTGCCCACGATTGGGGGCATCAGCCCACAGGAACCGAGTCCCAGGGATCCGACTCGGCACGCGAGCCGCGAGACCGCGGCCTGGCGCTCGCCGGGCAACAGGCTCATCAGCCCCGAGGCGGTTACTACAACGAGAACGGCAGCCACGATGCGGTCGACCATGGCCTGTCGCTGGCTGGCCCGTTCGACGGGCCGGCGGAGGCGAGCCAACGGCAATCCTCCCGTCCTCATCCAGACCCTGTCGCTGCCCAAGGGGGTGGTAGAGGATATAACGGCGCAAGCTCAGCAAGGCTTGACGGTGTCCGTTCATTGGTCGGGGAGGACGAGAGTGGGGGATCGCGCCGTCTTCGGCCCTGGTCGGCACACGCTGATCTGCGACGGTCGACTGGTTGCACCGCTTGAGGTCGCCGATACCTCCGTATCACGCGGCCGCGGCCTGCTCGGCACCGATGCGATCGTCGGTGCTCTATGGATTACCAAGTGCCCATCGGTGCACATGCTGGGCATGCGCTACCCGATCGATGTCGCCGTGGTCGATCGCAACGGCAGCGTGCTCCGGATCAAGACCTTGCGGCCGTGGACCGGAGGCACCTGGTGGACTCGAGGTGCCTCGGCGACGATTGAGGCTGCTGCCGGTGCCATGCAGCAGTGGGGCATAGCGGTGGGTAGCCGCCTCTCCGTTGGCCGCGGGCCTTGACCCGATCACACCGGCAGCGCTTTGTCCGGCTCGCAATAGCGTTATCGTGCTGAGATGAGCGATTTCATGGAAAAGGCTAAGGACATGGCCGACCAGCACGACGACAAGGTCGACCAGGGCCTTGAGAGTGCCGGCGACATGGCCGATGAGCGTATGGGCGGAAAGTACGGCGAGCAGATCGACAAGGGCGTCGACATGGCGCAGGAGCGAACCGGGGCCGGCGATACCATGCCGGATCAGCCGTGACCCAGCCAGATCCGCAGGAGCCAGATCGCGAACACGTTGAGCCTGTTGAGGTGACGCCGGGCCAGCAGATAAAGGACACCGGCGACGAGCTTCGCTCCGATGAGACTTCCGATCCCGACGACTCCAAGGGTCCAAACCTATTGAAGAAGCTGCGTCCCTCCGCCGAATGAGGCTGCGACGACGACTTGGGCGTCGCGGTCGTGGCTGATCGTCTCACCGCCATTGAGAATCAGCTGGGCGTGCTCCCAAGGCTGGTGGGTGGTCACATAGGCGTTCTCCTCGGCCATCCATCCCCGGTATGAGGCTGCCGAGATTTCACCGGCGGCCAAGCGTGGCGCGTCTCGGGCGAGCCGAGTCGGCTCCTCGGTCTCAACCCAGATTGCGATATCGAGTTCAGTCCGCAATGACGGCTGGCTGGCGCCGACGCCTTCGACGATGAGCCATTGCAGGCTGGCCGGCAATTGGATGGCGCCCGGCCGAGCCCTGGCTTTCCAGGCCGGTGGGCGGTAGTACAGCGCCGCTCCA
>JBKPML010000032.1:0-9386 GCA_046732135.1 Actinomycetota bacterium
GTCCCACGATCCACAGATATTGCCGACGCCGCACGGTTTCACGACTGATCCGCATAGTTACCAGCGGAGGTGGGCAGATGGTCGACCGGTCGCGACAGCGGGTGGGCATAGCGGGTGAGGACCTTGCCGCTGCGGAGCTCGAGCGGCAGGGGATGGTGATCCTCGATCGCAACTGGCGCTGCGGCGTCGGTGAGATCGACATTGTTGCGATGGATCGCCGCGGGCAGTCCGGCTCGCTGGTCTTCTGTGAGGTCAAATGTCGGACCGGATTCGGCTTTGGCGCTCCGCTCGAGGCGATCACGTACGCCAAAGCGCGAAGGCTTCGCCAGTTGGCCGCAGAGTGGCTCGCTGCCCACAACGTCACAGCAGAACGGGTACGAATCGATGCCATCGGCGTCGTTTTGCTGCCGAACTCCGAGCCGCAGATCAGTCATCTGCGTGGGATCGGCGCATGAGCTTGGCCTGCGCATGGTCCGTTGCTCTGATTGGCCTCGAGGGGCGGATCGTCGAGGTGGAGGCCGACATCAGTAGCGGCCTGCCCCGTACGGTCATGGTCGGTCTGGTCGATACGGCGCTCTACGAGGCGCGCGATCGTTGCAAGGCGGCAGTTACGAACTCTGGCCGCAGCTGGCCGCAAGGCCTGCTGACAATCAATTTGAGCCCGGCCACGTTGCCCAAGCGTGGCGGCCACTACGACGTCGCCATCGTGTCAGCAGTGCTCGCCGCCGAGGGAGTCTTCCGATCGGAGGAGCTCGCCGGAACCGTGCTGCTCGGCGAGCTCGGACTGGATGGACGGGTGCGTCCGGTGCGCGGGATTCTGCCTGCCACGCTAGCGGCGAGCCAGACCGGCTTCCGCCGGGTGATTGTTCCGATGCGCCAGGCGGCCGAGGCGCAGCTGGTCGGAGGCATCGAGGTCTTCGGAGTCGGGTCGCTAGGCCAGCTGATCGGCCTGTTTCGCGGCGAACCGATCGCCGATGTCGAGCCATCCGAAGTCAGGGATGCGCCGTCGCCTCGACCAACAGCCGCGCAACTGGACTTGGCCGATGTGGTCGGTCAGCCGGAAGCCAAGTGGGCGGCGGAAGTTGCCACCGCTGGCCGACACCACATGCTGTTCCACGGTCCACCGGGCGTGGGCAAGACCATGATCGCTCAGCGCGTTCCCGGACTTCTGCCCGACTTGAACAGCCACGAGGCGCTCGAGGTCTCGGCGATTCACTCATTGGCCGGCTATCCGCTGGCTGACGGCCTCATCCACCGACCGCCATACTCGGATCCGCATCACTCCGCCTCGGCCGCGAGCATCGTCGGCGGTGGCCACCGGATGGCCAAGCCAGGAGCCATCTCCTGTGCCCATCGTGGAATCTTGTTCTTGGACGAGGCACCGGAGTTCGCCCCTACAGTTCTGGAGGCTCTCCGTACGCCGCTCGAGTCCGGCGTCATCACGTTGAACCGCAGCGAGTTCGAAACCCGCTATCCGGCCTGCTTCCAATTGATCATGGCTGCAAACCCGTGCCCATGCGGCCAGGCTGGCACACCAGGGGCTCACTGCCGATGCACCCCAGCGCAGATCCGCCGGTACAGCACCAAGATCTCACTGCCGATCCGGGATCGGATCGATATCGTCCAGGCGTTCCTGCCGCTCAGCAAGGCATTCTTGAAAGCGGCGGCCAAACAGCCCTCCGAGTCATCGGTCGCAGTAGCGGCCCGGGTCGCCGAGGCGCGGGCGAGACAAGCCCGCCGTCTGGCTGGTACGGGGTGGCTCACCAATGGAGAAGTATCAGGAAGCTATCTGACCAAGCGCCTTCCACTGCCGGACGGTCTGCACCTTCTCGACGAAGCAGTGAATCGCGGCAGACTGAGCGCTCGAGGTGTTCACCGGGTCCTGCGGTTGGCTTGGACACTCGCCGATCTCGCCGACCGTGACCATCCGGCTCGAGATGATCTTGCCGTTGCACTTGCCATGCGTCGGGGCGATCTTTCCGGCGAGACCGGATCGGGGATCTAGGTGGCACTTTCGGAGCGCATGGCCCGGTTGGCATTGAGCTGCGTAGTGGAGGGCGGCGATCCGAATCTCGCCGATGCGGTCGATCGGTTGGGCGCCCATTCGACCTGGGCACAGCTGATTGAGGGCGGCTTTGGCGTGCCTCTGGCACGGCGCGCCGCGGCAGCAGACATTGACGCCATGTCACGCATCGCCGAAAACGGAGCGGTGCGTTTCGTGACGCCCGCAGACCAGGAGTGGCCCAAGGCCCTGGACGATCTGCGGCACTGCCAAACGGTCCAGCAGCGAGGCGGAGTGCCGTTCGGCTTGTGGCTTCGGGGTCCGGGAAATCTGGTTACCTTGATCGAACGCTCGGTCGCGGTGGTCGGCGCACGGGCATCGACGAGCTACGGAGCAAGGGTTGCCACGGACATGGCGGCCGACCTTGCGGCCCATGGGATGACGGTGATTTCTGGTGGCGCGTACGGGATCGACGCCGCCGCCCATGGCGGTGCCCTCGTCACGGGTGGACCAGCGTTGTGCGTTGTGGCGAACGGCGTCGACGTGGCGTATCCGCCTGGCAACGGCAAGTTATTCGCCGCCCTGGCCAAAGATCATCTGCTGGTCTCTGAACTGCCTCCCGGCGCCCATCCGACCCGGATCCGCTTTCTCGCCCGGAACCGACTGATCGCGGCGCTGGCAAAGGGTACGGTCGTCGTGGAAGCGGCAGTGCGCTCGGGTGCGCGCAACACTGCGACGTGGGCCGTGGAGTGTTCACGACAGCTGATGGCGGTGCCTGGACCCGTGCACTCCGCGATGTCGGCGGGGCCACATCTGATGATCCGAAGCGGGCAGGCCTCTCTCGTCACGTCTGCTGCCGATGTGCTGGAAATTGTGTCGGACATAGGCCAAAACATGGTCGCCGTGCCGCACGGCGCGAACCGCCCGACCGATGACCTCGACGAGGTTCGGTTGGCTGTCTTCGAGGCAGTGCCGCGACGGCGACGGGCCAGTGTTGGCGCGGTGGCATTGGCCGCCGGCGTCACTGTGCCGGAATGCCTGGCGCATCTCGGTGCGTTGGAGGCCGCCGGGCTGGTGGACGGAACGGCTGTCGGGTGGCGGGCCGTGGTACCGCCGTCCCGACGGCCATGTCCACCGACGGATCCGGATTGAATGAAAATTGCGTGCTTTCCAACCGATATCCGTTGCGGCAACGGGCGCCTGGCCGAGCGCAGTGCCCGACAAGCGCGCGGCTAACCTCCAAGACCTTTAATGAGCCCCACCAAGAAACTTCGCGAGCAGCGGTCCGGCGGTCTTCGAGCCCGACTTGCCGTCGTTGACGAAGACGGCGACAGCAAGATCGCCTTGCGCGGCAATCATCCAGGCATGGGTCTTCAACGGCTTTGAGGTCCCGTATTCGGCCGTGCCCGTCTTGGCGATGATAGGCGGCCCATCCTCGGCGAGCAGCACACGACCGCTGCCATCCGTCACGACGCTGCGCATCATGGATCGCAGCTCGGCTGCCTCGTTGGATGTGAGCGCCTTCGCCTTAGAGTTGGGCTCCCGACCTGCAATGAGATGCGGCAGCACCGACCGGCCAGCTGCAACCGATGCGACAACAGACGCCATGGCCATCGGCGAAGCCTCGATCTTGCCCTGACCGATCACGGCCGCCGCACGACCGGTCTCGGTCTTGTCTGTCGGCACAGAGCCAAAGAACGACGGAAATCCCACGTCGTAGTCAACTCCGACGCCTAATGAGGCAGCGGCATCGGCCAAGTCACCGTCTCGAAGCTTGTCACGTTGCCCGATGAACGCGGTGTTGCAGGACTGGGCCAGAGCGGTGCGCAGCGTGATCTGACCCAGTTGATCGCTCGGGTAGTCGCTGTAGTTCCGAAACCTTCGGCCATTGACCGTCACGCTCGCGGGGCAGCTCACCGCAGAGGTTGGCGTCAGGCCAGCTCGTAGCAAACCGAGTGCACTCACGACCTTGAACGTCGAGCCTGGGGCCATCTGGCCGATCGTCGCCACAGACTGGCCCTTGGTTGCCGCGCTGTTGCCCGCCGCCAAAATCGCTCCGGTCGACGGGCGGATCGCGACGATGGCGCTCGCGGATTTGGTCTTGGACAGCGTCTTTTCCGCGAGCCTTTGCAAGTGAGGCACGAGCGTGATGTCCAGCCGCTTGCCCGCGACCGGTCCGACCTCGAACACGGGTCTGGCATCAGTCGCTGACCCAGTGGCCGGGGTCGCGGACTCACCGGCAGGGGTCGCCGAGGATGATGGGGTTGCGCCGGTCGCCGATTTGCGTGCCGCAATCTCCACACGTACGCCCGGAGTCCCGCGGAGCTGGGAGTCATAGCGCCGCTGCAAGCCGGACAAACCCACCTGGTCGCCGGCTACCACCGCACCATTGGATGCATCGACGATCTCCTTGGTCGCATCGCCCACCGTACCGAGGATTGGTCGTGCGAACTCCCGGTTCGGGGCGAGCATTTGCTGGTCCTCAAGCGCCAGCGCACCAGGGATTGCCCGCACCTTCGACTCCGATGGCAGCTCGGCCGCGTCGCTCCGGAAGACAATGGCCTCGACAAAGGCTCCAGATCCAGCCGACTTGACCTTGGCGGCGTACGCCCTGGCGTCGATCCCAACTAACTTGGCCAGCCGAGTCGCTGAGGATTTCGCCTGATCCGGGCTCACGCCAGCCTTGTCTATCCCGATGCCGACCACTGCGCGCAAACTCACGATGGGGATTCCGCCGTCCCCCAGGATCTCTCCGCGCTTCGGGTAGAGCCGGTGTTGGCTCAACCGGTTGGTCTCGTCAAGATCTGGTTGCACGATGGCTGGCTGCCAGCTCGTCTTCCATCGGCCGGTCTCTTCGACCAGTTGGGCCGTCGTCTCGTACGCCCACGAAGTCGGCACGCCAGGGAAGGTCCAGCTGATGTTCAACCGGGCGGTTGCCGCTTTGTCGTGATCATCGACCTGGCCGACCTGCACCGAGGGGCTGAGCGGCCCCATACCAGCGATCAGTTCTGACAGCTCTTCATTGACGATGGCGCTGTTAGCGCCGGTGAATTCCAGAGAGGACACGTCCTTCTTGGCGAGTCCGGCGGCGAGCTCTGCAGCGGCCCGGGCGGCGGTGTCGTTCTCCAGCGATGGCGTAGGGACAGTCCCACCGCGAGTACATCCCGCGGCGGCACAACCAATCGCCAGCAACACTGCAAGGACGGCTCTGTAACGCACCGGCCTATCTTGCCCACCGTGCGAGTGATCGCGACCATCGGCTCAAAGGGTGTCGCGAGCTCAGCGGGACCTTTCCGGATCAGAGGCCGCGTAGTCTCCCGATCATGGGAATCTACGCGCAGCGCCCCGGCAAGCTGATCGGCCAGCTCGTGGGTGATCTGTTGGTGCTGCTATGGGGCGTGGCCTGGGCACTGGTCGGCAATTTCATCCACCAGATGATCTCCCTGGTTGCCGTACCGGCTCGGGAGACGTCTCGTACGGCGGCAAGGCTCGCCGAGAACTTCCAGGAGGCTGCTGAGCAGGCAGCCAACGTACCGGGTGTCGGCGACCAATTGCGCCGCCCGTTCGACGCGGCAGCCACCACGATGGCTGGGGTGATCGCCTCGGCCGACCACCAGGTAGCCAACATCGAGCAACTTGCCAATGTCATTGGCTGGCTGGTGTTCCTCATCCCGGTCAGCGTGGTCATCGCATTCTGGCTTCCACGTCGGTTCCGGTTCTGGCAGCAGTCCCGTGCAGCTCAGAAATTCATCGACTCGGACGCCGATCTGGACCTTTTCGCTCTGCGGGCCATGGCATGCGAGCCGATGCACGTTCTCGCCGCGATCAGCGACGATCCTGTTGGGGCCTGGAGGTCGGGGGATTCCGCCGTAATCACCAAGCTTGCAGAAATCGAGCTTGGTCGCAGCGGGTTGCGCCTGCCCGCTCAGCTACGCGCGCGCACCGGCTAGCTGCGCGACCACGAAGATGCGTCGGTAGGGCAGGACTGTGCCGTACGGATGGCGCGGGTAGGCGTCCCGAAGCGCCGAGGTGTACTCGGAGACGAACTCCTCTCGCTGTGGGTCCGGCAGCGCCTCCAGAATCGGTCGGGCGCCCGTACCGGAGATCCATTCGAAAACCGGATCCGATCCGGCCAACACATGAAGGTATGTGGTCTCCCACACCTCAACCTGACAACCGAGCCGGGCCAGATCACCGAGGTACTCGACCGGTTCGGCCACTTCGGGCCACTCGATCGCCGCAGCGAACTCGGCAAACCGCTCGTCAGCCGCCAGCTCGCGAAGCAGCCGATGACTGGGTTCGGCGAAGTTGCCGGGCACCTGGAATGCGAGCCAGCCATCATGGGCCAGATTGTCGATCCATCGGGGCAGCAGATCACGATGCCCCGGCACCCATTGAAGGGTTGCGTTGCTGAGAATTATATCAACGGGGCTCGTCGGCCGCCACTCACGAAGATCAGCGAGCAGGAACTGGACGCGATCAACGCGGTGTTCGGTCGCCTTCTCGATCATCTCGGCTGAGGAGTCGATACCGACCACGTACGCGCCGGGCCACCGATCCGCCAGCCGCGTCGTCAAATTGCCCGGCCCGCAACCAAGATCAACGACCATCTGCGGATCAGGAGCCGCCACTCGGGCGAGGAGGTCGAAAAATGGCCTAGACCGCTCGTCGGCGAATCGCAGATAGGTCGCCGGATCCCAGCTGGCCATGGCTCCTTTTCGGTTAGGTTTGGCGACGTCAAGGTACCGCGCTCCTGCGGGAGCAGGTTCCCCCGTTCGCCGGTGGTGAAGGTTTCTCACGAGTAGGCTCAGGAAGTACGCACGCGAGTAACGGGGGTTCCGTGAGCGAAGACCGGAGGGTCGCCGAACGTGATGCGCACACGCCGGCCCTGTCCGTCCTGATCCGCGTCCGCGGCGCGGTGCCAAACCTGCGGCCGGCCGAACAGCGGGTTGCGCGCGCCGTGTTGGCGGATCCGGCAGCCGTCTCGGAAAGCTCCATCACCAGCCTGGCTCGGCAATGCCAGACCTCCGAGACGACCGTTCTCCGGTTCTGCCGTGCTGTCGGCCTGGCCGGCTATCCGGAGCTTCGGATAGCGCTGGCTCGAGCCGCCCAGTGGGAGGAGACTGACAAAAGGGCCGGTGCCCCACTCAATGGCACGATCAGCCAGAACGACTCGCTGTCCGACCTAGTGGCCAAGATCACTCACGCTGACTCCCGAGCAATTCATGAGACTGGTGCCTCCGTTGACTTGACCACGCTGGGCGCTGCGGTCGACGCCTTGTGCTCGGCGCGCCGAGTGGATATCTACGGCGTTGGGGCCAGCGCACTGGTGGCGAATGATTTGCACCAGAAGCTGCACCGGATCGGCCTGATCTCGTTCAGCTGGGCGGATCCACATCTAGCCTTGACATCCGCAGCTTTGCTGACCGAGGACGACGTCGCAATCGGCATCTCGCATACGGGGACGACCATCGATGTGATCGACGCCTTGCGAGCAGCGCACCAGCGCGGCGCCACCACGATTGCAGTCACCAACTTCGCAAAGGCGCCAATCGCCGCATATGCCGATCTGCTGCTGACGACTGCGGCCCGTGAAACTACGTTTCGCTCGGGGGCGATGGCCAGCCGGATTGCGCAGCTTGCGCTTGTCGACTGCTTGTTCGCGGGAGTCGCCCAGCGTTCCTACGCTTCGGCGATTTCGGCCCTGGAAACATCGCACCAGGCGATGCAGAGCCGGCATCGCAGCCGTCCTGCATAGTCTCGCGCCCTTGGAGCACCGGGCTGGCAGAGTAACGCCGGTGAATGTCAGCCATCCGGCGCCGTCCCGGCGCCGGATGATCATCGTGCTCGGCATGTTGTCGACTTTCGGCCCGCTCTCGCTCGATCTGTATTTGCCGGCACTGCCGCAGCTTGCCCACGAACTCGAAGCTTCAACATCAACCGCTCAGCTGACGATTACAACATGCCTGATCGGGCTCGCAACGGGTCAACTCATCGCCGGGCCCTTGTCGGACCGTTTCGGTCGCCGTCAGCCGTTGATCATCGGTCTGACGATCTTCGTGCTGGCTTCGGCGGCCTGCGCTTTTGCGCCTTCCATCGAGGTCTTGGTTCTTACCCGACTGGTGCAGGGGCTGGCCGGTGCCGCCGGGCTCGTCATCGGCCGAGCGGTCGCACGTGACCTCTATGGCGGCCGGGATCTGGTGGTCTTCTTTTCGCGGCTGCTGTTGATCGCTGGAGTTGCGCCGGTGCTTGCCCCGGTGCTGGGCGGCCAGCTCAACAAGATCATGAGCTGGCGGGGAATGTTCCTGGTCCTGGCAGGCTTCGGTGCAATCCTGCTGCTCGCCGGCCTGTTGGGCGTGCCAGAAACCCTGCCAGCGGATCGCCGGACGCGCGGCGGGTGGTCGGGGACCTTGCGGGGATTCCAGACGTTGCTGAAGGACCGGATCTTTCTGGGGTCGGTACTGGCCGCCGGCCTGAGCGGCGCTTCGATGTTCGCCTACATCGCCGGTTCAACATTTGTCCTGCAGCGGGTTTATGGCCTGAGCCCCCAACAGTTCTCGCTGGCATTCGCAACCAATGCGCTTGGGCTCATTGGCTGTGGTCAAGTCAGCGCCCGTTTGGCGCAACGGTGGCCGCCGGTGCGAGTGCTGGGCTTGGCGCTGGTGCTGAATTGCGCGGGCGCTCTCTGGGTCGCGCTTGCCGTTCTGGTCGGCGCTGACCTACGGGTCTTGCTGGCAGCGTTGTTCATGATGGTGAGCACGGTCGGGATGGTGTTTCCTGTCGCATCAGCGGTGGCGCTCGCCGACTATCCCCAGCAGGCGGGGGCTGCCTCGTCGCTCTTCGGATTGGCACAGTTCATCGCCGGAGCTGTCGCTGCGCCACTGGTCGGGGCCGCCGGGGAGATATCGGCTATACCGCTCGGTATCGTCGTCCTCGCTGCCAGCTCGTCAGCGTGTACGGTCTTCGCCCTTCTGGTGCTTCCGATCGTCCGGGCTCGGGCGCATTCTCAATGATCGTGGTCAGTCGTCGTCCACCGACTTCGGTCGGCAAGAGCGCACGATGTTGATCAGCCGCGGTTGCGGTGGTGAAGAGAGTCGCGCCAGTGCGGGATGATCGGCTTGAAAGTCAACGACATTGCTGCCTCGGCCGGCGTCCGGTTGGCCTTCTGATTGTTGCAGCGCAGGCAGGCGGCCACTGTGTTCAACCAGGTATTCGCCCCGCCGCGGGACAATGGCAGTAGATGATCAACGGTCTCGGCGGTCCCGCCACAGTAGGCGCAATGGTGGTGATCGCGGCGAAGGACTCCTCGCTTAGACCAGGTGGGTGACTTGGCGTAAAGAAATGTCGTCTTGACGTAACGGATGAGCCGTAGGACCAGCGGCCA
>JBKPML010000033.1:0-11603 GCA_046732135.1 Actinomycetota bacterium
GAGCCAGGAGGCGTGTTGTTCGAGATCGCCACCGACGCGCCCGGCTTCTCCGTTGACGAACCTTTGCTCGAGCTGGGGCGCAACCTCAAGTTGCCTCCCTGGCTGGAACCGAACCGGCAACAGATCGCGGCTTCACTGCCGCCGCTTCAACTCGACGTCGACGTGCCATGAGCGCCGAGACCGGCCTCGACCGGCCACACGTGTTCCAACCGGCAGACGAGTCCGCCGCCGGATCGCCGCTCCTGCTCCTGCACGGAACTGGCGGTAACGAGTACGACCTGCTGCCGTTGCGGGAACAGCTGTCGCCCGGCGCGGCAGTGCTCTCGGTACGCGGGACGGTGCTGGAGAACGGCATGCCCCGCTTCTTCCGTCGGCTACAAGAGGGAGTGTTTGACGAGGAGGACCTCCATCGTCGAGCCGGCGAGCTCGCTGAGTTCGTCGTGACCGCGAGCGCCGCCTACGGAATTGAGGATGGCTCACTGGTTGCCGTGGGATTCTCGAACGGGGCCAACATCGCCTCGGCGATGCTGTTCGAGCGGCCGGGGCTTTTCGGAGCTGCGGTGCTTCTCTCGGCCATGGTCCCGTACGCCAAACCACCCGCAGCCGATCTCATCGGAACCCTAGTGGTGATCTCCAACGGTGAGCGGGACCCGATGATCCCGGCTGCGGTGACTCAGCGACTGGCCAAGCAGCTCCGCGATCGAGGTGCTGAGGTCATCGAACTAGCGCACCCGGGTGGTCACCAGATCTTTCCCGAGGTTCTGCCGCAGATCAGTAATGTCATTGCGCGTCCGGAGCGGCAGCCGAGGACACCCCGGTGATTTGGCCCGTCACCTGCGCCATGATCGTTGTCTGACGCTCTGTGCAGCGTCGCCCCGACTGTCCCAGGTCTACCCGGTCGAGGACTTCTCGAAGTCCTCGACCGTGATTCCGACGTAGGCGGCCAGGATGCCCCGCGCGAGAAGCTTCAAGAGCCGCTTTGGTGAAGTCCTGTATCGGAGGACGAAGCATGCCGAAGCAGTATCGCGTTGCGTCGTTCGGGACCAACTAAGCGGGCTCTGGCGACTTAGGACCCGGAGCCGAGAGCACATTGGTGATCACGAACGCAACGGCGACGGCCACGACGACCTGCGGTGTCACTATCACGCCGTCGACACCCATCAGTACTACGGCGAGCAGCGTCGAAGTCAAAGGCAGCCGCAGCATCGCGGTGCACATTGCTCCAATGCCCATGCCGATCCCTGCCGCCAGGTTCATGCCCGGTAGCCCACTTGCGGCAATACCGATTGCCGCGCCGATGAACATCGAGGGGAAAACAGGGCCTCCGCGAAAAGCGCTCAATGAGAGTCCGTAAGCCACTGCTTTGCACAGGATGAGCAAGATCAGCACCGGTACCGAGTAGTCGGTGGCCTTTTCGACCAGCTCGGGCAGTGCGTCCTGTCCGGAGAACAGCACCTGGGAGAAACTCTGTCCGGAGATCAGCTGGTACGCCATCGCGGTACAACCGATAAGTAGGCCCAGGACCGACGTCACCAGCAGTCGGTTCAGGTGAACGATCGGACGTAGCCACAGTCCGACAGACCGGATCAGCCACCCCACCAGAGCGGCTGCCACTCCCATGACCACTGCCCAGGCCAGGGTTGCCAACGTCGGTGGCACCGCGGGCGGCACCGCCGTCAGCGCGAGGGAAAAGCTGCCGAGGCCGGTCCAGTTGTCCAGTCCGACGAAGACCAACGCCCCAACGCCTGAGGCCAGCAGACCTGGCAGCGCTACCAGACTCAGCGTCATTCCGCTGATGCCTGCGACCTCCATGATCAGGAACGCACCGAGCACGGGGGAGCCGAGCAGTGTGCTGATCGCCGCAAAGCTGCCGGCCGACGCCATGATCATCAGGGCCATCGGTGGCGCGTCCCTCCTGACAAGGCGGACGGTCAGCGCCCCAAGCCCACCGCCGATTGCGATTAGCGGCGCTTCGGGCCCGAGCACTGCGCCGAGGCCAAGTGTGGCCAAGGCAGCGACGATTATTCCTGGCAGTTCGCGTCCGGTCGCGGGTCCTCCGCCGGTCTGAAAACCAAATGCTGGCGAATGTCCGCCGTTGCCCGGCAGGTATCTGATGGTCAACGCGACTAGCAGCCCGCACAACAGCAACCAGGGCAGCGGCCACCAGGCGGGTGCGGGGGACCCAAACATCAGATTCGGCAGCTCGGAGAACAAGAATCGCTGCATCGCGGCGACCAATGCAAGGAAGCCATAGGCGACGGCTGAAATGGGAATACCCAGGATCGCCGCGAGCGTAAGCGCTCCAATGTATTGCTTGGAACGGATGACGGCGACCGGATCCATTACAGGTGTTCCGCCGGCAGGTGTCGCAGCGGCATGCTGACTCGCTTCGGGGACTGCCCGACTCCTCGGACTGTTCGAGTCAGCCATCAGATGCAGTCTCTCTTCAGAGCCCTCGGATGGAGAGTCAAGCAAACCATCACGCCTGCGTGACCTCCGTCGCTTGCTCGGGCCCCTCGTCCACGCTTTCGTCCGGAAGTAGGCCCTTCTGGTCGAGCACATACAACAAAGCGAAGGCCGGCACAATCAAGAGCGCGGCGAGGGCGGCGGCAACGAGCACCGCCGTGATTGTTCCGGGTGGCGCTGCCGCCTGCGACACCGTCAGCGATTCTGGAAGGAGGTAGTCCCACTGGGCAACGCCCCACCCGAGGACGAGCGCTCCCGCCGCAACGACCGCTGCCAGCCGCCCACCAGGACGGGGCCGGCCCCGAAGCAACACAAGCGCGCCAAGCCCGGCTAGCACCGAAACCACGACCAGAGGCAGGCCGCGCGACGTGAGTCCGTCGAAGAGATACGTGGCATCGTTGCGCACCACGAAAATGCCGACGAAGGCAACGACTCCAGCCACGATGCCCGCTGCCGCGGCGCGGATGCGAAAGTACGCGACCATCGTGTCGTCGGAGAGCCGCCCGGCGTCCCAGGTGAGAAGGACCGCAGCGACGTACGCCGTGACGGAGACGGCCAGCAAGCCAGCAACGATCGACGTTGGATTGATCCAGCTGGTCACCGGATCGCCGGCTTGGCCACCAGCTGGCACCCGCCCCGAGGCGATCCCTCCCGCGATAGCGCCGAAACAGTAGGGCACCAGGACCGAAGAAACGGCGAAGATGGCTCCGAAGTGGCGCTGGGCGCGGGTTCGAAACACCACTTTGCGAAAGGCAAAACTGGCGCCGCGTAGCACGATGCCCAGTGCCGCGAGCGTGAGAGGTACAAACATTGTCAAGGTGATCGACGCGTACGCCTCTGGAAAGCACGTCCAAAGGACGACGAAGCAGAAGATCAACCACACGTGGTTGGCTTCCCACACCGGGCCGATCGAGTGGTCGATGACTTCGCGCGGCCGCATTCCACGCTTTGCGCGACCCGCTGTGAGGTCCCAGAAGCCCGCGCCGAAATCTGCTCCGCCGAAGATGGCGTACATCGTGACGGCGGCGAACAGGATAATCGCGGCGGCGGTGCTCACCCGGCCCTCCTAGCCAGCCTCGATCTCTGCAGGTTCGCGCGGCCCGTACGGGACGTCCGCCTCTTCGAGCGCCGGCCGCGCTCGGGCGCGGCGGCTCATCCCGCGCAACACCAGGATCAGCGTGGTGCCTAAACCCGCATACAAGAGCGCGACCGCGATGAAGGTGATCCAGACACCGGTATTGGTGGTTGCGGCGTCTGCGACCTTCATCTTCTTGTAGACAATCCACGGCTGCCGCCCGACCTCGCTCACTATCCAGCCCGCCTCCATGGTCACCACGGCCAGGACGCCGGTAACGGCGGCAACCCGGAGGAACCATCGGCTTCGAGGCATGTCTCGTCGGAAGATCCACGACGCCCAGTACCAAAGCGTGAACAAAAACAGCAATGTGCCCAGGCCAACCATGACGTCCCATGCGAGATGAACGACGTTCACTTGCCGGTTCGTCGGTCGTTGATCGGCAGGAACGGTGTCGAGGCCTTGCACGACGGTCGCTCTGCCGGTGCTCGGATCCGACAACCAGGACGCCAGACCAGGGATGGGAATGCCACCCGTCACTTCTCCGACCGAGTTGAGATGGCCGAACAGGGTCTCGGGCACATCGCTGCTGGTCTGCGGCACCATCTCGATGGCGGCGAACTTGACCGGCTGGTTGCTATAGACCCACCGAGCCAGGCCGTCGCCGACGCCCATCTGGACGGGTGTGGCGATGGCTGCCACCGTGAAGCCGATGATGAAGCCGAGCCTGTGGTAGCGGTCCCGGCGGCCGCGCAGCATTCCTGTGGCGTAGACCGAGGCGATCAAGAAGCCGCCGACCAGATAGGCCGCAATGACCATGTGTGCTGCCATCAGCGGCATCGCATCGTTGAAGATCACCCCGATCGGGTCAACGTCGACGATCATCCCGGAGGAGTCAAGGGTCACGCCCTGAGGAGAGTTCATCCACGCGTTCGCGGCGACTACGGAGATGCTGCCGAAGATGCCGGCGACAGGTATCGGGACACCGGTCCAGAAGTGCGGCCATGGCTTGAGCCGCCGCCAACCGTAGATGTAGATCGAGATAAAGATGGCCTCTGTGAAGAAGAACAGACCCTCGAAAGCGAACGGTACGCCGAACGCCTCTCCCCACTTCCCCATGAACTGCGGCCAGAGAAGGCCGAACTCAAACGAGAGAACCGTACCCGTCACCGCTCCGACGGCGAACGTCACCGCCATGTACTTGGACCAGCGTTGCGCGAGTCGTAGAGCGTCACCGTCGCCGCGTCTGATCGCCCGGTAGTTGGCGATCAGGGTCATCGCCGCCCACGACACCCCCAGCGGCACCAAGATGATGTGAAACGCAAGTGTAAAAGCCATTTGCGCCCGCGCCCACGGAACTGGGTCCACGTCCATCGGCGCGAGAATCAACAGACCACCGAACGCTTGCATCATGGTGATGAACATGCTCGGTCTCAGCGGAGGCGTTCGATGAGGTGATCGCCGACCCGAAGGGCGTTGGCGATCGCGGTCAGGGACGGGTTCACGGCTCCTATACTGGGGAAGAAGCTGGTGTCCACGACGTAGAGGTTGTCCACGTCGTGCGCTTTGCAGTTCACATCGAGTGCGCTCGCGGCGGGGTCGCTGCCGAAGCGGACGGTGCCGGCCTGGTGTGCTGTCGCGCCGATCGGCATGCTCTTGTGCAGGTACAGGCTCCGGTCCAGCAGATGGTGCTCGTGCATACCCAACTCGCTGAGCATCCCGTCGAGTTTGTGGCGCAGTCGTTTCACACCCTCGACGTTGTTCTTCTCGTCAATGCTGAGGTGGATCGCCCCTTCTGCGTCGACTGTGACCCGATTGTCGGCCTGCGGCAGGTCCTCGCCACACAACCAGAAGTCGACGGCGTGGTGCGCCAGCACCTCGAAAGGGAGGTCCGGAGAGATGCGACCGGCCCATCGCGGCGACTGTGCACGGATCTCCTCGTCGTCGGACTTGCCGAGCATCTGGATCCCGCCGAGCGGGTAGTCCCAGTCGTCGGCCCCCAGATACCAGTCGTTCATCGCCAGTGTCTTCTGGAATCGCGTGGGGTTGGGCTCCCTGGAGACTGTCATCAGGGCGTCGTTGTTGTGCCGCATGTAGTGCCGGCCGACCACTCCGGAGCTGTTCGCCAGCCCGTTGGGGTATCGGTCGCCGCGAGACTTGAGCAGCAGGGCGGCCGAATTCACCGCACCGCAGGCCACGACAACAATGTCGCCGGTGAAGGTGGCGGTGGATCCGTCGTCCAGAAGTGTGACAACCCCGGTGACAGTGCGCCCGGAAGCGTCGGTCTCCAGGCGCTGCACGTTGGCGCCGGTGACCAGGGTGACGTTGTCTTTGGACAGCACCGGATCTACACATACGACCTGCGAGTCCGACTTGGCGTTTAGCAGGCAAGGGAAGCCATCGACCCGGTCGCAACGGATGCACACACTCTCGCGTGCCGCTTGGCCCGGCTCCAGCTCGACGAGGTTGACCCCGATCGGCAGGTGGAAGGGGTGCAGCCCGAGCTTCTCCAAGTCGTCGCTCAGCTGCTGGATGCGGGGTTCGTGGGAGACCGGCGGATAGGCATATTGTTCGCTGGCCGGGCCCTCAGTCGGATCAACTCCGTGTTGCCCGTGCACCAGGTAGAGGTGCTCGGCTTGGGTGTAGTAGGGCTCTAGGTCGTCGTACGCGATCGGCCAGGCTGGCGATATCCCACCGTGATGGCGAAGCTCGCCGAAGTCCTCCGGACGGAGACGGAACAGTGCCGCGCCGTAGAACTTGGTGTTCCCCCCGACGTAATAGTTGACCTCGGGCTGGAACTCGTTGCCGTGCCGGTCGTACCAGACCTCTGGCGCGAGGTACTTCCCGCGTACGAACACCGCCTCGGACGACCAGTTGTCGCGCTCCCGTGGTAGGAACTGCCCTCTCTCCAGCCACAGCACTTTCGCGCCGTTCATGGCGAGCCGGTGTCCGAGCGTCCCGCCCCCGGCTCCCGTTCCGATGATGACAACGTCGTAGTGCTGGTCGTCTGGCATGCCGGATCCCTCCTGGAACGCTGATTATTTGGTCTCCCGCTAGGGCGCTAGAGACGACGATGTCCCGCTGGGCTGACGACGTCTTCACCCAGATCGGGTGAAGACCCAAGACTGAAGAGGTGGTTTGCTTCTTGGAAGGCCGGTGTGAGCCGGTCGATCACGCCAAGGAGATAGCGATGTCAACAACGGTGGAGAGCCGGACCGCGCCCGGGCGGGGCCAGCCGGAGGGCATGGGTCAGCGGGTCGCGGACGTCTTCGTCGTCTTCGGGATTACCGGTGACTTGGCGAAGGTGATGACGTTCCGGTCGCTGTACCGGCTCGAGCGACGCGGGTTGTTGCAGTGCCCGATCCTCGGAGTTGCGGTCGATGACTGGACGGTGGATCAGTTGGTGCAGCGCGCCCGCGAGTCGATCGAGGCCGCCGGGGAGTCAATCGATCCCACAGTTTTCGACCGCTTTGTGGACCGACTGTCATACGTGCAGGGCGACTTCGGCGATGCAGCAACCTACACGCGGGTCGCAGAGGCGATCAAGGGCGCCGACAGCCCCGTGTTCTATCTGGAGATCCCACCCTTCCTATTCGGCACAGTCGTCAAGGGCCTGGCCAATGCTGGCCTGACAACGACGGGGCGTGTGGTGGTGGAGAAGCCGTTCGGGAATGACAAGACTTCCGCCCATGCCCTGGCCGAGGATCTGCACCAGTACATCGACGAGTCCCAGCTGTACCGGATCGACCACTACCTGGGAAAGATGGGCCTGGAGGAGATCCTCTACCTGCGGTTCGCGAACACGATGTTCGAGCCGCTCTGGAATCGCAACTATCTCGAATGTGTGCAGATCACGATGGCGGAGGACTTCGGTGTCGAGGATCGGGGCCATTTCTACGATCCCGTTGGTGCGGTGCGCGATGTGGTGGTCAATCACCTCATGCAGGTCGTATCCGCTGCTGCGATGGAGCCACCTTCTGGACGTGACCCACAGACGATCAAGGATGCCCAGGTCGCGCTGTTCCGTGCGGTCGCCGCGGCCAATCCTGCCAACTACGTCCGGGGCCAGTATGAGGGTTATCTGAGTATCCCTGGCGTCGCCGCCGACTCGACCACAGAGACCTACGCCGCATTGCGGCTAGACATCGACAACTGGCGGTGGTCAGGGGTGCCGTTCTTCATCCGCACCGGCAAGCGACTTCCGGTCACCCAGACGGAGCTTCGGCTCGTCTTTAGGCAGCCGCCCCGCCTGGGCTTCGGCCTGGATGCCGATCACCGAGCGGAGCCTGACCAGCTTGTCATCAAACTCGATCCATCGACCGGGATCAGGCTCAGGGTCGAGGCCCGCCGCGCGGACTCACGCACCCCCGAGACCATCCACCTCGACATGGAGTTCGCCGAGGAGGGCGGCGAAGGGCCAACCCCGTACGAAGTGTTGCTCCAGGCCGCGATGGTCGGCCAGAGTACACGGTTCACCCGCCAGGACGGGGTCGAGGAGACGTGGCGAATCATGCAGCCGCTGCTTGACGCGCCGCCTCCCGTTCACCCCTACGCTCCCGGGTCCTGGGGGCCGTCGGCTGCCGATGAGCTGACCGCACGGACCGGCGGTTGGCACCAACCCTGGTTGGCGCAATGAGCACGAAGGCACCGAGGGAGCATAGAGAGCAGAGCGCCGCAGCTCCCTCCCCCTTCCCGCCGATTGCGGACTATGCCTTCCTGTCGAATTGTCACACCGGTGCCCTGATCGCGCCGGACGGGGCGGTCGCCTGGCTCTGCGTCCCGCGCTTTGACGCACCAAGCGTGTTCGGCTCCCTGCTCGACCGTCAGGCGGGCTACTTCAGGTTCGGGCCGTTCGGGATCAACCACCCCTCCGCACGTGTGTACGAGCCTGGTACGAACGTCCTTTCTACGACGTGGAAGACGCCGACCGGTTGGCTTCTGATCCGCGACGCCCTGACGATGGGTCCGCAGGAGGCAGAGGATGAGATCACCCCGCACACCCGCCCGCCTGCCGACGACGACGGCGATCACCTGCTGGTGCGCACGGCCCGCTGCCTGGAAGGCACGGTCGAGATCGAACTGGTCTGTGAGCCTGTGTTCGACTATGGCCGGTCGCCGGCCGAGTGGACGCTGGTGGAGGGCAGCCGGCATTCAGCGGATACGAGCGGTGCGGGCCAGGCGATCAGACTGCGGACCGATCTTGCACTCGGGGTCGAGGGTGACCGAGCCCGCGCTCGGCACGTACTCTCCGCCGGTGAGGAGTGCTACTGCGCGCTGTCGTGGGCCCAGGGGCTGGCCGCACCGGCGGACGTCGCGGAGGCCGGCCGCCGCATCGACGCCACCGCGCGGTTCTGGCGCAGTTGGCTGGGTCGGGCGCGGCTGCCTGACCACCGCTGGCGCGACCCGCTACAGCGCTCGGCACTGACTATTAAGGGCCTTAGCTACCTGCCAACCGGGGCCACCGTCGCCGCACTCACTACGTCGCTGCCGGAGACCCCCGGCGGTGAGCGCAACTGGGACTACCGCTACACGTGGATGCGCGACACCACCTTTACGTTGCAGGCGCTGCACTACCTGAACCTGGACTGGGAGGCTGACGAGTTCATGCAGTTCGTGGCTGACCTGGAGCCGAACCAGGACGGCGCGCTGCAGATCATGTACGGGATCGACGGCCGGCGCGACCTGACCGAATCGATCCGCGAGGATCTGTCCGGCTATGCCGGTGCGCGACCGGTGCGGGTTGGCAACGGCGCGTTCGACCAGCGCCAGAACGACGTGTTTGGCGCTGTGCTGGATTCGATCTTGCTGCATGTTCGACGCAGCCAGCGGCTGCCGCGGCGGCTGTGGCCGATCGTCCAGTCGCAGGCCGAGTGCGCCACTGCCGTGTGGCGCGAGCCCGATCAGGGGATCTGGGAGGCACGCGGCAAGCCTCAGCACTATGTGTCGTCCAAGCTGATGGGTTGGGTTGCTCTGGACCGCGCGTCGAAACTGGCCGATATCCGCGGTGACAAGGATCTCGCGGCGACCTGGAGTGCTACTGCTGCCGAGATCAAGGACGACATTCTCGATCATGGCGTCGATAAGCGCGGCGTGCTGCGTCAGCACTACGACACGGATGCGTTGGATGCATCCACCTTGCTGGCAGCCATATTCGGATTCCTCCCCCACGACGACAAGCGGCTCCGCGCAAGTGTGCTCGCCATAGCCGACGAGCTGACAGAGAACGGATTCGTGCTGCGTTACCGCACCGACGAGACCGACGACGGCCTGTCCGGTAAGGAGGGGACCTTCGTCATCTGCTCGTTCTGGCTCGTGTCCGCTCTGGCGATCATCGGTGAGGAGCAGCGTGCTCGTGATCTGATGGAGCGCTTGCTACGGGTCGCCTCGCCGCTCGGGCTTTTCGCCGAGGAGTTCGACGTCGACACCGGTCGACACCTCGGCAACTTTCCGCAGGCGTTCTCCCACCTCGCGCTCATCGAGGCTGCGGCACGGATCATAGTCAACGAGCGGCTAGCAGAGATCTCCTGACCCTCGTTCCCACGTAAGACGAGAAGGGCGCTTCCAATGGGTGAACCAGTCCTGGTTCTCGGTGGCGGGCTCGCTGGTGTGGCCTGTGCACGCGAGCTGGGTGATGCCGGGGTCGACGTGACGCTCGTTGATCGCAACGACTACCACCAGTTCCAGCCGTTGCTCTACCAGGTGGCCAGCTCTCAGCTGCCCGCGGAGGACATCGCCCGCCCTCACCGGACGATTTTCAAGGATTACTCCTCGGTCGATGTGGTGACTGTGCAGGTGACTGCCGCGGACCTGTCCACACGCAGTCTCAGGCTTGCCGACGGGAGGATGTTGCAGGGGTCGCATCTGGTGATGGCGGCGGGTGCTCGGCCGAATTTCTTCGGAGTGCCCGGCGCTGCAGAGTATGCGTTTCCGCTGTATTCGGTGGCCGACGCGGAACGGTTGCGGCTGCATCTGCAGGGGCTGCTGCAAGCCGCGATGGACGATGCGGCGTCCCGCGAGCCCGGTTCGATTGATGTTGTCGTCGTGGGTGGCGGCCCGACCGGGGTCGAGACCACCGGGGCGTTGGCCGAGCTGATGGTGGCACTGCACGATTCCGGGCGGCTGGCGGTGCCTGGCCAGATCACCCTGGTCGATCGGGGCGATGCGCTGTTGGGGCAGTTCTCCGACAAGGCCCACGGGTACGCGCTGAAGAAGCTGACCGAGGCCGGCGCGGGGGTGCGGCTCGGTGCGGGGGTCAGCGCCGTCCAGCCCGACGGAGTCCAATTCGAGGACGGCAGCGCAATCTCGACCCGGACTGTGGTCTGGGGAGGCGGCGAGTCGGGGTCCGCGGTCGCCCAAACCGCCGGGCCCTCCCCCGGTCGCGGTGGTCGCCTCGAGGTCCAGCCGGACCTCACGGTGGCCGGCTACCCGGGTACCTACGCCGTAGGAGACGTCGCGAACATTCCCCATGGTGACGACGCGGTAGTGCTGCCCCAGCTGGGCTCGGTGGCCCAGCAGTCGGGGAAGTGGGCCGGGCGGAACATTCGCCGTGAGCTAGACGGAAAGCCCACCGAACCCTTTGTGTACAAGGACAAGGGCATCATGGCGATGATCGGCCGCAACGCCGCCGTGGCCGAGGTCGGCAAGCGCCATCACCAGGTTGAGGGCCCGGTCGCGTTCGCCGCCTGGCTCGGCGTACACGCAATGCTGCTCAGCGGCGTGCACAGCAAGACTGACGCATTCCTCACCTGGGCCTGGGACTATTTCGACCGCGACCGCGCGGCCACCATCGAGGCCACGGCGGCAACGCCGGAACGGCTCGCCTGGGCCGACCACGGCGGGGACATGCCGCACATCGTGCTGAACCGGCGGGCCCCCCTCGTCGAGACCCCGAGCAGCGACGGCAGCTGACCGCCACCACGCACACTCAGAAGCGTTTCGGCCGAGCCAGCCCTGACGGGTGCTCCCCCTACGGCCAGCGAAGGGCTAGGACTGACGAATCTATTCTTGGATTTCTCAACCAGGCGCTGGCCGGATCGATATAGCTGAACGCCTCAAGGACCGG
>JBKPML010000034.1:0-4698 GCA_046732135.1 Actinomycetota bacterium
AAGGTGCTGGAGCCGGACGAGACGTTGCCGTCGGCATGATCGTTACGGTCACGCCCAATCCCAGTCTGGACATCACGCTGCGCCTCGACCGCTTCATCCATCGGGGAATCAACCGGGTGCACTCCTCGCTGCGAGAACCCAGCGGCAAGGGGCTCAACGTGTCACTAGCGCTCCACGCGGTTGGCGCTGACACCGTCGCAGTGCTGCCACTGGGCGGACCTGCGGGACGTGAGCTGGCACAGCTGGCGGAGGCCTACGGCGTTCAAACTCGGATCATTCCAATTGACGGAGCGGTGCGTACGAATGTGTCGCTGATCGAAAGCGATGGGGCCACGACGAAGGTCAACGAGCCCGGACCGGAGTTGAGCGAAGACGAAGTCACCCAGGTGGTCGATCAGGCGCTAATTGCAAGTCAACGTGATGGCTGGCTTGCATATTGTGGGAGCCTTCCCCGTGGGTTCAGCCCGGGACAGCTGGCGCGAGCCATCGCTCTCGCCAAACAGGCTGGCCGGAATGTTGCCCTCGATACCTCCGACGCGGCACTTCGAACGGTGCTATCGGAACCCCAGGCCAAGATCCCGACGGTGATCAAGCCGAATACCCATGAGCTGGCAACCGCGACGACTCGCGGCATCCGCACGGTGGGCGACGTGCTCGACGCGGCCGACGTAGTGCTGCAGCGCGGAGCGGAAGCCGTGCTGGTCAGTCTGGGCGGCGACGGCGGCCTCCTGCTCGACAGGGTCGGCGCCATATACGGTCGGGCTCCGGTCGATCGAGTCGTCAACACAGTCGGAGCCGGTGATTCCTTCCTCGCCGGCTATCTCTGCGCGCGTGATCGTGATCTTTCTCGCGAAGAGTCACTAGCCACCGCCCTCCGCTGGGGCGCCATTGCCGTTCAGCACGTGGGCACCCTTTTTCCTGGACTGGGAGATCACGACACGCCGGTTCAGCTTGGACCGGTTACGCCTGAACAGCCGCTGTCCGAGGCATCGGTGTCATAGCACCCTGGGCCGCGAGCCATCTTGCGGATGGCACGTCCGGCGCCAGACCCGACAACAGTCCGGCAGCGATCTTGAGATGGCAAGATCAGTTGCATACAGGGAGGAACGAGGTTTGTCGGAGCCATCAGAAAGCCCCGCCGACGCTCCGTTCAATGGTCGGCATCCAACCAGTCACGAACGGCTTACGGGACTGCCGTGGGATGCGTCGTACCACGACGGCCCTGCGCCTTGGGATATTGGCCAGCCGCAGCCAGCAATAGTGCGGCTGGCATCCGAGGGCGGATTCGCCGGGGCGGTACTCGATGCCGGCTGCGGAACCGGCGAGAACGCTATTCACCTCGCCTCACTGGGATTGTCGGTTCTCGGCATTGATGTGGCCGAGACCGCACTAGCGATCGCCCGAGCGAAAGCCCACCACCGTGGAATCGAGATTGAGTTCGCGGTGGCTGATGCTTTCCAGCTGGCGCACCTGCGGCGCAAGTTTCAGACGGTGCTGGACTGCGGACTATTCCACACCTTCGACGGTCAGGAGCGGCCTGGATACGTGGCGAGTCTCGCGTCAGTGACCGAGCACGATGGAACCCTGTATGTGTTGTGCTTCAGCGAAGATGGTCCCGATCCTGGCCCGCACCCCATCAGCCAAAAAGAGCTGAAAGCGGCGTTCAACCCTGGCACTGGATGGAATGTCGCCACCATCGAGCCGGACAGGCTTCGGACGAGATACCACGACGATGGTGCACCGGCTTGGTTGGCGACGATCAAACGGAACTAGCACTACTCGATCCGCAATGCCGTCATCACGCCGTCCCGGATCGGCACGATACTGCCTACATACCGGGCGTCCTCCGCCACCAGTCGGTTGTGCTCTTGGATAAAAGCTGTGAGGCCGGCAAGGCCCTCTCGATCGGTTCCAGTTGCGACGTGTCCGCCCCAGATCGTGTTGTCACACAGCCATAGGCCGCCGACCCGAATGCGGTCGCGCGCCGCGCGCCAGCAGTCCGGATAACCGTCCTTGTCCACGTCGCAATACACGACATCGAAGTTGCCCGCCTCCTCGGCGAACCCATGAAGCGCATCCCCTACCCGGTATCGAACGCGGTCCCACAGACCTGCCGTGCCCAGGTAGTCCTCGGCCAGCGCAGCGTTCTCCGGATCACCGTCGGTGCAGATGACCTCGCCGTCCGGCCCTACTGCCCGCGCAAACCAGTACGCCGAATACCCGTATCCCGACCCGAGCTCCATCACCCGGCGGGCTCCGATGGCTCGCGCGGCAAGCTCAAGGAAGCGACCCGTCGCCCTCCCGACAATCGGGAACCCGTGCTCTGCAGCCCTCGCCTCCATCGCGACCAGAACCGGTTCCTCGTGTTCCGTCTTCGCCAGGCCAGTGAGGTAGCTCTCCACCGCGTCGTCCATCCACTGGCTCATCCCCGGACTGTAACCACCGGTGGATCGGCGTGTCACGCACCCTGTTGATCCCTCAGCGCCAGATGTCAAGCGCGATCGGACGCATCTGCTCGACGAAACCTCCGTCGCTGCTCGCCTGATCCAGCAACCGGCGGAGGTGGCCGTCGAACTCGGCGAAGCGAGCGCCGAAGAGGTGCGGTGCAGCCCAAGAGAGCGAGTAGACCGCGGCCGCGATCTGCGCGGTTGTCCGCTCGACCGTCCAGCCCGGAATCGCGATGCGCTGGGGGCCGGTGAAACCCGCCGCGCGGTAGATCGCGTCCTCGCCGTCGACTCCTCCGCTGCGTGTGCCCTGGCCGGCGCGTCGACCAGGTCCCAGATAGGCGGCCACAAGGTCCTCGATCGCCCGCCACGGCGGCGCGTTGCCAGTTCGTTCCGACGAATGGATGGGTTTGTCCTGTGTATTCGGTGGAGAACTCCATCCACTGTCCGGGCCCGCAACACCCCAATGAGTCGTCGCGCTCACGTGGACCACGGCACCACCGGAGTCGAGCATGGCGCGAAGCACAGCTGCCACCCGTGGTCGATCCATCCAGTGGAAGGACTGGGCGAGTGTGATCAGTCGCATCGGCGTCGGCAGGTCACCAGGTAGGTCTTCGGCGCGGAGCTGTCGCCAGCTGACATTGACGATGTCGAGTGCGGCGGCGAGACGGTTGGCCTCGGTGAGCATGTCGGCATCTGCGTCGACGCCGACAGCGCTTCCGACGTACGGCGCTAGCAGCAGGGTCAACGAGCCGGGACCGCAGCCGACGTCCAGTAACGTGCCGGTCCCGTCTAGAGGGACGGCCGCCGCCAGTGCCTTCGCCAGCTCGGCGGGATACGGCACTCGGCCTACGGCGTAGTAGGCGGCGCTGCCGGCGTACAGGCTTGGATCCCAGCTCCACTGAGATGCGTCAGGGTCGATCGCCATCGACCCAGCATGGCAGGATCGCCCGGTGGCCAAAGTGCTCCTGCTCGTCGGACTGCCGGCGTCAGGCAAGACGACGCGGGCCCGAGCGCTGGCTAGGGAGCACCATGCGCTGCGGCTGACGCCCGATGAGTGGATGATTCCATTGTTTGGTGAGTCCGAGGGCAACGGCAAACGCGATGTGCTGGAAGGGCGGCTGCTCTCACTAGCGGTGCAGGCCGTCCGAGTTGGAACGAACGTCGTGCTTGACTTCGGCTGCTGGAGCCGGGACGAACGGGCCGCCATTCGCTGGCTGTTTGAGACCCAAAGCGCTGAGTTCGAGCTCGTCTATCTCCCGATAGACCCAGTTGAGCAGCTCGATCGGATCGATGCGCGGTGGGCCGCCCGTCCGCAGCAAACCTTCCCGATCACACCGACCGATCTGGACAATTGGCGCGCGATCTTCGCTGAGCCGGATGCCGAAGAGCTGGCCGGGCGATGGCGACCTAGTCCGCCGGCTTCGTGGTCCACGTGGCTTCGTTGGGCCCAGGATCGCTGGCCGTCACTCTCGACCGACTGACCGATGCGCCCAGAAGTCGGCTGAGTCCTCGAATCTGGTTCAGCGGTTGATCCAAAGTTGCATGTGCTCCGGATACCGATCGACTGTGATGTCGACCCGATCGGCCGCCGCGGTGATCTCCTCGAGGTCCGCCGCGGAGAGCTCGACGTCGGCGAAGGGAGTCTTCGACCGTTGATCGGATGTGTTCAGGGCGGCTGTCGAGCCCGGTCGAGTGGCTGCCGTCGAAGGAGAACCCGAACTTCGTGGCGATCACAACCTCGCCGCGAACGGGGGTCTGGGCTTTGCCGACGAGCTTTTCGTTGGTGAACGGTCCGTACACCTGTGCTGTGTCGAAGAAGGTGACGCCAAGGTCGACGGCCGAGCGGATGAGGTCGATGCCGTCTTGCTCGTCGACGTCGAGCCCGTAGGCGTGGCTGAGGCCGATGCAGCCGAAACCGATCGTGGAAACCTCGAGTCGGCTGTTGCCACGGGCGCGCTTGATCATGTCTGCCCCTTGCTCTTTGTCGATCCGATCCACGCTCGTCGCGGTCGCAGGCCACCCGACCAGTCAGGCGCCCGAGGCTCGCCGTATGGGGGCGCGGTCATCCGTGTACTGACAGATCCTCCCTCCCCCGCGAACGCGCCTCGTACCGTAACCCCGTGGAGATCGAAGACCTTGCCGCGCACCAGGCGCTCGGGCGAGAGCCGACCCACCGCCAGCACACCTGTGAGAGGAGAGAAGTGACCGAACAGACCCCGCGCAGCGCGCCGTCGGCGACTTCTTGATCAAG
>JBKPML010000035.1:0-14951 GCA_046732135.1 Actinomycetota bacterium
AAGTCCGCTCTCCTCGGTGGCTTCGCGCAACGCTGCCGCTGCAAGATCAGCATCGCTGGATTCCAGATGCCCGCCGGTCTGCAGCCATCGCCCGAGCCGAGCGTGCAAGGTCAGCAGGACCTTGCCCTCAGCGGGTGTGCAGATCAGCGAGCTGGCGGTCAAGTGGACGCCAGGGCAGTGCCTTGACCAGCCGTCGGCTCGTCCGGCCAGATGATCAAGGTAGTCCAGCCGAAGTTGATCTTGACCGGGATCGGGCGGCTGCCAGGCGCGGAGCGTCCGGAGGCAGCTCTGCTGCAAGGTCGGCATGCCGATCGATCCGGAGAAGGTCAGACTTGGTCGCCAGGTTCATCACGATCATCGGAGCCGTCATGATCATCCGGAGCTGACTCTGGCTCCGAGTCCGAATCGGCATCACCGAGAAGTTCAGCCAGTGCGGCATCGAACGACTCGTCAGTCCCATCCGCCTTTCCTTCACCCGCGACGAAGCCCAGCGGGTCGTCAAGATCTGCCGAGCGGGGGAGCAGGTCCGGATGCGACCAAACTGCGTCGCGACCCTCCATCCCGCGCGCCGCGCGCACGGCAGCCCAGAGATTGGCGGCATCGCGCATACGACGCGGGCGCAGTTCCAACCCGACCAGCGTTGCGAACGTCGCCTCGGCTGGTCCGCCGCTGGCTCGGGCACGCCGTACGGTCTCGGCCAGCGCTGTCGCCGAAGGCATCCATTTCGCGGTCGCCTGGCTGACCACCTCGTCGACCCAGCCCTCAACCAGAGCCAGCATTGTCTCCAGTCGCTCGAGGGTCGCCAGCTGAGCCGGAGTCTTCTGGGGCTCGAACAGCCCACCCTCCAACGTGCCGCTCAGCTCTTCGAGATTGCTCGGATCGAGTTGACTGACTGCCTGCTCGAGTGCGGACGTATCGATCGTGATGCCCTCGGCGTACTGCTCGACCAACGCAAGCACCTGCTCTCGCAGCCACGGAGCCGCCGCAAACAACCGCTGGCGCGCCGATTCCCGAAGCGCCAGATACAGCGTCACATCAGTGTTGGACTGTTCCAGTCCCTCACCGAAGGCCGTTACGTTGGTCGGCAACAATGCCATTTGACCGGGCTCGCTGAGCGGCAGGCCGATGTCGGTCGCCCCGACAACCTCGGTCGCCAACTGCCCGAGACCTTGACCGAGCTGCAGACCGAACATGCTTGCACCGGATGTTCGCAGCATCTGCTTCATACCGGCCAAACCGGGCATGGCGGATGCTTCCTCGCCACCGAAGTTCAGCGCGCCCTCCATCGCCTCTGCGATGTGTGCAGCGACCGGCTCGACAAGCCGTTGCCAGACCGGCATGGTCTGCTCGATCCAGTCGGCCCGGCTCCAGGCGGCCACGCTCGCGCTCACCCGAGGAAAAGTGGTCGCATCGTCCAGCCACACCTCCGCAATGGACGCGGCCTCGGTCAAAGCGCGCCGCTGCGCGGCATCTGGGGTTGGGTCAGGCCCGAGTGACGCCACTGTCTTCCGGGCGGTGTCTTTGGTGACGGCCCAGTTCACGCCAGAGCCGGAGCCACCGGAGCTCCCGCTGAACATCGACCCCGTGCCGCCCAGCATGGCGAACGCATTCTGCATCTGCTGCATCAAGGCATTCATGTCGCCGCCTGCCAGCGACGAGAAGAATGCTTCCAGGGGATTGTCGCTCCCAGCGCCGGAACCTGGATCGCCTGAACCGGTCCTACCCGACCCTGAACCCGATCCCAGGCCGCCGCCGAGCACCCAGCCCTGCGAGCCAGAAGAGGGCGGCTTGGAGACGTCTTCGGACGACTCCGAGCCGGACTGCGACTCGTCCTCCGGCTGGTCGTCCCAGCCGGGCTGCCGCTCCTCGGCCATGCCACACTCCTGCCGTCGATGTACGTGTTCAACCGTACGCGGCGAGCCGCCTGGCCACAGCGCGTCATGGCTGGAATCGCTCAGAGCGCAACGGCCTGCGCGCTCGGCTAGGGTTTGTGGGTGTCTTCCAAGGTTCGGCTGGCCGGCATCACCGACGCACCGCTACATGTCGAGAACCTCATTGCTGCCGTATCCGGTCCCGAGGTCGGTGGGATTGGCCTATTCCTGGGCGTTGTCCGAAACCATGACACTGGGCAGGATGTAGCCTCGCTCGACTACAGCGAGCACCCCAGCGCCGCGACGATCTTGAGGGATTGCGCCGAGCACGCCGCTGCAGAGCACGACGTGATTGCGATTGCCGTTGAACACCGAACGGGTCACCTTGAGGTCGGGGAGCTCGCCGTCGTCGTCGCTGCCGGCGCGGTCCATCGGCAGGCTGCGCTGGCCGCTACCGCCCAGCTGATCAATGACCTGAAAGCACGGGTGCCGATCTGGAAGGAGCAACACTTCAGCTCGGGAGAGAGCGAGTGGGTCGGATTGCCGTGACCAGCCGCCCGATCAGTCGTCTGGTTGCACCGTGACCCGGCAGACCTGGACCGCCATCGTCTCGGCGACCACATTCGTTGTGCTCGCCATTCTGCTGGCCGTCGTGCCCATACCGTTCGTCACCTGGAGCCCAGGTGGCGTCCGCGACACGCTGGGCGAGATTGACGGCAAGCCGACAATCCAGATTTCTGGAATTCAGACCTACCCCACGACGGGTCAGCTGGATATGAGCATCGTGGCAAGTACACCGGTCGATAGCAGACTCAGTTTGCCGCAGGCGCTGATGTACTACTGGTTGCCAAATCGCGACTCGCTTCCTCGAAACTCCGTGTACCCGCCCGGCAAGTCGGCCGAACAGCTGGAGGCCGAGGACACCGAGATGATGGAGACCGCGAAGGATGACGCCGTGGTCGCCGCCCTGCAGGCAGCCAACGAGCAGGTCACGGCAATGCCGGTGGTCTTCGCCGTCACTGTGGGCGGTCCCGCGCATGACCGGCTGAAGCCGGGTGACCTGATCGTGTCGGTGGACGGAGTGCCAACGCCCGACAACGAGTCGGTCGGCCGCGAGGTAAGGCGGCATCAGGTGGGAGATCATATTTCCTTCGTGGTACTCCGCAACAAGGTCCAGACCGACGTCGAGGTGACCACCGTCGAGTCGACTACCCAGCCAGGAGTTCCGGTCGTAGGCATCACGGTCAATACCGGCTATAAATATGAGCCCGACATCGCATTCGAACTGGGCGAGCAAGTGGGTGGCCCGAGCGCCGGGCTGGTCTTCGCTGTTGCGATCTATGACAAAATCACCGCCGGCGCGTTATTGGAGGGTAGCCACGTCGCCGGCACCGGCACCATTTCGGCGACTGGCGACGTCGGCGGCATCGGTGGCATCCAGGAGAAGATCGCGGCCGCGGAAGCGGACGGAGCCACGGCGTTCTTGGTCCCTCAGGCCAACTGCGGTGACCTGGAGGGCGTGAGGACCGATATGAGGTTGATCCGCGTGCAAACGCTGCAAGGCGCCCTCGGGGCACTTCGCGATTTGCAGAGGCCGGATCGAATCGCGTCCCTGCCGCGTTGTCCTTAACAGTTGTGCCCGGTCCAGGTTTCGGTGTGGCCGCATACGCTTGCATCTGCGAAAGCGCCGATCGACCGAGCCAACCAGCGGTCAGTCCATCTGAGGAGACGAACGAGTGAGCAGCATCCGGCTACCCGGGCGACGTAGTGCCATCCTGCCGACGCTGATCATTGCCGCCATCCTGATTATCGTCTTCGCGATCTTTACCAGCGTGTGGACCGACCGGCTCTGGTACCGCTCGTTCGACTTCGGCTCGGTGTTCAGCACCATGCTGATGACCAGGATCGGCCTGTTCCTGTCGTTCGGACTCATCATGGCGACGACCGTCGGAGCCAACGCCGTCATCGCCTATCGGATGCGTCCCCGGATCCGGACTGGCAATCCGAGCAGCCCGCTGCTGGAGCGATATCGCGAGATGCTGGAGTCGAAGTTCGTCTGGATCATCGTTGCGCTGGGCGTCGTCGTGGGCCTCTTCGCCGGCGGTGCGGCCAGCGGACATGCGCTGACCTACCTCGCCTGGCAGAACCGGACGCCCTTTGAAGCGAACGATCCCAAGTTCGGCCTGAATATCGGCTTCTTCATCTTTAGTTATCCGTGGTGGCGGTTCGTGCTGTCCTTTGCCTTCGCTGCACTTGGTTTCAGCGCTGTTGCCGCGGCTGTCATGCACTACGTGATGGGCGGTATTCGCTTCACTGCTCCACGACGGGGAAGCAGTCCGGCCGCTCAGGCCCACTTGTCGATCTTGGTCGGTCTGGCCGTTCTGGTAAAGGGCATCAGCTACTGGTTCGACCGGTACGGGCTGGAGATCACCGAGCATCCGCTGTTGACCGGCATCAATTACACCGAAGATCATGCGACGCTGCGAGCCAAGACGATCCTCGCCGTGATCGCAGGGATCTGCGCGGTGCTCTTCCTCGCCAATGCGGTATTGCGCCGGTGGATGGTGCCGACGATCGGCCTGACCTTGATGATCTTGTCGGCGATCGTCCTTGGTGTGCTGTATCCGGGTGCAGTGCAGTACTTCAGCGTGCGCCCTGACGAGCCGCTGAAGGAGCGGCCCTACATCGAGCGAAATATCGCGGCTACCCGCGCCGCCTACGGCGTCCAAAACGTTGATATCACCGACTATTCGGCTCGGACCACGGCAGTGGCTAGCCAGCTGCGTGCCGATGCCGAGGCGCTGCCCGGGATCCGGCTGATTGACCCCAACGTCGTTCAGCCCGCGTACGAGCAGCTTCAACAGGTCCGCGGCTACTACTCCTTCCCGCGCACGCTCGACGTCGATCGCTACACCATCGACAACAAAGAAACCGATGCCGTGGTCGGCGTTCGGGAGATGGATCAGAGCGGCATCGAGGGCAAGAACTGGAACAACCTCAAGACCGTGTACACCCATGGCTACGGGTTGGTCGCCGCGTACGGCAACAGGCGTCAGCCGGGCGGCGAACCGGAGTGGATCGCCAAGGACATTCCCCCTACCGGCAAGATCAGCGAGCACGAACCGCGGATCTACTTCGGGGAAATCCAGCGGGAGTATTCGGTCGTCGGGGCACCGTCGGGCGCGACCTCGGTGGAGCTGGACACCCCAGGCGGCGGCGAGGGCGGCAACCCGAAGACCTACACCTACACCGGCAAGGGCGGGGTGCCAATCGGCGGCCTGGGGAACCGCCTGCTGTACGCCGCCAAGTTCGGCGACGTCAACCTGCTCCTGTCGGATCGGGTGAGCTCAGCGTCGAAAATCATCTACGACCGGACGCCACGCGAGCGCGTGGAGAAGGCTGCACCCTGGCTCACCGTCGACGGTGACGCCTACCCGGCCGTCGTCGATGGCCGGATCGTCTGGATCGTCGACGGCTACACCACCTCCAACTCTTATCCCTACAGCAATCGGGTCACGTTGAATGAGGTGACCGCCGACGCGCAGACCAATCAGGGCACCGTCGCTGTCCAGGCCGACAAAGACATCAATTACATCCGCAACTCGGTCAAGGCCGTCGTCGACGCCTACGACGGCACGGTGAAGCTATACGCCTGGGACGAGTCGGATCCAGTGCTACAAACCTGGCGCAAGGTCTTTCCCTCTGTGGTGCTGCCGAGGTCGGATATCTCACCGGATCTGCTGGACCACCTGCGCTATCCGCAGGATCTCTTCAAAGTGCAGCGCCAGATCCTCGGGCGCTATCACGTGACCAACCCCGACAACTGGTACCAGAACACCAGCTTGTGGGAGGTCCCGAAGGATCCGATCGCCGGGGCAACCAGCAGCACCCTCGAATCGCCGTTCTACCTGTCGATCAAGTGGCCGTCGGACGAGCAGGCGATCTTCTCCCTGACCACCGCGTTCGTGCCGAAGAATCGGTCCAACCTGGCTGGCTACATGGCGGTGAACGCGGATGCGAGCAGCCCCGATTACGGCCAGATCCGTATTCTCGGCATGTCCGACACCACCCAGATCGACGGCCCGGGACAGTCGTTCAACGCCATGACCACCAACGAGAAGGTCGCCGACCGGCTGCGACCGTTCCTTAATCAGGGTGCGTCCAACGCGACGTTCGGCAATCTGCTCACGCTGCCGGTTGGTGGCGGCCTGCTGTACGTGACACCCGTGTACACCCAGCGGCAAGGGAGCACCGGCTCCTATCCGGCGCTGCGCTTCGTCATCGTCCGGTTCGGCCAGGAGGTCGGTATCGGCGACACGTTGCAGCAGGCGCTGGAGCAGGTCTTTGGTGAATCGGGGGCCAAGACCGATGAAAGCACCAGCGCGGACGGCCAGCCGACAGCTAATGGGGAACCGAACAATCCGGCGGCGACAGAAGCGCTCGGCCAGGCGGCGAAGGCCTTTGCTGCAGCAGACAAAGCCTTGACCGCCGGCGATCTGGCGACCTACCAGGCCAAGATCAAGGAAGCTGAGGCAGCTGTAACGCGGGCCCAGCGAGCGCTGGGCCGCTAGCCTGGTTGATCGCCTCGATGACAGTAAGGTCCGGGTAGCCGATAGCCCTGATCGGCTCGGCGAGTCGATCCGCGTCGCCGACCACCACCAACGTGAGCTGATCCAGGTTAACCAGCGACTGGTACGCCGCTGTGGCCGATTCAGCGGTCGTTTCTCGCAGGGCGGCCAGACTGCGGTCGACGTAATCGTCACCGAGATCGGCCAGGATCTGGGTCGCGGACTGGTCGGCAACCCCATCCGCGGTTGCGTAGCGCAGAGGTGTGACACCCGTGAAGAATGCGACGGCGTCCTCGACCTCGGTCGGGGTAATGGGACGGTTCCCGATGTCCATGAGCCGCCTCGCCTCAGCCAGGGCATCGACCGCCACCTCTGTTCGGAACGATCCCTGGACCGCGTACGACCCAGCAGTCCGCAATGGCGAGAGCTGCATTCGGACGCCGTAGGTGTATCCCTTCTCCTCGCGGAGCACTGCGTTCAGCCGGGACAGATGGGCGCCCCCCACCGCGTAGCTGGCCACCGAGATGTCGGCCCAGCGTGGATCGAGCCGATCGACGCCGAACCCGCCCAGCCGGATGTCGGCCTGCACCGCTCCCGGGCGATCGACCAAGATCGACTTCTGCTCGCCGGGTTCGACAGGCGGCGGGCCGCTCTGCCCTTGCTCAGGGTTCTGCCAACCGCCGAGTGCTGTCTCCGCGAGGGCCACCGGATCGTCGGCGAAGTCTCCGGCCATGATCAACGTTGCGCCGCGCGGGCCGAACCCGGCGGTGTGAAAGGCGCGGACGGAATCAGGTGTCACATTGACCAGGGTCTCCGGTTCACCGCCATTCATTCGAGAAGCTCGGGATGTCGAGTCGAAGACAGCTGCGCGGAACGCCAGGTTTGCAGCGTGCGACGAGTTGGCCCTGACCTGCTCGATCTCGGCGAGGCGAAGCTGAATGTGGCGGCGCACGTCCGCCTCGGTCAGCTCCGGCTCGGTCACGGCCTCGGCGAGGAGCTCCAGGGCGATGCCGAGGCGGCTTGCCGGAACGTCAATGATCGTCTGCAAGCCGGCCAAGTTGACGTCGATGCCGAAACCAGCGCCCTCCATTTCGAGTTGCTCCGCGAACGATTCGCCCGGGTGGCCGCGGGTACCCTCATCCAGGGTCCGGGCGCAGATCGTCACGACGCCTTCGCGGTCCCGCTGCTCTGTGCTCAATGGGAGATCCAGGATCAAATGAGCAGCAATCACGTACTGGCCTGGCAGCCGATAGGTGCGTACCTCGATCCCATTCGACAACTGACTCCGCTGCGGCGTTGGGAACGACCAAGGCCGCGGTGGGACGATCGGCGGCTGCGGCAGCGCGCTCACCGCTGATCCTTCCGGTAGACCAAGGTCGCCCGACTGTCTACGCCAAACCATGTCCCGGTGGCTGCCGACACCTCATCAAGCTCAACGGCATTCACCTCCGCCAACCGGGTGTTGATCAGATGCGGATCGCCCAGCAACGTCGCGTACTCACCCAGGGTGTCGGCACGCGAATCGATTCGAGCTAGCTCGTGTAGCCAGTGCCGCTCGTACTGGGCCTTGGCTCGCCGCAGCTCGATCTCGGTCGGGCCAGCGTTGGCCAGCGCATCGATCTCGGCGAGCAGGGCAGCTTCCAGTTCAGACAACCTGACACCATCCCTGGCCCGGGCGTACGCGAAACCGTAGGAATTCCCACCTATCAGCCCCATGGCCGAGGCCGAGGCGGTCTCGGCCAGCTCCTGCTCGCGGACCAGGCGTCGATGCAGCCGGGAAGTCTGGCCCTGACCCAAGACGCTGAAGAGCAGGTCCAGGGCGTCGAACTCCGGTGTGTTACGGGCTGGAAGGCGCCAGCTGAGGTAGACGGCTTCGGCTGGTACCACGGCTGATGTTTCGGCACGCGGGAGATCGCCCGCAGGTGTGCCGAGTGGCGGCATCGGATCATCGGGCGGCATATTGGGAAGGGGTCCGCCGGGTAGCGAGCCGAAATAAGTAGCCGCCCGCTCGAACGCATCAAGCGGCTCGACGTCGCCGGCGATGGTCAGGACCGCGTTGTTCGGCAGGTAATACCGGCGGAAGAATCCGGCAACATCGTCGCGGGTGGCGGAGTTGAGGTCCTCCATCGAGCCTATGGTCGTATGTCCGTACGGGTGTTCCGGCGGAAACGTGAGGGCGGTCAGTCGCTCGGTCACATCCCCGTAAGGAACGTTGTCATAGCGTTGGCGCTTTTCCTCCTTCACGACCTCCCGCTCATTGTCAAGCTTTTCCTGCGTCAGCGCCTCCAGCAGCGAACCGAGCCGGTCGGCCTCCAGCCACAGGGCAAGATCAAGTCCACCGGTCGGCAGCGTCTCGAAGTAGTTAGTGCGGTCGAACCAGGTGGAGGCGTTGACCGATGCGCCGGCCGCCTGCATCAATGCCATATGTTGTCCGGACCGCACATTGGCCGAGCCCTGGAACATGATGTGCTCGAAAAGATGCGCGAAACCGGTTCGGCCTTGCTCCTCATGCCGCGAGCCGACGTTGTACCACAGATTCACAGCCACGGATGGTGTGCTGTGGTCCAGACTTGCGATCAACCGGAGACCGTTGTCCAGCGTCTGCTGCTCGATCGGGTAGCGAAGCAGCTCGGCTGGGGCAGAAGTCATAGCCCACATCTCAGCACACTCGCAATTTCCGGTCGGTCGCGGAGCGGAGAGGTCTTGGACAGCCTCCTTCCTGGTCAGTTCAGAATTCCGGCGATGGTTGCCGGCTCGGCGTAGGCGGCAGCGAGCGATGCGATCGTTTCATGCGCATTGAGCCCGCTGGGGTTGGGCACAACCCAAAGCACGGCATCTGCCAATCGTTCTGGTTGGCGGCCCAGGGTGGCCTGTGGCCGCGAGAAGGCGGTACGGAATGCTGTCACGCCGGCCACCGCCACTACCGCGGGCTGCCAGGTTCGAACGAGCTGTTCAAGTCGCGCCTGGCCCTCACGGAGCTCGGCGGCGCCGAGTTCGTCGGCCCGGCTGGTGGCTCGGTTGACCAGATTGCTGATGCCGATGCCGCGACGCAGAAGGTACGCCCGGTCTGCGTCTGTCATGCCGTCGGCGCGATCAAGATCGCGATCGATAATCCTGGCCAGCCTCAGGGCGGGGTAGAAGCGGTTGCCGGGATGTGCGAAGTGGGTTTGGGTCGCAGCGGTCCACAGTCCCGGATTGATCCCGACGAACAGCAGCTTGAGCCCTGGGCCGACGAGATCAGGAACGCTCGCGTCCCGAAAGGACTGCAACTGTGCCCGGCTGAAACCCACGCCCTGACCCTAATGGTCTGGGTCTTTCCCGGATGGCAGTGTCGATCAAGGCACGCTACGCTGCCCCCTGCAACTGGCAAGTCGAGCGGCAGGTCGAGCAGAGATCTGACGCTGCTCGGAACCAACCCCGCAGAGAAGGATGCTCGATGTCGACCCCTGCCGCGCAACACGCGGTGCCGCCGGAGGGCGCGGCCGGTGGCGGGGCGCTGTCTCGACGCAGGTTCCTGACCTACGTTGTCGCAGCGCCTGTGCTCACAGTGGCTGCCAGCAGCACCGAGGCGCTTTTGGCGATCCGCACGGCACATGCAGTAGTGCCCAGCCCGCCCCAGCCGGAGAACCTTGCCGACTTCGGCGACCTCATGAAGGCGCTGACGAAGCAGGCTCAGCACCTGCTCGTGCTTCAGGTGACGCCGGACAACCAGATCATCTTCCGCTTGCCGCGTGCCGAGGTCGGGCAAGGCATCACTACCGCACTCGCCATGGTCGTTGCCGACGAGATCGACGCGCGCCTGCCGAACGTCGACGTCCCGTTGGAGGACGCTCGCCAGGACCTCGGAACCGCACAGTCCACCGGGGCCTCGTCGTCGATACGTTCGCTGTGGGACCCGGTGCGCTCGGTTGCGGCCGAGGCCCGTGCGCGACTCGTCACCGCCGCAGCCGAGCGATGGGGCTTGTCCGCAGATTCACTTACCACGCGGGATACGGCCGTCTGGGCCCCTGACGGGCGCTCGGCGACGTACGGATCCCTCAGCGAGGCGGCCGCCAAGGTGCTCCTGCCGGCGGTATCCACCAGCCCGAAGCCAGCATCGGAGTACCGCCTCATCGGTACCGGGATGCCTCGTATCGATGCCCGAAGCATCGTGACGGGGGCCGCGAAGTTCGCGCTCGATCTTGATGTCCCGGGCGCTCTTCCGACGGTCGTGATCAGACCGCCCACGCTCAGGGGCACGGTTGGGTCGTACGACGGATCAGCGGCCCTCCAGATGCCCGGGATTGTGGCCATCACCGAGCTGCCAAGCGGGGTGGCAGTGACCGGGAAGTCATTTGACCAGGCCCTGAAGGCAAAGTCCGCGGTGCAGGTGACCTGGGGCGCCGGCACAGTGGACGGAGTCTCGGACGCGACTATCGAGGAGCGACTCGCCCGGGCGATTCCCTCAATGACGTCCCCACCTCCGCTGACCCAATCGGTGGAGGGCGCTTTCTCGTTCGCATTTGTCAATCACGCCCCGATGGAGGTCGGCAGTGCTGTGGCCGATGTCGGCGCTGGATCCGCACGAGTCTGGGTGGCGACCAAATCGCCGACTAGCGCTCAGTCGGCGATTGCGGAGGCCATTGGGCTGAGCGCTGACCAGGTGACAGTGCACGTCACCCGTGGTGGCGGTTCCTTCGGCCGCCGTCTTTACCACGAGCCGGCAGTCGAGGCGGCGCTGGTGTCGCAGGCCATCGGGAACCCCGTGAAGCTGATGTGGACCCGTAACGATGACATGCGCCATGGCCGGGTACGGCCCCGCAGCCGTCATCAGTTGCGAGCTGTGCACGCCGGCGGCGATGTGCTCTCCTATGAGCATCGCATGTCGTGCGTGGAGCTGGACCTCACAGGGAGCGGCAAGGGCCAGACACTTATCGATGCCGGTTACGTCAGCCCAACGATCGGTACCGCGTTCTTCAACATCAGCGTGTCCTGCCCGTACAACTTTGGAGTGGTCACCGAAAGCCTCAACGAGGTCTCCTATGACATGCCGACCGCATCATGGCGGTCGGTCTACTCTGCCCAGGCTCGTACGGCCGAAGAGATCCTCGTGGACGAGATTGCACGGGCGATGGGAGCCGATGCGGTCGTAACGCGCCGGAAGTTTCTGAAAACGGCCGAGGCTCGCGCCGTGCTCGACAAGGTGGCCGCCGAAGGCAACTGGGGGCGCGCAATGTCGCCCGGAACCGCTCAGGGCATTGCGGTGCACGCTGAGTACCGGTCCTTTGCGGCATGCCTGGCTGAGATCAACTGCACCAGCGACAAGCCGCGGGTCACCAAAGCCGTTCTGGCCTTGGACGTCGGACAACAGGTGAATCCCACCGGGCTGCGGGCGCAGGCTATGGGCAGCCTCATGGACGGGATCAGCACCGTGTTGCTGGCGGGCAACCACCTGGATAACGGCGCGTTTCGGGAGGGCAGCTATAGCGACTTCAAGTACGCCCGGCAGGCTGACGCGCCGCTGGTATGCGACGTGCATCTCGTCGGTGGAACCGGCGCGCCCGGTGGAGTCGGCGAGCTGTGCGTTCCGGCCGCGGCTGGCGCAGTGGCGAACGCCTATGCCCGCGCCACTGGCGCGAAGCCCCGCAAGTTCCCGATCAACTTCTGAGGAGGAGCCGGTGCCAAGCTATGCATTCAAGCTCAACGGCAAAGACGTCACCGTCGATGCGCCGTCCGACATGCCCCTGCTCTGGGTCTTGCGCGATCTGCTCGGCGTGACCGGGCCGAAGTACGGCTGTGGCGTCGGGGTCTGTCGCGCGTGCACCTGCCATGTGAACGGCCGTGCGGTTCAGGTCTGCACGCTCACTGCGGTCGACGTCGTGGGGAAGGCGGTCACTACGATTGAGGGCCTTGCTCCCAAGGATGGCCTGCACCCGGTACAGCAGGCGTGGCTCGACGAGGACGTTGCTCAATGCGGCTTCTGCCAGCCCGGCCAGATAATGCAAGCCGCTGCGCTGCTCAAGTCGAATCCGCACCCCTCCGACGCCGACATCGACCAGATCATGAATGTATGCCGGTGCGGCACGTATTGCCGCATCCGCAAGGCGATTAAACGCGCCGCAACGAAGAAGTGAGCCGACACGCCGAGCGGTTGATGCTCGCAACCTCTTGTGCTGCCGCGGGCGGTGGGACTAAGCCGCCAGCCGGCTTGCTGCTCGCGGCTGGGGCGGGCCGTCGCATGGGCTGGCCGAAGGCTCTCGTCGGCGACTGGCTGGTGCGGGGAATCGATGTCCTCGCCGCAGCCGGCTGCAGCCCAGTCGTGGTGGTTCTGGGGGCGGCACACCAGCAGGCGCAGAGGCTGCTGGCCGGGCGGCGTGTGATCGTGGCGGTCGCTGCCGACTGGAGCGACGGCCTCAGTGCGTCCCTTCGGACTGGACTCCTGGCGATCCCACCGGACGCGCCGGCAGCGGTGGTGAGGTTGGTCGACCTCCCGGACGTGGGCGAAAATGCGGTTCGGCGCGTCCTAGCACGGGGTGCGGAGTTCGAGACATTGACGCGGGCTACCTATGACGGGCGGCCGGGACACCCGGTCGTCCTTGGCAGGGCACACTGGCCGGGTATTCTCGCGGCCGCCGACGGTGATGTCGGCGCCCGTAGCTACTTCGGTCGGCAGGCACCGACCCTCGTGGAGTGCGCTGACCTTGCGTCGGGCCGGGATGTCGACTGTCTTGACGACGTGATCAGGAGCAAGGTTTCGCATGCGTGAGGTAATGCGTGAATTGACATCCTGGTGGCAAGCCGGAGCAACAGTGGGCATGGGCACTGTGGTCGCCATCACCGGCTCATCACCGCGAGAGCCGGGAGCTTCAATGGTCGTGGGCCCGGATGGTGAAGTGGTCGGCTCTGTATCCGGCGGCTGTGTCGAGGCGGCGGTGTACGAGCTCAGTCGGGAGGCCGCTGCCACTGGGATGCCGGCACTTGTGCGGTACGGGATTTCGACCGGGGACCCGTACTCGCCTGCACTGAGCTGCGGTGGCAGCTTGGAAGTGTTCGCCTCCCAGGTGAGCGCGAAGACGTTTCCCGGCCTCGACTCCGTCGCGGGCGATGTGCAGGCCGGCCGACCCGTTGCCGTCGCAACTTTCGTCGAGCACCCTGATGCCGCCGTCGTAGGGCGACGCCTTGTCGTACGCCCGAAGGAGTCGGACATCCCCGTCCGTCCCGAGCGCAAACCCGAAGGCTCTCGAGCATCGCAAGCCAGAAGAATCGTTGGTTCCCTCACCGACGATGCGCGCCGCCTGCTCGCAGCTGGCCGCAGCGAGTGCCTTGGCTACGGTCCTCAGGGGCAGCAGTGCGGGGATGGCGTGCGGATCTTCGTGCAGTCCTTTGCTCCTCCGCCACGCATGCTCGTGCTGGGCGCGAACGACTACGCAGCAGCCGTGGTAAAGGTCGGCAGCTTTCTGGGGTATCGGGTGACCGTTTGCGACGCCCGCGCGCGGTTTGCGACGCCCGACCGGTTCCCAGGCGCCGACGAGGTTGTCGTGGACTGGCCGCACCGGTACCTGCAACGAGAGAACCAGGCCGACAACATTGACTCAAGGACCGTCGTTTGCGTTCTGACTCATGACTCGAAGTTCGACGTACCGGTTCTGTCACTGGCCTTGCGGCTTCCCGGCCTCGCGTTTGTGGGCGCCATGGGCTCCCGACAGACCCATCGTGATCGCCTGGAACGCCTCCAGATGGCAGGGTTGTCCGACGCCGAGCTGTCCAGACTCTCAAGTCCGGTTGGCCTCGATTTGGGCGGCCGAACGCCCGAGGAGACGGCGGTGAGCATTGCGGCCGAGATTATTGCGGCTCGAACCGGATCCTCCGGCTCTCGGCTGCGGGATCTAGACCAACCAATCCATTTACCCAGCCGGTGAATCCCAGCCGATTCTGAGTCGCGCCTTAGGGTGCGGATGGCGACGGGAGGCCACGACCGCGCGCCTCGAGTGTCGAGGTCATGACGGGAACTGCGAGTCCCACTGGTTGCCGACAGCATTGAGCGCGTGGAGGAGCGCCTCCTGCTGCCCGGGGCGGATGCGGAGGACGGCGTCGGGGACGCGAATCACATGCTCAGTGCCGTCGCCGAGACGAACCGTCCGGCCGGCGGTCGAAAGAAAGATCTGCGCCTCCGACTCCGTATGCTCCTCGCTGTCGAGGTCAGGGACGAGCAGCTTGAAGCACGGGGTGAACTCGCGTGAGAGGTCGACGAAGATCCACGAGAGCGTCCGGCCCCGGGCACCGTTGATGACGATGCGGCCGCCGTGGGTATCGGCGCTCCAGTCGAGCTCCTGCTTGCGGCTCGATGCCCAGCTCGAGACCAGCGGCAGCACGAGGTCGTTCCAGACGCCGCGGATCGGCCCAACCGTGGCGTCGAGAACGAACCGGATTTTCGTGATCCGATCGTTCTCGAGAGCCGGCTGAAGGAAACTCCGGAACCCTTCCGGGTACGAAATGCCGCCGAGTGGGACCCGAAACCAGTACATCGCGCCAC
>JBKPML010000036.1:0-10897 GCA_046732135.1 Actinomycetota bacterium
GAACAGCCGCACCGAGGCTTCCCCTCCGGTATAGCTGATCCGCGAGAAGCACGCGGACGAGAGCTCCATGTGGAACAGCGCTGCTGGCGGTGCCCCAAGCGCATGCGCGACCAGAGCCTTTACAGGGGTAATGTGTGTCACGGCCACAATCGAAGCGCCGGCGTAACGGGATGCGAACCGCTCGGCTACGGTTCCCATCCGGTCGACAACTGATGCGAATGTCTCCGAACTTCCCGTCGGCGCGACCGACGCCGACTGCTTCCATTCCTGAATATCCTCGGGGTAACGCTCCTGGACTTCGTCGAATGTCATCTCTTCCCACAAGCCGAAGTCCATCTCACGCAAGTCCTCCTCGACGACGATGGAGACACCCAGCGCGGCGGCGAGGATCTGAGCTGTCTCCCGGGAGCGAAGCATTGGCGACGTTAGGACTTCTCTGAAGGCGTGCCCACGCAGCAAGGCCGAGCCGGCGGCGCGACCCGCCTGTTCCCGACCGGTAGCCGACAGACCAGGATCGCCACTACCGACACCTGAAAATCGGAGCTCCGGGGACAACCTGGTGTCACCGTGCCGGAGGAGCACGACATCCGCGGTCTGCTGCTTTTCGCGCGCGGTCGACCAACCCCGTGCGGCGAGCTCAGCCACGCTGGCCCTGGTCGGTGTCAATGTGCAAGGTGTGGTCCATCCAGCCGACACTAGTGCGCGCTGGCCGCTCAACGAGGTGAGGGCGAGGCCGACGCCGGCGGCGTCGCGGGCTGCGATCCGTACGCAGTAAGGAAGCGGTCGCGAAACGCATCCATGGGCCAAACGGGAGCGTGCGCATTCGGCAGCATCCCAGGTTGCCAGCCCCACGACGTGATCCGACTCATCACATCTGGATTGTGCGCGATGATCGTGATCGGAACATCCTGACTCGCATGCTTCCCGCTGACGATCGCCGCCGGCTGGTGGTCCCCAACCGCAATGACCACGAGGTCATCGTTGCCGAATGTCTCCACGAACGAGAGCAGGGCGCTCATCGAGTACTGGATCGATTTGCCATATGCGGCTTTGGTCTTGGCCGAATCACCCACCAGGTCCTCCGGCGACTGTCCCTGAGCGGGCATGTCGGCAAACACCGAGCCGTCTCCGATCGCATCCCAGTCGACCATCCGCGGCAGCGGCGCCCATGGACCGTGTGAAGACACAAGGTCAATCTCCGCCATCACAGGTGAGCGGTGCCGCCGGCCCAACTCGTTGCGTTGGAACGCGGCGAGCGTGTATTGGTCGGGCATGGAAGCGTAGCTAAAGCTGGGGCCCGCGTATCCCATGTTTCGCTGGTCATAGATCGTGTCGTAGTGGTAGAACGACATGCCCTGCGGCCAATCCTCGGTATTCGACGGGACGGCATCCACGGTGCGCCAGCCCGCGCGCTTGAAGGCGGCGCTTAGCGTGAGACGGTCGGTCTGGAGAAGCTGGTCATAGCGCTGCTGATTGTCGATCCACAGGCCGGACTGAAGTGTGCTGTGGGCGAGCCAGCTGATCCCGGCGAATGTTGGCGAGGTGAGGAACGCACTGCGGGAGGAGAAGCCCGCACCTTGCAAAGAGTTGGTGCCGCGGGTGAGGACCTTGTTCACTTCGGGCGAGATCGCTGGATCCTCGAGCGCAACGCGGCCGTAGCTCTCGACAAACACGATGACAACGTCCTTCCCACGTAAACCGGTCAACAGATCTTCACCTGGCACACCGGCGAAGGCGTCATCCGCAGGAAGGGCGGTGGCGCCGGATTCTTCGTGGGTGAACGCGGCGGCGCCGGTTGAGGCAACCGGTGCGCCGGCCACCTGGACTCCGAGGGCGGCGCATAGAAGCCATACGACCGCGAGCATGGACACGGTCCAGGCGGAGGAAGCCCGATGCTCAGTGGCGAACCTCGTCAGACGCAGGACGGACCAGGTGACCAGCAGGAGCACGGAGACCAGGAAAAGGATCGCCCCGGCAACTGCCGCGACGGTTCGGTTGGGGCCGGCTGAGTCGCGGAGAAAACTGACCGCCGATTTCAGGTAGCTGGAATCCGTCAGTGGGTTGAACCCCCGACCCAGCACCGAAAAGAAGCCGATGTCGAGGATCTTGAGGATGGCCACAAGGCCGAGAGCGAGACCGCTCACAAAGGCCATGGTTCGGCGAAACGCCCCGGGCAAGACAAGAACGAGGGCGACGAGAATCAGAACCTCGACCGGAAGCCGGAGGAAGGCGCCGATTGTGAGGCGGTTGAGCTGATCAGGAAAGATCAGCGAAAACCAGACCAGCAGAATTGCCGACAAGCTGATCGCCCAGGCAACCGCTGCGCGGAGCCGTCCTCGATCTCCGGGGACGTCTAAGGTCTCGACCGCATTCGTCATACGGTCGATGGAGACGCCGCGGGTTCGACAAGTTTGTCGCTGCTCGCGCCGAGCTCGTCTTCAGATCGCAGCAACCGGTGTCGGCGCCACTGCCACGCGACATCCCGGCCGAACGACTCAGCCAAGAGGACCATTGCAACGACTATCGCCACGTTGATCAACACGCCAGGCTGCGGGATTGCCACGGCTGCCGTGAGCACGATGCCTTGGATCGCAGCTACGGGCTTGCGCCAGTAGCGCGGGGGCACGGGCGTGCGCATCCAGCGCAGCAACCCGCCGGCCGCCCACACGGCGTACCGGGCCGCGCCGATGGCGAGCACCCAGGGACCAACCGATCGTGCGACGTACATGCTCAGGACAAGGATCAAGAAGGCGTCGACCTCCATGTCGAAGCGTGCGCCCATCGCTGACACCGTTCCAGTACGCCGCGCCACCCAGCCGTCCACCCCGTCGAGGACGAGCGCGACGATGGCAAACCCTACTATCGCGACCACGTTCGCCGGCCCGATGAACGCGTCGGCCACCAGGGCGGTCACCCCACCGACGAGCGTGGCTCGGGTGAGCGTCACCCGGTTGGCCGCGCCGAGCGCTCGGCTGCCGGATAAGGTGAGCCCGTGGACCAGGCCGGCGGCCGTGACCAGACCGCACGCCATCCCCACCAGCCAGCCCGTGGCACCCAATCCAACGGTTGCGGCCAGTACAGACAGGACCGCCAGCTGGCCGATGATGCCGACTATTGGGCCCGTTTGAACCGCTCGCATCACGGCCTCCGTCTCCCACGGTGTACAGCAGTATGACGGGAGATGTAACGGTGGGGTTCACCTCGGGTTCTGGAGAGAGCGTGGGCCCGCGCCGTTACGCGGAGGCGTTCTGGTTGCGCGAGCCTGGTGTCGGCGAGATCCGGTCCGTCTCGTTGCCGCAGCCCGGTCGGAACGATGTCGTCGTTAGGACGCTGCGTTCTGGGATCAGCCGCGGCACCGAGACGCTGGTGTTCCGCGGCGGTGTGCCTGCGAGCCAGTACGCGGCGATGCGTGCGCCGTTCCAGGAGGGCGACTTTCCTGGCCCGGTCAAGTACGGCTACCTCAGCGTCGGCATAGTCGAACACGGCCCGCCGCTGCTACAGGGTCATACCGTCTTCTGCCTTCACCCCCATCAAACCGCCTATGTCGTTCCGGCCCGCTCCGTTGTCGTCGTACCAGAAGCGGTGCCCGTCCAGCGCGCAGTCCTCGCCGGCACTGTGGAGACTGCCGTCAACGCCCTGTGGGACGCCGCGCCGCTGGTCGGAGATCGGGTCACCGTCGTCGGCGGCGGAATGGTGGGCTGCTGCCTCGCGCGGCTGCTTGTTCGTATCCCGGGGGCCCGCGTCACGCTTGTCGACATCGACGATGCCCGCGCGGATGTCGCCGCCGCGCTAGGCGTCGACTTCGCCATACCGGCTGACGCACTCGATGATCGCGACCTGGTGTTTCATACGAGCGCTACGTCTCAGGGGCTGCAGCACTCGATAGACCTCCTGGCGCCGGAGGGGACGGTCATCGACCTGAGCTGGTACGGCGATGCCGACGTCAGTCTGTCGCTAGGCGGAGCTTTTCATTCCCGTCGGCTGGGCATCCGGGCGAGCCAGGTAGGCACTGTCGCGACGGCGCGCCGTTGGACCCGTACAACGAACGACCGCCTCGCTCTCGCCCTCGATCTGCTGGAGGATCCGGCCTTCGATGCACTCCTCACCGGCATCTCCCGCTTCGACGAGCTGCCCCAGGTGATGCCGCGGCTCGCGTCCGGAGACCTGCCGGCGCTCTGCCACATCATCACCTACGACGAAGAAGGGCCAGCGTGTTCAGCGTGACGATCCGCGACCACATGATGGTCGCGCACAGCCTCCGGGGGGACGTGTTCGGCCCAGCGCAGCGCCTGCACGGAGCGACCTACGTCGTGGATGCGACTTTCCGGCGGGAAGATCTCGACGCCGACAATATCGTCGTGGACATCGGACGTGCAGCCGAGGAGCTCCACGCGGTGCTCAGCGCGCTGAGCTATCGCAACCTTGACGATGAGCCGGACTTCAACGGGCTGACGACCACGACTGAGCTCCTGGCCCGCGTAGTGGCCGATCGCCTCGCCGACCGGGTCCATGCCGGCGCCTTCGGCGAAGCCGCAAGAAGTCTGGCTGGGCTCGTGGTCACGCTGCATGAGTCGCACATCGCCTGGGCCACCTATGAGCGACCGCTGTGAGTGCGGTGCACGTCGTCATGCCAGCCGGTCGCGACGACCCGGCGAAGCCGAGCGGTGGCAACGTCTACGACCGCCGAATCTGCCAAGGCCTCTCCGTTACCGGGTGGAGGGTGGTCGAGCACGCCGCACCAGGTTCATGGCCATGGCCCGATGCGGCTGCGCAGCGCGCGCTGGCACTGCAGATCGCCGGCATCGTGGACGGAGCCGTTGTGCTGATCGATGGCCTGATCGCCTCGACGGTGCCCGAGGTCCTGGTCCCCGAAGCGGGCCGGCTAAGGCTGGTCATTCTGGTTCACATGTCCCTCGGCGAAGAGCCACCCGGCCACCAGACAGCCGACGGCGAGACGCGGGAGGGTGCCGTCCTCTCCGCCGCCCAGCACGTGATCACCACTAGCTCATGGACCCGTGAACGGCTCTTGCTGCGCTACGGGTTGCCGCCGGAGAAGGTTCACGTGGCCCCGCCTGGCGTCGACCTCGCCCAGCTGGCGTCGGGGACCGACGGGGGCGGTGAGCTGCTGTGTGTCGCCGCGGTCTCATCGCACAAGGGCCATGACATCTTGCTGGCCGCACTGGCAACCATTGCGGACCTGCCATGGCGGTGCGTCTGCGTCGGGACGCTCGACCGCGAGCCGGCGTTCGTCGAGGACCTACGACGTCAGGCCGAAGCAGCAGGGATCGGCGACCGGGTCTGTTTTCCTGGCCCACAGACCGGCGACGACTTAGCCCGCGCGTACGCAACGGCCGACGTGCTGGTGCTCGCCTCGCGCGGAGAGGCGTACGGCATGGTGGTCACCGAAGCTCTGGCTCGCGGCCTGCCGGTCATTACGACGACGGCTGGCGGGCTGCCGGAGGCTCTGGGCTGGACAACCAATGGCTGCCGGCCGGGCCTCTTGGTCTCCCCCGGTGACAGCGGCGCGCTGGCTGCTGCGCTGCGGGACTGGCTAGCTCACGCCAGTCTCCGGCAGCGCCTCCGGGAAGCGGCGCGCGAGCGTCGCTCGACGTTGTCCGGCTGGCAGGAGCCCACCGATCGCATCGCACACGTCCTCACCCAGGCCGCCACCTCATGACGGGCCGGTCTTCGGTAAGTCGGACGGTTGGGGCTGTCGCGCGTTGGTTGGGAGCTGCCACGATCGTGACGGTCATCGTCTGGCGGTTCGGGACCGGCCCGTTTCTACACGGGCTTCGTGCAGTCGACGGCTGGTCCTTGGCGCTAGCGGCCGGCATTGGGTTCGTCACGACCCTGTGTGCGGCCTGGCGATGGCACCTTGTCGCACGCGGCTTGGGCGTTGCCCTCCCGTTGCGCACCGCGATCCCGGCGTACTACCGGTCGCAATTCCTCAACACCGTGCTCCCAGGTGGTGTGCTCGGTGACGTTGACAGAGCCGTACGCCATGGCAACGAGGCTGGGAATGTCGGCCGGGGGCTGCGAGCCGTCGCTTGGGAGCGTTCCGCTGGCCAGTTCGTGCAGTTGGTCCTCGGGCTAATGGTCCTGCTCCTGCTGCCCTCACGGATGCCAATGTGGCTTGCGCTCCTGATTGCGACCGTTCTCCTCGGTGCACTCGGCTGCGGACTGCTGTTGAAAAGTCGAGGGCCGCGTGGAGCATCACGTGGAGCGCAAGCCTTTCGCACCGCAGCCAGCGACATCAAGGAGGGCTTGTTGGCGCCGCACAGGGGGCCGGGAATCGCGCTGGCATCTGTCGTGGTCGTCACCGGCCACACGGCCACGCTGATCCTGGCAGCGCGTATCGCGGGCGCGATCGTACCCACGGTCCAGTTGCTGCCACTAGCCATGCTCATGCTGCTCGCCACAGCGGTGCCGACGAATATCGCCGGATGGGGCCCTCGTGAGGGTGTAGCGGCGTGGGCGTTCGGCGCTGCGGGTCTAGGTGCCGCACAGGGCGTAGCAACGGCTACCGCGTACGGTCTGCTCTCGCTAGCTGCAATCTCACCGGCAGTTCCCCTCATTGCCGCAGCTTGGCTATCGCGCCGACGCAGTTCGGGCTGTGCGCTACCGGAAGGGCTCGCAACGAGCGGTCGGGATCCACAGCCCGCCGGCCGGTCGGAGGAGGGCGCCTGTGGCTGAGCGTCCCTACACCGTGCTCAGTTGCGCTATGTCGATCGACGGATATATCGCTGACGCGGCCATGAAACCGCTGCCCCTGTCTAATGCAGCCGACTTCGACCGGGTGGACGCTGTGCGAGCCACATGCGACGCAATCCTGGTCGGCGCAGCCACCGTCCGCAGCGATGAACCCCGGCTCCTGGTCCGCTCCCCCGCTCGCCGCAACGAGCGTCTGGCCCGTGGCCTGCGTCCGTCACCGATCAAGGTCACCGTCACGCGAGGCGGGCGGCTCGACGCGTTGGCTCAATTCTTCGCGACCGGTGACACTGAGAAGGTGGTCTACTGCGCCAGCCCGATCGTGCGCGAGGCATCTGAACGACTGGGCTCCGTGGCAACCGTCGTCGATGGCGGCCAACCGGTAAGCATGCGCTCGATGACCGAGGATCTCTACCGCCGCGGCGTGCAACGGCTGATGGTCGAGGGCGGCCAGTCGATGCACACCCAATTTCTCACTGGCGATCTTGCCGACGAACTGCACCTCGCCGTCGCGCCTTTTTTCGTCGGCGCTTCAGCGGCCCGGCGGTTCGTGAGCGACGGGCGATTTCCATGGAATCCAAGCCGTCGTGCAACGCTGGCTGAAGTGCGGCAGTTGGGTGATGTTGCGCTCTTGCGCTACGCACTCTCGGGGCGATTCCGCGCCGAACAACTGGAGGAGGTTTGATGTCGCCAGAGCTGCCCAACGCGAGCATCCGCCGGGAGGTCGTCATACCGCTCCAGTTCCTCGACGGGTACACGGCGCGTGCGCGCGTACTGACCTTCGACGGACTGGTTGACGGCCTCGAACACCTTGCGTTGGGTTTCGGTCGCTACGCGGAAGCGTCTGAACAGAGCACTTCGGCAGTGACCGTGCCCCTGGTCCGGCCGCACAGTGAGTGCCTGACCGGCGACGTTTTCGGCAGCCAACGATGCGACTGCGGGGCACAACTTCGCGAGGCCGTCGAGCGGATTGCGGAAGCTGGCGGGTATCTGCTGTACCTGCGGCAGGAAGGGCGGGGTATTGGCCTGTACAGGAAGCTCGACGCCTACCTCCTGCAGGATGAGGGGTTCGACACCTACGAGGCCAACCTCGCGCTCGGCCACGCCGAGGACGAGCGGGATTACACGGTGGCAGCTCAGATGCTCGAGGCTTTGGAAATACAACGGGTGGCACTGCTGAGCAACAATCCCGACAAGGCTGCCCAGCTCACCCGGCTAGGCGTAACCGTGGCGGCTAGGGTGCCGACCGGGGTGCACTTGTCGGCGACGAACGCGGGCTACCTGGAAACGAAGGCATGGCGAGGCGCTCACACCCTCCACCTCACCGATAGCGACCGGCGGATCCAGGGCAACGGTGCCGAACACACCTAGTCGAGCGGAGTAGGCGTACATGGACAGCCTTAAGACCACAGAGCAGCCGCCCGGCACTGGGTCCGGTCCTCGCACCCGCCCACAGTGGTGGCCCCACTTCAACAGCACCGTGCGCTCGACCGCCTTGACCGCCCGGTTGGGCAGGGCTCTGGCCATCGCGATCAGCATCTCGTTGTTGACGGGCTTGCTGAGCCTTTACCAGTACGAGCCGTGGTCCTGGCTGCCCGCGCCGGCGAGCCCGGCTTGGGGCTACCGGGTGACCCAAGGCATACATGTGGCGACCGGAACCGCGACGATCCCTCTGGTCTTGGTCAAGCTCTGGTCGGTCTACCCGAATGCGTTTCGCTGGCCGCCGTTCCGCTCCGTCAAGCGCGTGCTCGAGCTGTTGTCCTTGGTGATCTTGGTCGGATCGATACTGCTGCAGCTCACTACCGGCTTCCTGAATGTGCTCAACTGGTACCCCTTCCCCTGGGACTTCGTGTCAGTCCACCACTACCTGGCCTACGTCGTTGTCGGCTCGGTTCTGCTCCACATCGGAGTGAAGCTTCCCGACATCGGTTACGGGCTGCAGACCAAGCTCCCGGAGGGCGACGTGCTCACCGAGGTCCCGTGGTGGGACAACCCGGAGTCGCACAGCATCGCCGGCGACCAGTCACCACCGGTAACGCCGGGCATCTCCCGGCGCGGTGTCCTCACCGCCGCTGCCATCGGAATCGGCATCGTCGTCGTCACCTCGATCGGACAGGCGCTGACCCCGCTCGAACGGATTGGGCTGCTGGCCGTACGGCAACCCAGCAAAGGCCCGCAAGGGGTTCCGGTCAACCGCACGGCCGAGGAGGCCAAGGTCTCGGCGAGCATGATCGGCGCGGACTGGGCGCTGGAGGTCAAGGGCCCCAAGCCTTACAAGCTGACCCTGGCCGAAATCGAGCAGCAGGCGGTCCACGAGGAGCGGATCCCGGTGGCCGCGCTCGAAGGTTGGAGCATCGACGCGACCTGGCGCGGCCTGCGCCTGCTCGATGTCGTCGAGCAGGCCGGGGGCAATGCCGACTCGCACGTTGCGGTGGTCTCATTCGGGGCCGGCAGCTTTAGGCGGTCCCAGATCTTCGGACCCCAGCTCTCCCAGGCCCTGCTCGCCACCCACCTCAACGGCCAACGGCTGAGCCTGGACCAGGGCTACCCATTGCGTCTCATGGCGCCGAACCGACCCGAACTGCTCAACACCAAATGGGTCGCCCAAATCGAGGTGCTCTAATGGGTTTCTGGCGGTTGCTTCTCGGGATTCTTGGTCTCCTGGTCCTGCTTTACGGCATAGTCAATCTGCTGATCCACATCCCGATTCAGACTCTGGTTTGGGTAGCGGTGTGGCTGATCGCCGCAGTCGTCATCCACCACGGTCTGATCTCGCCGATCGTGGTCTCCATAAGCTCCCTGCTACGCCGCCTCGTTCCGGACCGTGGCCGCCGCTACCTGCAGGCCGCGTTGATCACCGCCGTGCCGGTGACGGTGATTGCCATCCCGATGATCTACCGGCAGGGCAGCCAGCCGCCGAGCAAGGCAATGCTGCTGCAGAACTTCACCGCGAACCTCGGCCTGCTGCTCGGCATCATCGCTGTTGTGACCTTGGTCCTCTACGCGATAAGGGTTGCCCGGGACGGGTCACGTACCCGAAGCCATCCGCCCTCAACCTGACCCAGTTAGCCCCGACTGGGTGGAACGGACAGCGCTAATCGTCTGGCTGCTGTGACTCAGATACGCAAGTGGAACGCTCAGCGGGACAGATTCAGGAAGCTGCTGACGTAGACCAGGGGCGCGTTCCAGCGGATGCAGATGTCGTTGGTGACCTCGGAGGTGGGTTCGTCGAGGTAGCACAGCTGGGGCGCCAGGTTGGCCAGCCGCTCATCGTAGGGGAAGTCGGGGTGCGGTTGGGAGTTTGGGCCGCCGGCGAGGGCGCCGGGCGGTGGCGGCGGGAAGGCTGGGTCGAGGTCGTGCCCGAACTGCCGGGTGCGCTGGTGGCGGCTGTAGTCGGTGCCGTAACCGGTGACGTAGCTCTGCCCGAGCCCGTTGCGGCCCAGCAGGTAGTCCATGCCGGTGGCAACGCCGTCGACGTACCCGGCCTCGCCAGTGAGGAGGTGGGCGACGACGAGGACGACGAGATTGTTGAGGATGCGCCCGTTGGAGCCCCAATTCCAGCCCTCGCCAGGTGCGTACGGCTGACCCCATGGCTGCGCCGCTTGCAGCCTCAGGAGTCGGTCGGCGGCATCTACGACGCCGTCCCGGACGTCGTGGTGATCAGGCAGGCGGCTGCCGTACAGAGCGAGGTCGAGCCGGGCCAGCCCTGCCACCCGGTCGAAGTCGAAGCCGGCGAGGTCGAAAACGTCGGCAGTATGCAGCGCAGAGGCACGCATGTCCTGGAGGTAGGTCTCGTCGCCGGTGGACAGCCACAGCTCCGCGGCAGCCCAGTAGTAGTCGTCGGTGGGGTCGTCGTCGGCGTAAGGACCGCCCCCGAAACGGGCGTGGTCGTCGGGCGCGCCGAGCTCCGGGTGGCGAACCGCCGCGGCGTATGCGGTGCGTGCCGCGGCCAGCAGCCGCCGAGCGTAGGCCGAGTCCGTCCCGAGGAAGTGTCGGGCGCCGTACGCGGCCGCTGCCGCCAACTGCAGCGTGGCCGGCGTCGACGGCCGGTGCAGCACCCGCTCGGTGGGGTCCTCGTGTGCCCACCCGGGAACCGGCGACCACTCCGTGCCGTGGACCCGGTGGAACGCCATGCCAGCCAGCGGAGCACCGTCGGGGACCTGCATCCGCAGCAGCCAGTCCAGCTGCC